>CALKHM010000304.1 GCA_937988695.1 uncultured Microbacterium sp. | reverse complement strand
CGAGGACTCGAACCCCGCACCCGCCGTGCTCCCCGCGCGAGCGGGGGTGAGCCGGCGTGGGGTCACCGGCTCGCGGGTGTGTGGAAGTGCTCCCCGCGCGAGCGGGGGTGAGCCCTCGCCGAGGATGCGCTCAAGGTTCACCCAGTGGTGCTCCCCGCGCGAGCGGGGGTGAGCCCGGCGAGGAGCTTGCCCTCGGACACAGCAAAGAGTGCTCCCCGCGCGAGCGGGGGTGAGCCGACGAAGGTCCGCACCGTCGGCCGCACCATCGCGTGCTCCCCGCGCGAGCGGGGGTGAGCCCACGGCCTCTACCGTGCGGTCGTCAAGCGCGAGGTGCTCCCCGCGCGAGCGGGGGTGAGCCCACAAGAACCGTCCGTCCGGGAGCACCACACCCGTGCTCCCCGCGCGAGCGGGGGTGAGCCCCCGGCTTCGTCCTGCGCCCCGCTGCGGGTGACGTGCTCCCCGCGCGAGCGGGGGTGAGCCGGACAGGAGGAGTCCCCAGTGCTTCTGCACAAAGTGCTCCCCGCGCGAGCGGGGGTGAGCCCAGGGGATTGAAACATGCCCGAGAGAATCCAGCGTGCTCCCCGCGCGAGCGGGGGTGAGCCCATAAGAATGAATTCGATATCTGCGGGAGCCGAGTGCTCCCCGCGCGAGCGGGGGTGAGCCGGTGCGCAGTCGGGTCGGGTACGGGTGTACCTCGTGCTCCCCGCGCGAGCGGGGGTGAGCCTAGGACGTGCGATAGGTGCCCGACCAGCTGGGTAGTGCTCCCCGCGCGAGCGGGGGTGAGCCCCGAACACCGGCTTCACCGCGTTCGTCCACAGCCAGGTCAGGCCCGCAGTGCTCCCCGCGCGAGCGGGGGTGAGCCCGTGCCGACCCCGGACCCCTCGTGCCCGGCAAAGTGCTCCCCGCGCGAGCGGGGGTGAGCCTCACCCGGGCTGGGTGACTACTTCGACGGGTACGTGCTCCCCGCGCGAGCGGGGGTGAGCCAACTCCGCGATTCTGGGACGCGACGGCTGGGGCGTGCTCCCCGCGCGAGCGGGGGTGAGCCTGTGACAGCGTCCCGCACCCTCCTGACCACCCGGTGCTCCCCGCGCGAGCGGGGGTGAGCCGGTGCACCCCGACACCTGAATGTTCCGGGTCGGGTGCTCCCCGCGCGAGCGGGGGTGAGCCGGGCCTGTGCGCGGGGCTGCGGCTGACCGACACGTGCTCCCCGCGCGAGTGGGGGTGAGCCCACCGTCGCCACCTGGTTCGTGGGGCTGCTCGGGTGCTCCCCGCGCGAGCGGGGGTGAGCCGTCCGCTTCTCGCGCGTACATCGGGTCGCTGGAGTGCTCCCCGCGCGAGCGGGGGTGAGCCCGCGTCGGACACCCTGACGGGGGGCCTCGGCATGTGCTCCCCGCGCGAGCGGGGGTGAGCCCGCCGGACGCGCAGTGGCACCTGCTGCTCGCGAAGTGCTCCCCGCGCGAGCGGGGGTGAGCCCGTCGACCGGGTTCACATCAAGGCGCGCCGCGAGTGCTCCCCGCGCGAGCGGGGGTGAGCCCGTCGACCGGGTTCACATCAAGGCGCGCCGCGAGTGCTCCCCGCGCGAGCGGGGGTGAGCCGGTACCCACCGACCTGCATCGCTTCCGCGGATGGGTGCTCCCCGCGCGAGCGGGGGTGAGCCCGAGACAGCGCCGGCGAACAACTTCGTTCTGACGTGCTCCCCGCGCGAGCGGGGGTGATCCGTGGCGGACCTGCCCTTCACGTTCTGGCAGGCGGTGCTCCCCGCGCGAGCCGGGGTGAGCCCATGCCCGCCAACCGGGGCTCGGGTACGAACCAGTGCTCCCCGCGCGAGCGGGGGTGAGCCCGGCCGCCAGATCCCGCAGCGGGCCCGCCGCGAGTGCTCCCCGCGCGAGCGGGGGTGAGCCCGGCGCACCATCCGCGTAGCCTCCGCCAGATACGTGCTCCCCGCGCGAGCGGGGGTGAGCCGGCTGCTCGACACCAACATGGTTCGGATAGCAGGTGCTCCCCGCGCGAGCGGGGGTGAGCCCCCGGCACCCAGCTTCTCAATGCAGGTCTTCCGGTGCTCCCCGCGCAAGCGGGGGTGAGCCGGCCTGATCAGGCACCCCGCGAGGAACGGCCTCGTGCTCCCCGCGCGAGCGGGGGTGAGCCCGCGATGATCTGCACAAGGGAGGGATGCGGAAGGTGCTCCCCGCGCGAGCGGGGGTGAGCCCGCCCGACCCGGCACCGCCCGCCGCACCCGGTCGTGCTCCCCGCGCGAGCGGGGGTGAGCCCCCACTCGACGTGACATCATTGCCGCCGTCTTGGTGCTCCCCGCGCGAGCGGGGGTGAGCCGGTCGAGGTCCACCCCGACTGGCCGCCCCGAGACGTGCTCCCCGCGCGAGCGGGGGTGAGCCGGACCCGACGTCGACGGGAGTCGGGTGGTTCGCGTGCTCCCCGCGCGAGCGGGGGTGAGCCCACCAGCGTGCCGAACCGTTTCGTGGCGGTCGGGTGCTCCCCGCGCGAGCGGGGGTGAGCCCGACACCTACATATCGCCGGGTGGCGACTCTGGGTGCTCCCCGCGCGAGCGGGGGTGAGCCCGGGGTGCGCCTTGAAGGAGCGGTTCAAACCCAGTGCTCCCCCGCGCGAGCGGGGGTGAGCCCCACCAGCCGGTGGGCATCGTGGACGCGAGTTCGTGCTCCCCGCGCGAGCGGGGGTGAGCCGACGACCGGCTACAACTTCGCCCAGGGCGGCGTGTGCTCCCCGCGCGAGCGGGGGTGAGCCCAGGAGCTGAACGCCGCAGCGTCTGAGTGGGCGGTGCTCCCCGCGCGAGCGGGGTGGGCCTGAGCGCGCGACCCTGGAATGCCATGCGACCTAGTGCTCCCCGCGCGAGCGCGGGTGAGCCGTTCAAGGCGCCGCTCAGCTCGACGCTGAAGCTGTGCTCCCCGCGAGCGGGGGTGAGCCCGCCCGGCCCACCTGCATCCCGTGGCCGATCAGGTGCTCCCCGCGCGAGCAGGGGTGAGCCCCCGACTGACGCTGCTCACATCGACCCGCGCAAGTGCCCCCGCGCGAGCGGGGGTGAGCCGGCAGGTGCCAGGCGAACGTGGAGAGGGAGCGGGGGACGTGCGCCTCGCCCGAGCACGTCGACAGAGACTGCTCACACCCGGGTGAGGGCGTTCTCGAGAGCGACCCAAGCGAGCATCGCGCACTTGACCCGCGCGGTATACCGCGAGACGCCCGACAGGGCGGCGGCATCCCCGAATCGCTCCTCGTCGAGCGGGATCGTGCCGCGTGAGCGCAAGGCCTCGCGGAAGGCCTCCACGAGGGCGGATGCCTCGGTTCGAGGCATCCGCCCGGAACCAGGGTGGCGGAACCTGTCGTGCGCGTCGACGAGCGACGAGAGCATCGATGCCGACGCCTGCGAGATCGAGCAGCCGGATCCTTCCCAGGTGAGGTCGCGGATCGTGTCGCCCGAGTCCATATGCACCCGCAGCGTGATCTCGTCGCCGCACACCGGGTTGCGCTGATGAGACTCGGTCGCGGGACCTTCCCCGTCGATCAGCCCGTAGCCGTGCGGATGCTTCGCGTGGTCGAGGATGAGGTCCTGGTACAGCGACTCGAGCTCGTTCCCGCTCATCGCCCGGCTCCGAAGAAGGCGCGCACGCCGGAGACGGCATCCAGCAGCGCATCGATCTCCGCCTCGGTGGTGAACACCGACGCGCTGGCTCGCACCGACGCGGTCACGCCGAAGCGGCGGTGCAGCGGCTGTGCGCAGTGATGCCCGACGCGCACGGCGATGCCTCGCGCGTCCAGCACCTGTCCTACGTCGTGCGCATGCACGCCCTCAACGTCGAACGCACACAACGCGACCCGCTCGGCATCCGCGTCGCCCAGCAGTCGCACGCCCTCGATCGCACGCAACCCGTCGCGCAGGCGCTGCTCGAGCAGTCGTTCGCGCTCGTGCACGGCGCTCATCTCCAGCCCTTCGAGATACCGCACGGCAGCGGCGAGGGCGATGGCCTGGGACACCGGCTGCGTGCCGGCCTCGAACTTGTGCGGCGCCGGCACGAACTCGGCGCGCTGGAGAGTGACGGTCGTGACCATCGAGCCTCCCGTGGACACGGGCGCAAGCGCATCGAGCACCTCGCGGCGCCCGTACAAGACACCGATCCCGTACGGACCGAGCAGCTTGTGCCCCGAGAAGGCCGCGAGATCGACGCCGAGCGCAGGTAGGTCCAGCGGAAGATGGGGGGCGGACTGACAGGCGTCCAGCACCGTCAACGCGCCGACATCCTTCGCCAGGGCGACCAGCTGCGCGACGGGGTTCACGATCCCGAGCACGTTGGAGACATGGGCGAAGGCGAGCACGCGCGTGCGGGAGCCGATGAGCTCCGTGGCGGCGGCAAGATCGAGCGTGCCGTCGTCGTGCACAGGGATGTGCCGCAAGATCGCCCCGGTACGCGCGGCGAGCTGCTGCCAGGGGATGAGGTTCGCGTGATGCTCGGCTTCGGTGACGACGATCTCGTCACCGGGGCTGAGGGCGTACCGCGCCTCCTCGTCGAGGTGCCTGGGAGAGGCGGCGGCCGCGCTGCTCGCGTTGCCGATCGCAGACGCGACGAGGTTCAGCGCTGCCGTCGCGCCCGAGGTCCACACGATGTCCCCGGGTTCGGCCCCGACGAAGCCGGCGACGGCGGCGCGTGCATCCTCGAACGACTCGGTGGCCTGCGCGGCCAGGGTATGCGCGCCACGATGCACCGCCGCGTTCTCATGCTCGAGGAACGCGCGTTCGGCGTCGAGCACGACACGTGGCTTCTGACTCGTCGCCGCCGAGTCGAGGTAGACGAGCGGAACGCCCGCTACGGCCTCCTGCAGGATCGGGAAGTCCGACCGGACGGTGCGCACATCGAAAGCGCGGGTGCCGACTGACACGCTCATGGATCCAGGCTACGTCGGTCCGGCACTGCTGCGGCCGGCCATGCGCAAGACTGTCCCCATGTTCGGTGAGTACACGGATGCGCAGTGGGCGGGGCTCGGACTCGTCTACCTGGGCATCGCGCTGGTCGCCGCGCTCGTGATCCGACGCTTCATCCCGCTGCTCGCGCGTCTGTATCTGCCGGCGAGCGTGATCGCGGGCTTCCTCGTCCTCCTGCTCGGGCCGCAGGTACTCGGCCTCACCGGGTTCAGCCTCATCCCCGCACAGGCAGTCGACGTCATGTCGCGGCTACCTGGGCTCCTGATCAATGTGGTGTTCGCGGGCATCATGATCGGCAAGGCGCTGCCGTCGGTGAAGCAGATCTGGAACGATGCCGCGCCCCACGTGATCCTCGGCAGTGTGTTCTCATTCGGACAGTTCGCACTGGGTGCGTTCGCCGTGGTGTTCGTCCTGACGCCCTTGTTCGGCATCCCCGACGCTGCGGGGTCGATCCTCGAGCTCTCGTTCGCCGGCGGACACGGCACGATCGCCGGGATGGGCGGCCTGCTGTCCGAGGCCGGTGCACCCGAGATGATCGACGTCGGGCTGGGACTTGCGACCATCAGCATGATCACGGGAGTGGTGGGCGGGTCGATCCTCGTGAACTACGCGGTGCGCAGTCCTCGCATCCACGTCGCCCGCAACAGCGCTGCGCGTGGTGAGGATGCCGGCCGGATGCAGGAGGTGCGGCCCAACGAGGGTGATCAGGCCGGCGAGGCCGGTCTCGGATCGATCAGTCGCAGTTTCGGCGGCATCGCGATCGCGATCGCGATCGCCATCGTCATCCTCACCCTGCTGCGTGCGGCCACGAACGCCGTCGGCTCCGATGTCTTCGACCGCTTCCCGCTGTTCCCCTTCACGGTCATCGGCGGGTTCCTCGTGCAGCTCGTGCTCACGCTCACCAAACACGAGCACCTCGTCGAGCGGCGCACCGTCAACGACATCACGGGCCTGGCCCTGGACATCCTCATCGCCGCAGCCATCGGCACGATGTCTCTTGCGGCCCTGGGCTCGAACATCCCCGCGCTGGTGATCTTCACGATCATCGCGTTCGCCTGGAGCGTGCTCGGGATGCTGTGGCTCGGGCCCCGCATCCATGTGGGGGACTGGTTCGAGCATGCGATCGCCGACTACGGGCAGTCGCAGGGGAATGTGGCGACCGGATTCGTGCTGGCAGACATGGCCGATCCCGACCGGCATACGGGCGCCGCGCGCGCGTACGGGTACAAGCAGCTCATCTACGAGCCGTTCCTCGGTGGCGGCATCCTCACTGCGTTCAGCATCCCGATCATCCTGCAGATCGGCTCGTTGTGGTTCGGGGTGATCTCGCTCGCCGCGACAATGGTGCTCATCGGATGGGGGATGCGGCGGCGGCGAGCCGCGCGCTGACGCCGGAGCGGCCTGGAGCGGTCTTCGGCGTCGACGCGTTCGCGTGGCCGGGCTGGGCGCGGGAGAGCCCTCCTGAGCTCACGGATGACACCGTTGGCGAGTGCGTTCTGGTGGCGATCGGTGACGATAGGCACTTCCTGCACAGCACCACTGACGCCTCTTGACCCGCGCCCGGACGTCACGTAACCTACAACCAAATGGTTTCACAACGAGAGCTCAGCGATGACGAGGTGGACCGGATCTTCCGGGCCCTCGCCGACGCGACGCGTCGCGACATCTTGCGGCGGACCGTCACCTCCGAGCAGTCGGTGTCGGCGCTGGCCGCGGACTACGCGATGTCGTTCGCGGCGGTGCAGAAGCACGTCGCCGTGCTCGAGGCTGCGCACTTGATCGTCAAGCGCGCCGAAGGGCGGGAGCGGCGCGCACCGGCCCACCCCGCCATGATCGCCCGCGCGCAGCACCTGCTGCAGCGCTATCAGGACCTCTGGCGGCATCGCATCGACCGCGTCGACGCGCTGCTGGCCGACGACGCGTCGTAGCGGAGGCCACGACCACACGGGCCACGCCACCGGCGCCCCACCGCAAGACGCCCATACCGACACACCCACAAGGAGCAGTCATGCCCGTCACCGACATCTCGTCCGACGCCGAGAACCTCACGATGAACATCGTCGCCGAGTTCGCGGCATCCCCCGACCGCGTGTGGAAGGTGTTCACCGACCCGCGCCAGCTCGAGCGCTTCTGGGGTCCTCCGGGGTGGCCAGCCACCTTCACCGAGTTCGACTTCGCCCCGGGCGGCCTCGCCCAGTATGCGATGGTCGGGCCGCACGGCGAGACCTCGCGCGGTCGCTGGGAGTTCCTCACCATCGACGAGCCGCGGTCGTTCGAGGTTCTCGACGGCTTCGCCGACGAGAACGGCGATCTCACCGACGACCTCCCGCCGATGCGGATGGTCTTCGCGTTCGAGCCGACCGACACGGGCACGCGCCTGAACGGGGTCACCCACTTCTCGTCGGTCGAGTCGCTCGAGCAGGCCGTCGCGATGGGCATGGTCGAGGGCACGCGTTTGGCGATGGGGCAGCTCGACGCCGTGCTGCAGGACCTGCGCGCGTACGCGGGCGGCAAGGGCACGCAGGTCGAGGTGCTCGACGACCAGCATGTGCGCATCACCCGGCTGATCGATGGCCCGCGTGACCTGGTCTGGCGTGCGCACCAGGAGCCCGAGCTGATCCGGCGCTGGATGCTGGGACCCGACGGCTGGCGGATGACGGTGTGCGATGTCGACCCGAGCGTCGGCGGCGCCTACCGCTACCGGTGGGAGCCAGAGCCCGGGGCCGAGGGTGAGCCGTTCGGCTTCGAAGGCGAGACCCTGGTGGTGGACGCCCCGCGCCGTGCGGTCACGACCGAGAAGATGAGCGACACCGAGGGCCCGGTCACCCTCAACGATCTGCAGCTGTACGAGGAGGATGGCGCGACGTTGCTGACCTTGCTCATCGAGTATCCGGATGCCGCGACCCGCGACATGATCCTGGCCACCGGCATGGCCGACGGCATGGAGCTGAGCTACCAGCGCCTGGAGCGCGAGCTCCTTCCGAGCTGATGCGCGGGCTCGCGGCATCCGTCGACGCGGCGCGCGCGTGCACACTGTCGGATGCGGCGCGCGCGTGCGCACTGTCGGACGCGGCGCGCGGCACGCCGTGTTGCGGTGGCAGCCGGCCGGGATGCCGGCCGGGGCGTCCTGCGGCGTGCACGCGCCCGATGGGCAGGACACCCGGCCCCGTGGGGCCACCCGCGGTCCCGGATGCCGCGGCTCAGTGCCGCTGCTCGCTGCCGACGTGCTGCTGCTCGTCGCCGGTGGGCTGCCGCGGCTCGCCCCCGACCCGCTGATCGACCCCATCGCGCGGCTCGTCGCCGGCAGGGCGCCGCTGTTCGTCGCCGGCGGACTGCCGCTGCGCGGTGAAGCGTGCTCCGGGCTCGAACGGGCGGCCTGCCCGCTCCTGCCCGGGCACCGGCCGCGACCGCCGGCCGTAGATGAGCTCCGACGAGTCCAGCAGCCACGGCACAAGGGTGATCGTCACGCCGTGCACGAGCATGAGCTGCTGCGCCATCCGCTTCGCGCGACGGTTGTGCAGGATCCGCTCCCACCAGTGCCCGACGATGTACTGCGGCAGGTAGACGGTGATCACCGAGGGCCCGTGCGCGTCCCGGTACTGGCGGATGAACTCGATGACCGGCCCGGCATAGCTGCGAAACGGCGACTCGACGCTGACCAGCGGCACCGGGATCCGGTGCGCCTGCCAGGCCTTCTGCAGGGCCGTGGTCTCTTCGGCGGTGACGGCCACGTGCAGCGCGATGGTCTGCGAGTGCTTGGCCGCCAGCGCGTAGTCGAGGGCCTTCAGCACAGGCTTCTGCAGCCGGTTCACGAGGATCAGGGCGACGTCGCCCGCGGCGCCGAAGTGCACGGTGTCATCCATCCGGATCTCGTGCTCGACGTCGCGGTAGTACCGGTACACGCCCATCATCAGCGTCGACAGGATGGGGATCGCCAGGAACACCAGCCATGCGCCGTGCGTGAACTTCGTGATCGTCACGATCACGAGCACCGACGAGGTGATCGTGGCACCCAGGCTGTTGATGGCAAGCCCCCGACGGAAGCTCAGCTGCTGCCGTTTCGCCGTCTGCTGCGCACGGGCGTCCTCCGGCAGTGCGCGGATGCGCCTGAGCCCGCGGATCCAGTGCCGGATCATGCCGATCTGGCCGAGCGAGAACGACACGAACACACCGATGATGTACAGCTGGATGAGGTTGGACAGATTGGCGCGGTAGATGGCCAGCACGGCGATGGCGGCGATGCCCAGCAGGATCATCCCGTTCGAGTACACCAGCCGGTCGCCTCGGGTGTTCAGGGCCTTGGGCGCGTAGCCGTCGCGCGCGAGCACGGCTCCCAGCAGCGGGAAGCCGTTGAACGCCGTGTTGGCGGCCAGCAGCAGCACGCAGGCGGTGGCGGCCTGCACGATGAAGAAGGGCACCGAGTTCATCCCGAACGTCGCGGCGGCCAGCTGCGCCATCAGGCTCGGCTGCGGTGCCGTGCAGTCGAAGCCCTGCAGGTCGCACGGGTTCTCGGCGTAGTGCACGCGGGAAAGGAGCGCGAGGGTCACGAGCCCGGCGAACATCAGGGCGGCGATACCGCCGAGCATCACCAGCGTGATGCGGGCGTTGCGGATCTTCGGTCGGCGGAACGCCTGCACGCCGTTGGCCACGGCCTCCACGCCGGTCAGGGCCGAGCATCCGCTCGAGAAGGCGCGCAGCAGCAACAGGATGATCGCAGCCTGCGAGATGCTCTGGGCGTGCAGCGAATAGTCGGCGCTGGAGGCGACGGGCGTCGCGCCGACCGCGGTGCGCAGCAGCCCGGTGAGCACCATCACGCCCACCGAGCCCACGAACACGTAGGTGGGGATCGCGAACGCCCGTGAGGCCTCGCGCACCCCGCGCAGGTTCACGATGACGATGAGCGCGACGCAGGCCACCGCCAACTCGACGCGCCACGGGTTGAGCGCAGGCAGCGCGGAGATGATGTTGTCGACCCCCGACGCCGTCGAGACGGCGACCGTCAGGATGTAGTCGACGAGCAGGGCGGATGCCACGACCACGCCGGGGATCTCGCCGAGGTTCGTGCGCGCCACCTCGTAGTCGCCGCCGCCGGACGGATACGCGCGGATGAGCTGCCGGTACGACAGCACGACCACGATCAGCAGCACGACGACCCCGGCGGCCACCCACGGGGCGAACGCGAGGAAGGCCAGACCCCCGCCCAGCAGGATCATCAGCATCTCCTGCGGGGCGTAGGCGACGGAGCTCAGCGCGTCGGAGGCGAAGATCGGCAGGGCCATGCGCTTGGGCAGCAGATGCTCGTCCGCGTTCTGCGACGCCAGGGGGTCGCCGATCAGGATGCGCTTCACGGCTGGCGACTCAGGAGTCGTGTCGCGATTTTCGCTTGTCACGGCGGGCGACACTACGCCTGTTGCGACCCGCGTGCAACGCGGCGCACGGCAGGTGATGAACCCGTGACGGGACGAGGTCGGGAACGTGACATCCGCAGCATCCTGGCCCTCACTCCGGTGGGCGAGCGGTCGTGGCGCGCACGACCAGCTCGAACGGCAGGGGTGTGGGCTCCGGCGGCTCGGCGCCGGACAGGACCGCCAGCATCGCCGATGCCGCGCGGGCGCCCTGGAGCAGCGGGAACTGGTCGACCGTGGTCAGCTGGAAGAACTCGCTGAGCTCGTGACCGTCGACGCCGATGACTGACAGGTCGTCGGGAACCCGGTGGCCGAGCTCGCGGGCCGCCAGCAGCGCGCCGATCGCCATCTCGTCCGACGCGGCGAAGATCGCCGTGGGCCGCGCGCCCGCCCCGCCCAGCAGCCGCTTCGCGGCGCGGAAACCGCCCTCGATCGTGAAGTCGGCGGGCTCGAAACGGGTCGTGCGCACATCGACGCCCGCGTCGGCCAGCGCCTGCTCGAACCCCAGGCGGCGCTGGGTGGGGATGTGGAAGTCCAGGTCGAACTCGGCGCTGGCGCCGATGTGGGCGATCCTTCGATGGCCGAGCGCGAGCAGGTGCTGCGTGGCCAGCCGCGCCACCCCGACGTCGTCGACGGTGAGGGTGCTCAGCTTCGGGTTCGGTCCGCCGATCGCGATCACCGGGATGCCCAGCGCCAGCAGCCCCTCGATCTCGTCGTCTTCGAGCTCGAGCGAGACGGCGATGACCCCGTCGACGCGCCGCCGGCGCAGCAGGGTGTCGAACACGTTGCGGCGCAGGTCGCGGTCTTCGGCGAGGCTGTACAGCGTGGTGTCGTAGCCCTGGCGCATGAGCTCGGCGGCCGTGCCGGAGAGCACCGTGCTGAAGAACCAGCGCTCGAGGAACGGCACGAGCAGGCCGACGTTGCGGTTGCGTCCCGAGGCCAGGCTCGAGGCCGATGCCGACACGACGTAGCCCAGGGAGGCGGCCGCCGCATGCACGCGCTGCTTCGCGCTGTCCGACACGCGCGCGCGGCCGCTGAGCGCGCGCGACACGGTCGCTGTGGACACCCCCGCGAGGCGGGCGACCTCGTCGATGCTCACCATGGCGTGTCCTCCGGCCCGGGTCAGATGTTCTCGACCCAGACCGTCGTGTCGGTCGGCACAAGATCCTCGTGCACCGGTCCGCTGGCCACGATCAGCCGTCCCGCCGGGATCGCGACGGGCTCGGCGCCGAGGTTGGCGAGCACCGTGACGTTCCGGTTGCGGAATGCGACCACCTCCGGCCCCCGGCCCTCGACCCATTCCAGTGCGCCGGTGCCGAGGCTCCGCGCACGCCGCTCGGCGAGCAGGGTGGTGTACAGCGACAGGGTGGATGCCGCATCCGCCGCCTCGACGTCGCGGGCAAGGGCCCGCCACTCGCGCGGCTGCGGCAGCCAAGACGCGCCGGTGTCGTTGAAGCCGAACGCCGGCTCGTCGGCGACCCAGGGCAGCGGCACTCGGCATCCATCGCGGCCGTAGCGTTCGTGGTTCGTGCGGAACCAGGTGGGGTCCTGGCGCGCCTCGTCGGGGATCTCGATGGCCTCGGGCAGGCCGAGCTCCTCGCCCTGATACAGGTAGGCCGAGCCCGGCAGCGCGAGCATGAGGGTGGTGGCGGCGCGCGCACGGCGCAGGCCGAGCACCGGATCGGGCTTGCCGGGTGAGTTCGGGCCGATGCCCTCGCCCTGCGGGCTGTCGGCGGTCAACGCCAGGCGCGACGCGTGGCGGATCACGTCGTGGTTCGAGAGCACCCACGTGCTCGGTGCGCCCACTGCCGCGTATTCGCGCAGCGAGTCGACGATGACCTCGCGCAGCTTCGCGGCATCCCACTCGGTCATCAGATACGAGAAGTTGAACGCCTGGTTCATCTCGTCGGGCCGCACCCACAGTGCGGTCTGCGCGATCGTCGGCAGCCAGGCCTCCGCGCACAGTGCGCGGTCGCCGTCGTACTCCGCGAGCACCCGGTGCCATTCTCGGTACACGTCGTGCACCTCGGGCTGGCCCCAGTAGGGCACGTCGGCGGCGTCGCCGCCCATCGAGCCCGTGCCCTCGGCCGGGCGGTAGTCGGGCAGCCCCTTCTTCTTCATGAGGCCGTGCGCGACGTCGACACGGAACCCGTCGACACCGCGGTCGAGCCAGAAGCGCAGGATGTCGCGGAACTCGGCGCGCACGTCGGGGTTCGTCCAGTCGAAGTCGGGCTGCGAGGAGTCGAACAGGTGCAGGTACCACTGGCCCGGTGTGCCGTCGGCGTCGGTGATCCGCGTCCAGGCGGGCCCGCCGAACACCGATTCCCAGTTGTTCGGCGGCAGCTCGCCGTGCGCACCACGGCCGTCGCGGAACAGGTAGCGGGCGCGCTCGGGGCTTCCCGGCGCGGCAGCCAGAGCCTGCTGGAACCAGACGTGCTGGTCAGACGAGTGGTTCGGCACCAGGTCGACGATGAGCCGGATGCCGCGAGCGTGGGCCTCGGCGAGCATCTCGTCGAAGTCGGCGAGCGTGCCGAACCGCGGATCGACGTCGCGGTAGTCGGCGACGTCGTAGCC
>CALKHM010000303.1 GCA_937988695.1 uncultured Microbacterium sp. | reverse complement strand
ATACGAGATATTGGCGTGACTGGAGTTCAGACGTGTGCTCTTCCGATCTTTGCTGGGCCAGCGGGCCGACTCCGGGGCGGTCCGCGCCGGAGCCGCGCAGGCATCCGTCGAGGGCGTGTGGATCGTCCCCGAGGAGGGTCCCGTCGTCGATCGCGTGCGGGAGGCCGGCGGCGACGTGGAGCCCGCTGACGCGGGGCGTGCGCAGCTGTACCTCGCTCGCACCCTGACGGCCGAGGGACGCAGCCGTGCGACGGTCGGCGGACGCAGTGCGCCGGCCGGAGTGCTCGCCGACCTGGCCGATCAGCTCGTCGTGATGCACGGGCAGTCCGACCAGTTGCGGCTGCGGTCGGCTGCCGCCCAGCGCGACGCCCTGGACCGCTTCGGCGGCGCGGCGATCCAGGCCGCGCTGGCCACGTACCACGACGCGTTCGCCGCGTGGCAGGCCACCGACCGGGAGCTCGCGGCGCTCGTCGCCGACCGTGACACCCGTGCCCGGGAGGCCGCCGATCTGCGCGCGCTGATCGCCGAGATCGAACAGGTCGACCCACAGCCCGGCGAAGACCACGAGCTCGCCGTTCGCGCCGAGCGGCTGGCCAACGTCGAGGAGCTGCGCCTGGCGGCGGCCACCGCGCACGCGGCGCTGTCCGCCGACGACGACCAGCCCGACGTCGGCATGCTCGTGGGCGAGGCACGGCGTGGGCTGGAGCGTGCGGCGGCCAGCGACCCGGCGCTGACGGAGTTCGCCGATCAGGCGGCCGAGCTCGCCTATCGCGCGGCGGACCTTGCCGCAGGGCTGTCCGGCTACCTCGCCGATCTCGACGAGTCGGGTCCGCAGGAGCTCGCCGCCGTCGAGGAGCGCCGTGCCGAGCTGTCGACCCTCGTGCGGCGGCACGGCACGCTCCAGGCCGCGATCGAGCTGCTGCAGACCGGATCCGCCCGGCTCGCCGAGCTCGACGACGACACCGGCCGGATCGACCGGCTCACCGCGCGGCTCGATGACGAGGCATCCGCGCTCGACCACGCGGCCGGCGCGCTCACAGCCGCGCGCACCTCCGCGGCGGCGAGCCTCGGCGCCGCGGTCACCGCCGAGCTGCGCGCCCTGGCGATGCCCGACGCCCGGCTCGAGGTCGCCGTGGAGACCGCTGCGCCGTCGGTGCACGGCCGTGACGAGGTGACGATCCTGCTCGCCCCGCATCCGGGCGCGCAGTTTCGGCCGGTCGCACGCGGAGCATCCGGTGGCGAGCTCAGCCGCGTGATGCTGGCCATCGAGGTAGTCATCGCCGCCACCGACCCGGTGCCCACGTTCGTCTTCGACGAGGTCGACGCCGGCATCGGCGGAGCAGCGGCGATCGAGGTGGGACGCCGGCTCGCGCGGCTGGCCGAGTCCGCCCAGGTGATCGCCGTCACCCACCTCGCCCAGGTCGCCGCCTTCGCAGGAAACCACCTGAGCGTGGTCAAGGCGGGCGACGGCACCGTGACGGCTTCCAGCGTGCGACGTCTGACCGGCGACGACCGCGAGGCCGAGATGGCCCGCCTGCTGTCGGGCCTGTCCGATTCCGCGTCCGCGCTCAGCCACGCGCGGGAGCTGCTGTCCCTGGCGAACACGGCGCCGTGACCGACGGGCGGTGCCGAAGAAGCCCGCAGCCGACTGATAGGATAAAAGCCCGTGATGCATACTTCTGGCGCAGGCAGTTCAGATCCCCTCGCGGACACCGCGGCCAACGGCGACACCACCAAGCACATCTTCGTCACCGGCGGTGTGGTGTCCTCGCTTGGCAAGGGCATCGCGGCGGCGTCGCTGGCGGCCATCCTCGAGTCGCGCGGGCTGAAGGTCACGCTGATCAAGCTGGACCCCTACCTCAATGTCGACCCGGGCACCATGAGCCCGTTCCAGCACGGCGAGGTGTTCGTCACCGACGACGGCGCCGAGACCGACCTCGACATCGGCCATTACGAGCGGTTCCTGGACGTGAACCTCAACCAGGCGGCCAATGTCACAACCGGTCAGATCTACTCGCGGGTCATCGCACGCGAGCGCGCCGGCGAGTACCTCGGCGACACGGTGCAGGTCATTCCGCACATCACCGACGAGATCAAGCGCCGCATGCGTCTGCAGGCCGATGCCGTGCCGAAGCCGGATGTCATCATCACCGAGGTCGGCGGCACGATCGGCGACATCGAGTCGCAGCCGTTCATCGAGTCGGCGCGCCAGATCCGGCACGAGCTCGGTCGTGACAACGTATTCTTCGTGCACGTCTCGCTGCTGCCGTACATGGGCGCGTCGGGGGAGCAGAAGACCAAGCCCACTCAGCACTCGGTGGCGGCATTGCGCTCGATCGGCATCCAGCCCGATGCGCTCGTGCTGCGCAGCGACCGGCCCGTGACCGACGCGAACAAGCGCAAGATCGCGCTGATGTGCGACGTCGACGAGCGTGCCGTGGTCAACGCCGTCGACGTCCCGAGCATCTACGACATCCCGTCGATGCTGCACGATCAGGGCCTGGACGACTACATCGTGCGCACCCTGGGGCTCACCAAGGCCGCCGACGTCGACTGGTCGCGCTGGGAGAAGGTCCTCAGCGCCGTGCACAACCCGCGGCACGAGGTCACGATCGGGCTCGTCGGCAAGTACATCGACCTTCCCGACGCCTACCTGTCGGTGACCGAGGCGCTGCGAGCGGGCGGGTTCGCGCACGAGACGCACGTGAACGTGCGCTGGATCGCCTCTGACGAGTGCGAGACGCCGGAGGGTGCGCAGAGGGCCCTGGCCGACCTCGACGGGATCGTGGTGCCCGGCGGTTTCGGCATTCGCGGCATCGAGGGCAAGCTCGGCGCGCTGCGCTTCGCCCGGGAACAGGGCATTCCCACGCTCGGCCTGTGCCTGGGCCTGCAGTGCATGGTGATCGAGTACGCGCGGCACGTCGCCGAGATCGCGGGGGCCTCATCGAGCGAGTTCGACCCCGCCACCGCCGATCCGGTCATCGCGACGATGGCCGAGCAGGTCGACATCCTGGCGGCGGGAGACCTCGGCGGCACGATGCGACTGGGACTGTACCCGGCCGAGCTCGCCGAGGGGTCGCTGGCTGCCGAGATGTACGGTGCGACCCGCGTGTCGGAGCGCCACCGGCACCGCTACGAGGTCAACAACGCGTACCGGGATCGGCTCAGCGCGGCGGGGATGGTGTTCTCCGGGCTCTCGCCGGACCGCAACCTCGTGGAGTACGTGGAGCTTCCCCGTGACGTGCACCCGTACTACATCGCCACGCAGGCGCACCCCGAGCTGCGCTCGCGCCCGACCGAGCCGCATCCGCTGTTCCGCGGGCTCGTCGCGGAGGCGCTCGTACGGCACCGTGCCAGCGAGCTGTTCGACGACGAAGGCGACGATGACTGAGCCGCTGCGCGATGAGGCGGCCGAGGCCGAGGTCACCCGGAGCGAGACCGCGTATCACGGGCGGGTGTGGAACATCCGGCGCGACGAGGTCGTGTACGACGGCCAGACGATCGTGCGCGAGTACATGGACCACACCGGGGCCGTGTCGATCCTCGCGCTGGATGACGACGATCGAGTGCTGCTGATCAAGCAGTACCGGCATCCGATCCGCGCGCGAGACTGGGAGATCCCGGCCGGGCTGCTCGACGTCGTGGACGAGGACGCTCTGGCCGCCGCGCAGCGGGAGCTCGCCGAGGAGGCCGACCTCGTCGCCGCGCGTTGGGACGTGCTGGCGGAGTTCCACACCACGCCCGGAGGCAGTGACGAGGCGATCCGCGTGTATCTGGCGCGTGATCTGGCGCCGGCGGCCGAGCGGTTCGAGCGCGAGGCCGAGGAGGCCGACATCGAGGTGCGATGGGAGCCGCTGGACGAGGTCGTGACGGCCGTGCTCGAGCGACGCGTGCACAATCCGTCGCTGGTGGTGGCCACCCTCGCCGCCCACGCCTCCCGGGCCCGCGGCTGGTCGACGCTGGTGCCTGGCGATGCGCCGTGGCCCGGTCGGTCGCGGCCGGTCGGAGCCGGCGTCACCGAGGACTGAGCGCCGTGGAGCTGGACCGGGCGGTGGACGCGTTCCTGCGGCACGTCGCCGTCGAGCGTGGCCTCAGCGAGCACACGGTCGCAGCGTATCGGCGGGATCTTT
>CALKHM010000302.1 GCA_937988695.1 uncultured Microbacterium sp. | reverse complement strand
CTGCAGATGGTGATGGCGGCGTTCGCCCTGGCTCTGGACCGAGAGTCGATGCGTGCGCTGTGGGCGCTGCCGCTGCAGCAGTTCGTCTACCGGCAGTTGATGTACCTCGTGGTGATCCAATCGGTGTTCACGGCGATCGCGGGCACGCGGTTGCGCTGGCACCGGATGGAGCGGTACGGCAGTCTGCGTCTGCCCAGCGCGCGTGCCGGCGGCGCCTGAACCGCGCACGACCCGCCATCGCACCAGCTCGCGCCTCGAGCATCCCGATCAGCTGCGTCACCATAGGACTGTCGAACATAGCAGGCAGATAGGCGGTTGTTCTCTGTCGGAGGGGGTGCTTATCATCGTTCCTACGATTGAGTACCTAGAACATGTGTTCTAGTATGAAGAAGTGAGGGCGATCATGGGAGCACCGGCGGCGACGGCCGAGATCTCACGCCTGCGCGCGCGCGTGGAGCAGCTGCAGGGGCGGCGGCTGCACGCGCCCGTGCTGCCCACCCTGCCGGCCTTGGCAGCGCTGCTGCCCGGTGGCGGTCTGCGCCCCGGGTCCGTGTACACCGTGGCACCCTCGGCCTCGTTGCTGCTCGCCCTGCTGGCCCGTCCCTCGCAGGAGGGCTCGTGGTGCGCGGCGGTGGGGATGCCGGAGCTCGGCGCCGAAGCGGCCGAGCAGCTGGGGGTCGACCTGTCCCGGCTCGTGCTGATCCCCGATCCGGGCCCGCGCTGGCTCGCCGTGACGGCGACCGTGGCCGACGTGCTGCCGGTGGTGGCGGTACGGCCGGGCGGCCGGGTCGGCGACGCCGAGATCGGACGGTTGTCGGCGCGGTTGCGCGACAAGGGCACAGTGCTGCTCGTGCAGGGAGCGTGGCCGCAGGCCGAGGCGTCTGTGGGTATCGACACCCCGGAGTGGTCCGGTGTCGGAGACGGACACGGATACCTCACCCGTCGCTCTCTCACCGTGAGCGTGACCAGTCGCCGCCGGCCCCTGCCTCGGCGGGCGCGGCTGCTGCTGCCCGATGACACCGGTGGGCTGGCCGCGACCTCGTCCTGGGCCGGGGAACGCCGAGAGCCTCTGCAGGCGGTGGGGTGAGGTGGGCGCCGTGCGCAGCCTCGTGCTGTGGTTCCCGGACTGGCCGGTGACGGCGCTGCTGCGGGAGCGGTCTGCCGCACCCACAGAGGCGCCCGTCGCCGTCGTGCACGGCAACACGGTCGTGGCCTGTTCTCCCGCCGCCCGCGTCGAGGGCGTGCGGCGGGGCCAGCGCCGCCGCGATGCGCAGGAACGCTGCCCCCGACTTGAGATCGTGCCGGCCGACCCGGGGCGCGATGCGCGTCTGTTCTCGCCGCTCGTCTCGCTCGTCGAGCAGCTCGCGCCCGGCGTGCAGATCGTCCGGCCGGGGCTGTGCGCGCTGCACGCGCAGGGGCCCGCGCGATACTACGGCGGCGAGAATGCCGCCGCGTGCGAGATCCTGGATGCGCTCGCCGAGACCGAAGAGCTGCCCGGCGTGCGCGCGGGTGTCGCCGACGGGCTGTTCACGGCCGAGCAGGCCGCGCGTGCGGCAGCGGCCGACCGTCCGGTGCGGGTGGTGCCGGCCGGGGGTGCAGCCGCGTTTCTGGCACCGCTGCCGGTGACGGCACTGCAGGACGACGAGCTCGCGCACCTGCTGAGCCGGCTCGGCGTGCGCACCCTGGGGGCGTTCGCCGCGCTCGACCACGCGCTCGTGCGAGACCGGTTCGGCCCAGCCGGCACCCGTCTGCACGACCTGGCGGCCGGAGCCGACTCCCGGCCGGTGACGGCACGGGTGCCGCCGCCCGAGCTCGACCGCGAGGTCGCGTTCGAACCGGCGGTGGAGGTCGCCGAGCAGGTGGCCTTCGGCATGCGCATCGCCGCCGACGAGTTCGTCTCGCGTCTGGACGCCGCAGGCCTGGTGTGCACCGAGCTGCGCGTGGACCTGGACGGAGAGCGGGGCGAACGCAGTGAACGGGTGTGGCTGCACCCGCGGTCGTTCGACGCCGGAGCGGTCATCGATCGGGTGCGCTGGCAGCTGGCCGAAGATGCGCAGAACCGGGTGCTGCGCAGCGGAGTGGTGCGGGTGGGCATCTCACCCGCCGTGGTGGATGCGGCATCCGCCCACCAGCCCGCGATCTTCGGATCGGGACCCGACGAGCGCGTGCACCGCACGCTCTCACGCGTACAGGCCATGCTCGGCCATCGCGGCGTGCTCACCCCGGCGGTCGGCGGCGGGCGATGGCTGGCCGAGCGGCAGGTGCTCGTGCCGTGGGGCGACCGTGCGACAGCCGCGCAGCAGCGTTCCCGCCCGTGGCCGGGCAGTCTGCCGCCTCCCGCGCCGGCGACGGTGTTCCCCCGCGCGTGGCCGGTCGACGTCGTCTCGCAGGCGGGCGTGATCGTCGAGGTCGACGGCCGGGGAGGGCTCACCGCGCCGCCGGCCCGGCTCACCGCCGCCGGTCGTCGCCGCGACATCGTCTCGTGGGCGGGGCCGTGGACGGTCGATGAGCGCGACTGGGATGCCGCACGCGCTCGTCGCGCGCATCGGTTCCAGGTCGTGGATGCCGAACAGGAGGCCTGGCTGCTGGTCTGCGAGGACGGCCGCTGGGCGGCAGAGGCGCGATATGACTAGGCGCGATACGACGAGGCGCGATACGACGAGGCGCGGGGTGCGCTGATGGGATGGAACAACCCCGCCATCGCCTGGTCGGAGCTCGAGCGGATGCTCAGCGATCGTCGTCGTCCGGCCGGGGTGCCCGCCGACGCCGACGGCGGCGACAGCCCGGCGTGGAGCCGCAAACGGGGTCCGTATGTGCCGCCGGCGATCCGTCGCCCGGCCGATGCCGTGCCGTATGCCGAGCTGCACGCGCACTCGTCGTTCTCGTTCCTGGACGGTGCCTCTTCGCCCGAAGAGCTCGCCGAAGAGGCTGAGCGGCTCGGGCTGCACGCCCTGGCGATCACCGATCATGACGGGTTCTACGGGATCGTCCACTTCGCAGAAGCCGCCGCGGGTCTCGGCGTGCACACGGTGTTCGGGGCGGAGCTGTCGCTCGACCTTCCCCGGCGACAGAACGGCGAGGCCGACCCGGTGGGCAGTCATCTGCTCGTCCTCGCGCGCCAGGAGGAGGGGTATCACCGGCTGGCCGGTGCGATCACGGCCGCACAGCTGCGGGGAGCCGAGAAGGGACGGCCGGTCTACGACCTCGAGGAGCTCGCGGCGCGGGCGGATGGTCACTGGGCGATCCTGACCGGATGCCGCAAGGGCGCCGTCCGCAGGACGCTGGCCGACCGCGGGCTCACCGGGGGAGCGGCCGCCGCCGCGGCGGAGCTCGACCGCCTCATCGCCTTGTTCGGCCGGGAGGCCGTGAACGTCGAGCTCATCGACCACGGCGATCCGCTGGACACGACGGTCAACGACCTCCTCGCCGCCCTTGCCGCCGAACGCAGGCTGCCCGTGGTCGCGACCAACAACGTGCACTACGCCACGCCGCGGCGGCGGCATCTGGCCGCGGCGATCGCGGCGGTGCGCGCCACGCGCAGCCTCGACGAGCTCGACGGCTGGCTGCCCGTGCACGCGGGCGCCCACCTGCGCTCCGGCGCCGAGATGACCGCGCGGTTCGCCCGCTACCCGGGAGCCGTCGCGCGGACGGTCGCACTCGCCGACGAGCTCTCCTTCTGCCTGCAGAGCGTCAAGCCCGCGTTGCCCACGCTGGAACTGCCCGACGGGAGCACGCCGATGTCGCATCTGCGCCAGCTGGTGTGGGGCGCGGTCCCCGGCAAGTACCCGGATGCGACCCAGAGGCATCGCGCTCGCATCGAGAAGGAGCTCGAGGTCATCGAGCGCAAGGACTTCCCGGGCTATTTCCTCATCGTGTACGACATCGTCCAGGAGGCCCGGCGTCGCGGCATCCTGTGTCAGGGGCGCGGCTCGGCCGCCAGCAGCGTCGTCTGCTATCTGCTGGACATCACAGCCGTCGACGCGATCAAGTACGACCTCCCGTTCGAGCGGTTCATCTCCAGCATCCGCGAGGAGGAGCCCGACATCGATGTGGACTTCGACTCCGATCGGCGCGAGGAGATCATCCAGTACGTGTACGGGAGGTACGGGCGCGAGCGCGCGGCGCAGGTGGCCAACGTCATCCAGTACCGGCCCAAGAACGCCGTGCGCGACATGGCCAAGGCGCTCGGCTACTCACCGGGCCAGCAGGACGCGTGGTCGAAGCAGGTGGAGCGGTGGGGTGCCCTGCTGGACACCGAGGCCGATCACGACATCCCCGATCAGGTGGTGGAGTACGCGACCGAGCTGCTGAAGGCGCCGCGCCATCTGGGCATCCACTCCGGGGGCATGGTGCTCACCGAGCGGCCAGTGGGTGAGGTCGTGCCCATCGAGCACGCGCGCATGGAGAACCGCACGGTCATCCAGTGGGACAAGGACGACTCGGCATGGATGGGCCTGGTCAAGTTCGATCTGCTGGGGCTCGGGATGCTGTCGGCCCTGCAGCACTGCTTCGACATCGTCCGCGATGCCACCGGAGAGCTCTGGGGCCTGGACAGCATCCCGAGGGAGGAGCCGGCGGTCTATGACATGCTGTGCCGGGCCGACTCGATCGGGGTGTTCCAGGTCGAGTCCCGCGCGCAGATGGGACTGCTGCCCCGGCTGCGCCCACGCAGCTATTACGACCTCGTCATCCAGGTGGCGCTCATCCGGCCCGGCCCCATCCAGGGCGGCGCCGTGCACCCGTTCGTGCGTCGCAAGCTCGGGCAGGAGGTCGTCACGTATCCGCACCCGGAGCTGCAGCCGGTGCTGGAGCGCACGATGGGGATCCCGGTCTTCCAGGAGCAGCTCATGCAGATGGCGATGGTAGTGGGCGACCTCTCGCCGGAGGATGCCGACCTGCTGCGCCGTGCGATGGGATCCAAACGCGGGGTGGAGCGCATCGAGTCGCTCAAGCAGAAGCTGTACACCGGCATGGCCCGGCACGAACTGGTGGGGGATGCCGCGGACGCGATCTACGAGAAGATCCAGGCGTTCGCGAACTTCGGGTTCGCGGAATCGCATGCACTGTCGTTCGCGTTGCTCGTCTACGCCAGCAGCTGGCTGAAGCTGCACTATCCGGCTGCATTCCTGGCAGGGCTGCTACGGTCACAGCCGATGGGGTTCTACTCTCCGGCCACGCTCGTGGCCGATGCGCGCCGGCACGGCGTCGAGGTGCGCCGCCCTGACCTGCAGCGCTCGGGTGCGCAGCCCCTCCTCGAGCCGGTCGCGGCCGACGTGGTCGTTTCGACTCGCTCCGCTCGCTCAACGACCGGGGGCGCCGACGTGGCGGTCGTTTCGACTCGCCTCGCTCGCTCAACGACCGGGGGCGCCGACGTGGCGGGCGTTTCGACTCGCTCCGCTCGCTCAACGACCGGGGGCGCCGACGTGGCGGGCGTTTCGACTCGCTCCGCT
>CALKHM010000301.1 GCA_937988695.1 uncultured Microbacterium sp. | reverse complement strand
AAGTCGCGGCGGTCGACGTTCTCGATCTCGACCTTCGAGCCCGCGTTGAAGGTCTTGTCATTGGTACGTCCGGTGACCACGTTCTTCAGCTTCGTGCGCACGAACGCACCGCCCTTGCCGGGCTTGACGTGCTGGAACTCCACGACGCTCCAGAGCTGGCCGTCGATGTTCAGGACGACGCCGTTGCGGATGTCTGCGGTGGATGCCATGGGTGCTGTTCCGTTTCGTGAGTGCTTCCGGGCTCGCGACGGGCCCGACGTCCGATTCTACGGGATGCCGCTCGTGCGCCCTCGCCCGGCGTCGGCCGGCTACGCGGGCCGCACCAGCGGCAGGAAGATCTCATCGACGATCGTGACGAGCTCGTCGTCGGCCAGCGGCGCCGCGGTCATGAGCAGGTCGTGGCGGAACAGGTCGGCCGCCACAGCTCGCACGCGAGGCGTGAGCCGGGACGGGTCCGCCTCGCCGCGTGCGATGGCCCGCTCCAGGATCTCGTCCATCGTCCGGCCGGACCGCTCCCCGAACGCACGACGGCGCACATCGGCGAACGTGCGCCCGGAGTCGGCGTAGTAGGCGCCCATGAACACGCTCATCAGCGGTGCGATGGCGCTGCGCGCGGCATTGGACGTGCGCAGCATCGCGAGCATGTCGCCGCGCAGGCTCCCGGTGTCCGGGGTCTTCACGCGCCCGAGGTTCAGACCGTACGCGAGCGTTGCATCCAACAGCTCCTGCCGGTCGCTCCAACGGCGGTAGATCACGGACCGGCTCGTCTGCGCGCGCTCAGCGACGGCATCGATCGTGAATCCCGGATAGCCGCCGTCCAGCAACTGGTCCCATCCCGCCTGCAGGATCGCCTGTTCGAGCTCCTCGCCGCGCCGGCGCCGCGCCGGCGCCTCTCCATGAAGATCCATTTGTGTATCTTATCGCACCGGCGTACACTCCTTCATAGATACGGTCGTGTATCTTATGAAGGAGCCCGCCATGTCCGAGCCACCCGCTCCGACCATCCCCCGCAGCGCCGTGGTCACCGCGATCTGCCTCATCGTCGGCGGCCTTGCCGTCATCTTCGACAGCACGATCGTCAGCATCGCGCTGAAGACCCTCGCCACCGATCTCGCGGTGTCGGTCGGCACCATCCAGTGGGTCAGCACCGCCTACCTGCTCGCCCTGGGCGTCACCATCCCCGTGGTGGGCTGGGCGCAGGCACGGGTGGGCGGCAAACGCCTGTGGATGATCGCGCTCGGGATCTTCCTGGCTGCCTCGATCGCCTGCTCACTGGCCTGGGACGCGCCGAGCCAGATCGCCTTCCGAGTCGTGCAGGGCGCAGGCGGCGGGCTCATGATGCCGCTCATGGCGACGCTGGCCATCCAGCAGGTTCCTCGCGCGGCCTCGCTCGGCCGCCTGATGGCGATGGTGAGCCTTCCCGCCGCGCTCGGCCCGATCCTCGGCCCGACGATCGGCGGCGTCATCCTGAACTGGCTCGACTGGCGGTGGATGTTCTGGGTGAACGTCCCGTTCTGTCTGGTCGGGCTGCTCCTGGCCTGGAGGTTCGTCCCCCACGATGAGCCCACCGGTCGACGGCGGCTGGACGTCGTCGGGCTGCTGCTGGCCTCCCCTGGCATCGTCGGGGTGCTGTACGGGATGTCGCGGGTGAGCGCGGAAGGAGGCTTCGCGCGCGTCGACGTGTGGTTGCCGGCCGTGGGCGGTCTGCTGCTGCTGGCCGCGTTCGCGTGGTGGGCCTCGCGCCGGCCGGCCACCGCGCTCATCGACGTGGGCCTGCTGGCGCGGCGCCCGGTCGCGGCTTCCTCGGCGGTGCTGTTCCTCTCCGGCGCGGCGCTATACGGCGCGATGCTGCTGCTGCCGCTGTTCTTCCAGATCCTGCACGGCGTCGATGTCCTCACCGCGGGGCTGCTCATGGTCCCACAGGGCGTCGGGGCGCTGCTGAGCCGGACGCTGGCCGGCAGGCTCACCGATGCGCTGGGGGCGCGCGTGGTCGCGATCGGCGGGTCATGGGCGTCGCGACGATCCCCTTCGCCCTCGCCGACGCATCCACGAGCCTGTGGTGGCTGATGGCGGTGCTGCTGGTGAGAGGGCTGGGCACCGGTGCGGTGATGATCCCGGTGATGGCTGTGGCATACCTCGGCCTCGAACACGCCGAGGTGCCGCACGCGAGCCTCATCACCCGGCTGGCCCAGCAAGTCGGCGGCGCCTTCGGCACGGCACTGCTCGCGGTCATCCTCGAGTCGGCCATCGGCTCCGGGGCCTCGGGCGCGGCCCTGGCGCACGGGTTCGACGTCGCGTTCTGGTGGGCCGTCGGCTTCACCGTGATCGCGATCGGCGTGTGTGTCGCCCTCCCGTCCCGACGCGTCCCGGCCCGCCCGGCGCCCGCGCCCGCCGAGCAGACGGCGTGACCGCGCCGTCGCGCTCAGCCCTCGGCGCGACCGGCGATCACCTCGACGAGCAGGTTCACCGCCGTCGCATAGCCTGCGACGCCTTCGCCCACGACGTGGACGGCCGCGACATCCCGCACGTAGGAGAACGCCCGGAACTGCTCACGCGCGCTCACGTCGGAGATGTGCACCTCGGCGACCGGCAAGGCGACGCCGGAGAGGGCATCACGCAGCACGACGGAGGTGTGTGTGAGGCCCCCGGGGTTGATGACGATGCCCGCGCAGTCCTGTCGCGCGTCGTGGATCGCGTCGATGAGCACGCCCTCGTGATTGCTCTGCACGGCGCGCAGGTCGAAGCCGTGCCGAGCCGCGGCGTCGGTCGCGATGCGCTCGACGTCGGCGAGCGTCGCGGTTCCGTAGATCTCCGGCTCGCGCACGCCGAGCAGGTTCAGGTTGGGACCGTTGACGAGCAGGATGCGGCGGTTCATTCACCGACCTCCTGATAGGCCGCGAACAGGAGCGACTCGTCGGGCGCCTGCATGATCGTGGGTCGCGCGATGTCGTCGAGCACGACGAAGCGCAGCATGTCGCCGCGCGCCTTCTTGTCGCGGCGCATGGTGGCCAGCAGGGTCTTCCAGGCGTTGGCGCGGTAGGTGATCGGCAGTCCGAGCGTGCGAAGGATGTCGCGATGCCGTTCGACGGCGTCGTCGGACAGCCGCCCGGCCAGGCGCGACAGCTCGGCCGCATACATCATCCCGACGCTCACCGCCGCCCCGTGGCGCCACTGGTAGCGCTCGGAGTACTCGATCGCGTGGCCGAGGGTGTGTCCGTAGTTGAGCATCTCGCGCGGACCCGCTTCTCGCAGGTCCTGCCCGACCACGTCCGCCTTCATGCGGATCGCGAGCTCGACGCATCGTCCGAACGCCGCGGACTGGGGGTCGATGACCGCAGCCGGGTCGCGCTCGATGAGCTCGAGGATCTCGGGATAGCGGATGAACCCCGCCTTGACCACCTCCGCGAAACCGGCCACACGTTCGTTGACCGACAGGGAGTCGAGCAGCTCGAGGTCGCAGATGACTGCCCGCGGCGGCCAGAACGCGCCCACGAGGTTCTTGCCCTCGTTGGTGTTGATGCCGGTCTTGCCGCCGATGCCCGCGTCGACCATGGCGAGCACCGAGGTGGGCAGCTGCACGATCTCGACGCCCCGCAGCCAGGTGGCGGCCACGAACCCTGCCAGATCCGTCACCGCTCCCCCGCCGAAGCCCACGATGACGTCGGTGCGGGTGAAGTCGGCCTGCCCGAGCACCTGCCAACAGAAGGCGGCGACCTCCACGCGCTTGCCGTCTTCGGCATCCGGGATCTCGGCCAGCAGCACCTGCCGCTCTGCCGAGGCCAGGGCGTCGCGCAGCTGCCCTGCCGCGGTGGCCAGCGCCGGCTGATGCACGACGAGCACCTTGCGCGCGGCGGGCGGGATCGCCTCGGCCAGGGCCTCCCGCAGGATGCCGCGGCCCACCGTCACGTCGTACGGCCGTTCGCCGCCCACACCGATCGTGGTCGTCTCGCTCATTCCGTTCCTTCCTGTCCCGCTGCCGGGGGTTCGTCGGCGTCCCATTGCTGCTGTGCCCACGTGGCCACGCGCTCCACGAGATCACGGAAATGACCTGCCGAGGTGTCCACTGTGGCATCGGCGAGCCCCGCGTAGAGCCGACTGCGCTCGTCGGCCACTCGCTGCCAGGCCTGCAGGGCATCATCGCCTTGCAGCAGCGGACGAGAGGCCCCCCGGATGCGCGCGGCCACCGTGCGGGCCTCGACGGTCAGCAGCAGCACGGGGTGGTGGGCAAGGTCGGCACGGGTCTGCGGATGCAGCACGGCCCCGCCTCCGACCGCCACGATGCCCTCGGTGGTCAGCGCCTCGCGCACCGCCTCGCGCTCGAGCTCCCGGAAGCGCGGCTCGCCCTGAAGTGCGAAGATCTGCGGAATGGGGCCGTGTGCGCGCACCACGGCGATGTCGGTATCGAAGAACGGCACATGCAGGGCTTTCGCGGCGCGACGCCCGATCGAGGTCTTTCCCGCCCCCATCGGACCGATGATCACCACCGCACGCCGGGTCATGGCTCCCGCGGTGCGGACTCCCCCTGCAACGCCGGGTCGCTCAGCGACGCCGTGCGCAGCGTCTCCGGGATCGCCGCCAGGTACGCCGAAAGGTTCCGCTGCACCTCGGCGATGCTGTCGCCGCCGAACTTCTCCAGCACGACCTCCGCCAGCACGATCGCCACCATGGCCTCGGCGACGACGCCCGACGCCGGCACCGCGCACACGTCCGAGCGCTGGTGATGGGCGGAGGCGTCCTGCCCGGTCGAGACGTCGACCGTGTGCAGCGCGTGCGGCACGGTGGCGATGGGCTTCATTCCCGCCCGCACCCGCAAGACGGTTCCCGTCGACATGCCGCCTTCGGTGCCGCCGGCGCGGTCGCTTGCTCGCGTGATGCCGCCGTCGACGGCGAACAGCTCGTCATGTGCGGCAGAGCCGCGACGACGAGTCGTCTCGAAGCCGTCGCCGATCTCCACGCCCTTCATCGCTTGGATGCTCATGATCGCCTGCGCGAGACGGCCGTCCAGACGCCGGTCCCACTGCACGTGCGAGCCGAGCCCGGGCGGCAGTCCGTAGGCCAGCACCTCCACGATGCCGCCGAGCGTGTCGCCGTCCTTGCGCGCGGCGTCGACCTCGGCGACCATGCGCCGGCTCGTCGCCGCGTCGAAGCAGCGCAGCGGGTCGGCATCCAGCCTCGCCACGTCGTCCGGCATCGGCAGCGGCGCATCCGCGGGTGCCTGCACCGGGCCGATGGAGAGGGTGTGGCTGACCAGTCGGATGCCGAGTTCGGCCAGGAACGCGCGGGCGACGGCGCCCAGCGCCACGCGCGCCGCGGTCTCTCGGGCGCTGGCGCGCTCGAGGATCGGGCGCGCCTCGTCGAACCCGTACTTCTGCATCCCGACGAGGTCGGCATGGCCGGGCCGCGGGCGGGTCAACGCGGCCCCGCGCCCGCGCGACCGGTCGGTCAGCTCGACCGGTTCGGCGCTCATCACCTCGGTCCACTTCGGCCATTCCGTGTTGCCGATGCGGATCGCGATGGGGCTGCCCAGGCTGAGGCCGAACCGCACGCCCGTCGAGAGCGTGAGCTCGTCCTCCTCGAACTTCATCCGTGACCCGCGGCCATAGCCGAGCTTGCGACGCGCGAGATCCGCCTGGATCGCGGCACGCGAGATGGGGACGCCGGCGGGCAGCCCTTCCATGAGGGCGACGAGTTCGGGGCCGTGCGATTCGCCGGCCGTGAGCACGCGGAGCATTCTCTCAGTCTCCCACGCCGCGCGGCCCGCTCAGTCCTCCGTGACGGCCGCCCGCATGGCGTTCAGCACGGCGGGCTCGTCGGGCAGCGGCTCCTCGTCGGTGCCGGCCACGAACACCCGCACCTGCCGAAGAGCCTGCTCCACCAGCATCCCGACGCCGAGCACCGCGCGCGAGCCATGACGCTCCCACGCGCGTGCCAGGTCGGTCGGCCAGTGCCCGTAGACGACGTCGTACAGGGTTCCGCCGCGCTCGGCCAGACCGTCGCAGACGGCGGCATCCAGCACCGCCCCGCCGGGGAGGGTCGCGATGGTCAACGGCACATCGTCGCGCACGCGGGCGTCCAGCGCTGCCACGTGCACCCGCATCCCGATCCGCTCGCCCAGCGCCGCCAGCGGTGCGGCCCTCTCCGGTCGGCGTGCGGCCACCTCGACGTCGCGCACGCCGAGTGCGTCAAGCGCCAGCAGCGCCGAGGTCGCGGTCGCACCGGAGCCGACGATGCGTGCGCGGCCGACGTCGCGCACCCCGTGGAATCGCACGTCCGCGGCGATGCCGGCCACGTCGGTGTTGAAGCCGTGCGGTCCGCCCGCCGTGAATAGCAGCGTGTTCACCGCGCCGGACAGCTCGGCGTGCCGGTTGCGGGTGACGGATGCCGCGTGGGCGACGCGCTTGAGTGGCATGGTCAACGACAGTCCGCGGGCGTCAGGGCCGAGCCCAGCCACCTCCGCGGCGAACGAGTCCTCGTCCACCCGACGCCGCCCGTACGACCAGTCCAGCCCGAGCACCCGGTACGCCGTGTCGTGCAGGCGCGGCGAGAGGCTGTGCGCGATGGGGTCGCCCCACACCTGCAGCGACCGCCCGCCGCTCAGCATCCGGCGTCCGGATTCTTGCTGCACCACGCCCGCATCTGCGCCTCGGCCTTCTGCTGCTCGGCATACGTCGTGCTGAACACCGTCTGGCCGGTGTCCATGTTGACCGTCACGAAGTACAGCCAGGGTCCGGCCACCGGATGCATCGCGGCGTCGATCGCGAGGTCGCCGGGGCTCGCGATGGGGCCGGCCGGCAGCCCCGCATGCACGTAGGTGTTCCAGGGGTTGGGATCCTTCAGCGCGGCCGCCGACGAGCTCGCGGTGCCGTCGTGCATCTCGCCGTAGCCGTACTGCGCGGTCGAGTCCATCTGCAGCTTGCCGAACGTCTCCTTGTTGTTCGGATTCAGCCGGTTCTCGATCACCCGCGACACCTTGTAGAAGTCGCCCTCCGAGCGCGCCTCGCGCTGGATGATCGACGCGATCGTCAGGATGCGCTGCCGGTCGGCTTCGGGCACGCCGGCGTGATCGAGCGACTGCACGGTGCGATCGACCATCGTCTTGATGATGTCATGCGCGGTCGATCCCGGCGGGAACGTGTACAGGGCGGGGAACAGCCAACCTTCAAGGCTCGAGGCCTTCACCCCGTAGTCACCGGGCTTGTTGACGGCCGCGTCGAAATCGGCCCGCGGGATCTTCAGCGCGGCAGACAGCTTGCCGAGGATCTGATCCTCGGTCAGGCCCTCCTGCAGGAGGGCGGCGTTCTCCTGCTTGCTGGACGGGTCCAGCAGCATCTTCAGTGCGGCCGCCGCCGTCATCTGCTTCTCCAGCTTGTACACGCCCGGGTAGAAGGTCGGACTCGCGCCCGTGGACACGAGCATGTCGTAGAACACCGACGGCGTCTTGGTCACACCGGCCTTGGCGAGAGTCCGCGAGATCACCGCGCCGGTGTCACCGGATGCGATCGTCACCAGCGCCTCGCCGTGCGCGAGCCCGGGCTCGTAGTCCTTCGGCTCTTCCCACCCCATGATGCTGCGGATCTGCGGCTCGTACGTCGTCCACACGTACAGTCCGCCAGCACCGATGCCGCCGAGCACGACCACCACGATGAGCAGGGCGACGAGCCCTCCACGACGCCGCTGCCGCTTCGTCTTCTTCGGCGGCACCGCTCCGAGCGCCTCACTGGACGCGGTCCCCGTGAACAGGTCCTCCAGCGCAGGCATGGCGGGCGTGTGCGAGCCGTGGCCGGCGGTGGATGCCGCGCCCGAACGCACCGCATCCGCTTGTGGGTGGCCTCCGCGCGCGTCCTCCTGGACGTGCGGCGAGGCGACGGTGGTCTCATGCGCCGCCGCGTTCTCGTGCGCCGCCGCCTCGCGGGCCGCACGCCGGGTCAGGGGCGCGTCTACGCGTGGGTCACCGTCGGGGGGACGGACTTCGGGCATGTCAGGCGGGCTCCTGCGCTGGGGGGACGAGTTCGCCGGCGGGCTGCCCTGTCCGCTTCTCGATGTCGAGCGCATGCTGCAGGAACACGACCGCGGCGACTTGATCCACCATGCTACGAGATGAACGCTGGTTTCTGCCTGATTCGCGCAGCGCCTGATGCGCACTGACCGTGCTCAGCCGTTCGTCGACCAGGCGGACCGCGGCCTCGGCCTGCATGGCCAGCTGCGCCGCAAAGCACCGTGCGTCGGTCGTGGAGGCCGTGTCGTGACCGCGGAGATTCAGCGGAAGCCCGACGAGGATCTCGATCGCCGCGTGGTCGACAGCCAGTTGGACGATCCGCTCGATCGGCGCGCCCTGTCGCGGTACGGTCTCCACCGGCACGGCCAGCAGGCCGTCCGGGTCGCTGCGTGCGACGCCGATGCGGGCTCTGCCCACGTCCACGGCCAGCCGCACGCCGCGCCGGACGTCGGTCACGCGGTCTCCAGGACTGCACGCACCTCGCCGAGCGCTCTCGGCAGTGCGCCGGCATCCGTCCCGCCGCCCTGCGCCACATCGTCGCGCCCGCCGCCTCCGCCGCCGAGGATCCCTGCGGCGATCTTCGCGAGGGCACCGGCCTTCGCACCGGCGGCACGCGCAGCCTCGTTGGTGGCGACCACGACGACCGGGCGCCCCTTCACCTCGGCTCCCAGCGCCACCACCGCGGCTTCGCCGCCGAGCCGGTCGCGCACCTGCAGAGCGAGCGAGCGCACGTCGTCGCCCGAACCCGCCGTGCCCAGGGATGTGGACACCAGCCGATGGGCGCCCACCCGCTCGGCGCCCTGTGCGAGCGCGGGAACGCGATCGGCCAGGGCCCGAGCCTCGAAGGCCGCGATCCTCTTCTCCGCCGCCTTCAGGTTCGCAGTGAGCTCGGCGATGCGCGCGGTCAGCTCGTCGCGCGGTGTCTTCAGCGCGCTCGTCAGCTGCGAGACGATGGCCCGCTCGGCGGTCAGCTCGCGGAATGCGTCGTGTCCGACGAGCGCTTCCACGCGCCGGTTCGAGGCTCCCACCGATGACTCGCCGATGAGGCTGATGACGCCGATCTCGGCCGACGTCGACACGTGCGTCCCGCCGCACAGCTCACGCGACCACGGTCCGCCGATGTCGACCATCCGCACCGTGTCGCCATACTTCTCGCCGAACAGTGCCATGGCGCCGAGCTCCTTGGCCTCGGCGAGCGGCAGCACACGGGTGGTCACCTGCAGGTTGTCGCGCACGGCGTTGTTGGCGATCTCCTCGATCTCGCTCTTCGTGGCATCCGACAAGGCGTGCCCCCATGCGAAGTCGAATCGCAGGTAGCCGGCGCGGTTCAGCGAGCCCGCCTGCGTGGCGGTCCTGCCCAGCGTGTCGCGCAGCGCCGCGTGCACGAGATGGGTCGCGCTGTGCGCCTGCGCGGCGGAGCGCCGATTCGCGGCATCCACGATCGTGGTGGCCGGCTGGCCCACGCCGACCTCCCCCTGAGCGACCTCGACGGTGTGGCTGATCAGACCCGGCACCGGGCGCTGCACGTCGAGCACCTCCAGCTCGAAGCCGGGCCCCACGATCATCCCCTTGTCGGCGACCTGGCCGCCGCTCTCCGCGTACAGCGTGGTCTCGGCGAGGATGATCTCGGCGATCTGCCCCTGCAGGGCCTGCGACACTGGCAACCCGTCCACGAGGATGCCCAGCACGCGCGACGACGTCTCCAGCTCGCTGTAGCCGGTGAACGCGGTCTCCCCCTGCGCGCGGTACTCGCGGTAGACGCTCTGGTCGGCGATGGCACGTTTGCGCGACCGGGCGTCGGCCTTCGCACGCGCCTTCTGCTCCTGCATGAGCGTGTCGAACGCGGCGCGGTCGACGTCCAGCCCGGCCTCTTGGGCGACCTCGAGCGTGAGGTCGATCGGGAAGCCGTAGGTGTCGTGTAGCAAGAACGCCTCAGAGCCGCTGATCGCCCTGTCACCCGATGCCTTGGTCTCGTCGATGGCGAGGTCGAGGATCGTCGAGCCGGCGGCGAGGGTGCGCAGGAACGTCTCCTCCTCGGCGAAGGCGTACTGCGAGATGCGGGTCCAGTCCTCGGCGACCACGGGGTAGGCGGTCTTCATCGCGTCACGCGACGACACGAACAGCTCTGGGAAGGTCGGCTCGTCCACGCCCAGCAGCCGCATGGCGCGCACGGTGCGCCGCATGAGGCGCCGCAGGATGTAGCCGCGTCCCTCGTTCGACGGGGTGACCCCGTCGCTGAGCAGCATGAGCGACGAGCGCACGTGGTCGGCGATGACGCGGAAGCGCACGTCGTCGGCGTGCTCGGCACCGTAGCGGCGGCCCGACAGCTCCACGGCGCGGTCGAGCACCGGCCGGACCTGGTCGATCTCGTACATGTTCTGCACGCCCTGGGTGATGAAGGCGACGCGCTCGAGGCCCATGCCCGTGTCGATGTTCTTGCGCGGCAGCGGGGCCACCACGTCGAACTCTGTCTTGGATCGGACGTTCGCGATCTGCTCCTGCATGAACACGAGGTTCCAGATCTCCGTGAACCGGCTGTCGTCGACCGCGGGGCCTCCATCACGGCCGTACGCTGGGCCGCGGTCGAAGTAGATCTCCGAGCACGGGCCACCGGGGCCCGGTTGGCCGGTGTGCCAGTAGTTGTCCTCTTTGCCCATCCGCTGGATGCGCTCGTCGGGCAGGCCCGCGATCTTCTTCCACAGCTGCGCGGCATCGTCGTCGTCCTCGTAGACGGTGACCCACAGATCGCGCTCGGCGAAGCCGAGACCGCCGTCGGCCTCCGGCGAGGTCAGCAGCTCCCATGCGTAGCCGATCGCGCCTTCCTTGAAGTAGTCGCCGAACGACCAGTTCCCGAGCATCTGGAAGAACGTGCCGTGCCGGGCGGTGTGGCCCACCTCTTCGATGTCCAAGGTGCGGATGCACTTCTGCACGTCGGCCGCACGCCGGTACGGCGGAGGGACCAGACCGCTCAGATACGGGATGAACGGCACCATGCCGGCGATCGTGAACAGGATCGACGGATCGTTGCTCACGAGCGAGGCCGACGGCACGATCACGTGGTCGTTCTTCTCGAAGTAGTCGAGGTAGCGCTGGGCGATCTCAGCGGTCTTCATGCGCTTCTTTCTCAGGGGAGGTCACGGCCGCGACGTGCGCGGCCGGCGGGTCGGGATGTCCTGCTCAGGCGGAGGGCGCCTCGTCCGCGGCATCCGCGGACGTCAGGCGCGCCTCCTCCTGACGGTAGGCGTCGCCCATCCGGTCGGCGAACTCGGCGATGCGCGCGTCGACGGCGGCGAGCACCTCGCGACCACGGGGGTCCTTGTTCACGAAGTGCGCGAGCACGAATCCGCAGGCAGCACCGAGCACGAACCACACCAGACTCTTCATGTCTCCACTCCTCGGCCGCGGAAGCGGCATCCCCCTATCGTAATCGGCACACCGCGCTCGGGAAGGCGACCCGGAGACCACGAAGGGCGCCGGGGATACCCGACGCCCTTCGCACTGGCGTGTCGCGCTGCGCGCCGCTCAGCGGGCCGCGTAGTACTCGACGACGAGCTGGACGTCGCAGACGACCGGGATCTCCGCGCGCTTCGGGCGACGCACGAGCCGTGCCTGCAGCTTGTCGAGCTCGACCTCGAGATAGCCGGGCACCGGCGGCAGCACCTCGGCGTTGCCGCCGGCAGCGGCCACCTGGAACGGGTCGGTGCCTTCGCTGCGCTGCTTGACGTGGATGAGCTGGCCCGGCTTCACACGGAACGACGGGCGGTCCACGAGCTGGCCGTCGACCATGATGTGACGGTGCACGACGAACTGGCGGGCCTGCGCCATGGTGCGCGCGATGCCCGACCGCAGCACGAGCGCGTCCAGGCGCATCTCCAGCTGCTCGACGAGGTTCTCACCGGTCAGGCCGTCCTTGCGACGGGCCTCCTCGAACTGGATGCGCAGCTGCTTCTCGCGGATGCCGTACTGCTCGCGCAGACGCTGCTTCTC
>CALKHM010000300.1 GCA_937988695.1 uncultured Microbacterium sp. | reverse complement strand
ACCAGGCCAGCTGATGCACGTTGCGCACACCGGAGAGGACCTCGAGCACGCCCTGCGTGAGGTTGCGCAGCAGTGGCTCGGGATCGGGCAGCTCCGTCGCCGGCGTTCGCTCCGGCGCCCCGGGATCCGGATCGCACGCGTAGCGCGAAGCGGACGGAACTGCCGGATGTATCGCCATCGAGCTGCCTCTCTCGGTCTCCCGGTGGCATCGGCGCCATCGGGAGGATGTCAGGACGCCCCCAGTAGAGCACAGCGAGAACTGGGCCGCGGATGAGAACCCTCTCACCTGTGGAAAACTTTCCGGCCCCCGCGGTGGGATCGCATAATCTCTCACCGTGCGCTGGGATCGCTTCTTCGAGGACCTCGAGGGCCAGCTCGACTCCGAATGGGAGGCCGAGCGCGCCGCCCTCGACTCCGAAGCGGAACGGCTGCGGATGTCGAGGCTCGCGCTGCGCGAGCGTCTGCAGGCACTGCGGGCCGGGTCGGATGCCAGGGTCGGGTTCGAGCTGTGCGACGGCCAGGTCGTCGCGGGCGTCTTGACCTCCGTCGGCACGGACTGGGCGGGGATGACACCCGTCGACGCGACCGGTCCCGGCCCCGTGATCGTCTCGCTGCCTGCCGTGGCCACACTCACCCTGGCCGAGGGCGATCTGCTCGGCAGTGCGCGCGCGTCGCAGGTCGTGCCCCGTGGCCTTGCCGAGCGGATGACGCTCGGATACCTGCTGCGCGACCTGGCGCGGCGTCGGATCGCCGTGACGATGCACTTGCGCGGGGGCCGGACGCTGGGCGGCACGATCGATCGCGCCCTCTCGGACCATCTCGACCTTGCGCTGCACGATGTCGGCGAGCCTCGACGGGCCAGTGCCGTCAGCGGGATGCGGGTGTTGCCGTTCGCAGCGATCGCCTGGCTGCATCTGGAGTCGAGTGCCCGGCTCTGACACGCGACGATACCGCGTGGCGGTGGCGGGCGATCTCGCGGGGCGGAGGGCAATGTCGCCGGGCGGAGGGCAATCTCGCCGGGCGGAGGGCAATCTCGCCGGGGCGGAGGGCGGACGCGAGCTCAGTCGGGACGGCGCACCTGGCCGGTGCCCCACAGCTCGGGAAAGCTCGCGGCGTTGGACTGGCGCCACAGCGCCATCCGCCGGGTCTGCTCGGTCTGCTCGTCGAGGTAGGTGGTGACACTGTCCTCGCCGATGCGCCACTGCGGCGGCGTGCCGACGCGCACGCCGCGCAGCTGGCCCTCCAGGGCCAGCGCGATGACGTCGTCGACGGAGATGCCGAGCACGTCGGCCACCTGCGCGGGGGCGACGAGGCGCTCGTCGGGATGGGGGGAGTCGGGCATGAGGATTATTATCCCCGGGAATGTTCCCCACGCGTGGGGCGGATTCGGCCTGTGGATAACTTCCGACGCCGATGCCGCGACTGGGCCACGATGAGAGTATGACAGCACTCGACGACGCCGACGCGCCACGACGCGGGAGCGGCCTGGTCCGACGGCGTCGCGGGTTCTGGACCGACGCGCGGTTCTTCCTTGGAGTCGTGCTGATCGTGGCATCCATCGCCGGAGTCTGGGCCGTGGTCGCGCTGTCGCGCCGGACCGCGCCGGTGTACGCGGCCGCGCACACGCTCGTGGCCGGACAGGCGCTGACCGCCGCCGACCTGACCGTGGTCGACGTCGCTCTCGGACGCACCGGCGAGGCATACCTGGCCGCCGGAGTCGTGCTGGCGGACACCGTCGTGGCCCGCACGATCGCGGCGGGCGAGCTCATCCCCACTGCCGCCACCCTGCCTGCCGCGGCCTCCGAGGTGACCACCGTCGTGGTCTCCAGCAGCGCGACGGTGCCGCACAGCGTGGCCGCCGGCAGCGCGGTGGATCTGTGGGCGGCCGCGCAGACCGAACGAGGCGTGTACGGCACGCCCCGCATCCTCATCGCGGGGGCGTCGGTGGTCTCGGTCACGCACGACGAGTCCATGGTCGGCGGAGGCGCCGACCGCGTCGAGCTCGTCATTCCGCGCGCAGACGTCGCCGACGCGCTGGCGGCGATCGCCGCCGGCTCCGCGCTGTCGGTCGTGCCGGCCGGAGGCGGCCGATGAGTGCGGTGATCGTCGCGACCTCGCGAGCCGATGCCCTGGCCGTTGAGCTCGGCCGTGCGGGCCTGGACGTGGTCGGCACACTCCGGCCGGAGCATCCGGCTGCCGGCGCCGCCGATGCGCTGCTCGAGTCCGCCGATGCGCTCGTGCTCGAGGTCGATGCCCGTACCCTCACCGCTGCGGTGGTGGCGGCCTGCGACCGCGCCGGGGTGCGGGTGGTGCCGTTGTGCGCGACGGATGCCGACATCCGGCTGGCGGCCTCGTTCGGTGTGGGACCGGCGTTGCCGGTCGACGCCGATGCATGGACGGTCGCCGAGGCGCTGCGCTCTCCGGCAGCACCCGGGGCCGCGATCGGCGAGCCGGCCGCGGCGACTTCCCACGTCATCACGGTGTGGGGACCGCCGGGCGCGCCCGGGCGCTCCACGATGGCCGTCGAGCTGGCTGCCGAGCTCAGTCGTGGTGGGCGGCGAGTCGGTCTCGTCGACGCCGACACGCACGCGCCGTCGATCGCCCTGATGCTCGGCCTGGCCGACGAGGGACCGGGATTCGCCGCCGCATGCCGGCAGACCGAGCGCGGCGGGCTCGACGCCCTCGAGCTCGACCGCGTCAGCACCCGTGTGCGGGTGGGCGACGGCGGCATGGCTGTGCTGCCCGGCCTGAACCGGCCGTCGCGCTGGCCGGAGCTGAGCGACCGGCGCGTCACGGCCGCGCTGAAGGCGTGCCGCACATGGTCCGAGTACACCGTGGTCGATGCGGCATCCCCTCTGGAGCGTGACGAGGAGATCGTCAGCGACCTGACCGATGGCCCGCGTCGCAACGCCGCGACGTTGGCCGCGTTGCGGTCCGCCGACCGGGTCGTGGCTGTCATGGCCGCCGATCCGGTGGGCGTCGCGAGGTTCCTGCGGGCATATTCCGAGTTGCGCGCGGTCGTCGGTGCGACACCGGTCTCGGTGATCGCGAACCGGCTGCGTCCGGGCACGCTCGGCGTCGACGCGCATGGTCAGGTGCGTCGCACGCTGGAGCGTTTCGCGGGGATCCGCGACGTGTGGTTCGTTCCGCGCGACGCCCGCGCAGTGGATGCCGCACTGCTGGCCGGCAGGCCGGTGGCCGACTTGCCGGGGACCGCTGCGCTGACCCTGGCGGTGCGCAGGTTCGCTGCCGAGGCGGTCGGCTCCGCGCCGGCATCCGCCCGAAGAGCGCGTCGTCGACGGCGTGTCGGAGCGCGCGTGCGTGCGGCTGGGGGCGCGGTGGCACCGTAGGCTGAGACGGTGTCGACCCTCACCGATCTCGTCTACGCCCAGGGCCTGTCCAACGAGGCGGATGTGGAATGGCTGCATCGCCTGGCCGGCGATGGCCAGCTGCTCGCCGACCTCGCCTCAGCCGATATCGTGATGTGGGTCCCGACGGCCGACGGCGAGTTCGCCGCCGTCGCGCACACCCGGCCCGGGGGAGCGGCGACGCTCTTCTACCGCGACATCGTGGGCGAGCGGGTGCGGCCACAGTGGCGCGCACAGGTGCGGTCGGCGTTCAGCAGCGGGCAGATCGTCGACTCCGCGTCGCCGGACTGGTTCGAGGAGACTCCCACCCGCGTACGCGCGGTGCCGATCGTGCGTGAGGCGCCGAGGCCGGGCGAGCGGCCCCAGGCGATCGGTGTGCTGACCCGGCATACCAACCTCAGCGAGTCCCGGACGCCGTCGCGTCAGCAGATCACGTTCAACGAGTGCGCCGACGACCTGTTCGGGATGATCTCGTGCGGCGATTTCCCCGACCTGTCCGCTCCCACCGGGCCGCGGCGCGGTGCGCCTCGTGCGGCCGACGGACTCATCCGGCTCGACGTGGACGGCATGGCCACGTTCGCCAGCCCGAACGCGCTGTCGGCCTTCAACCGTCTCGGGTTCGACGACGAGTTGGAGGGCGAGTCCCTCGTCGAGGTGGTCACCGGCATCCTGCCCGAGAAGCATCAGTTCGATGAGTCCCTGCCGCTCGTGCTCACCGGCCGCGCGCCGTGGCGCGCGGACGTCGACGCCCGTGGGGTGACGATCTCGCTGCGCGCGATCCCGCTGCGCGACCACGGCACGCGCATCGGCGCGGTCGTGCTCTGCCGGGACGTGACGGAGATGCGTCACGAGGAGCAGGAGCTGATCACCAAGGATGCGACGATCCGGGAGATCCACCACCGGGTGAAGAACAACCTGCAGACCGTGGCATCCCTGTTGCGCATCCAGGCGCGCCGTACGCACTCCGACGAGGCCCGTGATGCGCTCACGCAGGCGATGCGCCGTGTGTCGGCGATCGCTGTCGTGCATGACACGCTCGCGCAGGGGCTTGCTCAGAACGTCGACTTCGACGACGTGTTCCAGCGTGTGCTCAAGCTGGTCGCCGAGGTCGCGGCGGGCGTGGGCACGCGGGCGAAGACGCACACCACCCGCAGGGT
>CALKHM010000299.1 GCA_937988695.1 uncultured Microbacterium sp. | reverse complement strand
CCGGTTCGTACTCGACTACGAGGAGACAAGTGGGAATCGGCTCAATCTTCTCCAGCTGCGACTCATCCACGAAATGAAGTCGATGGGGCCGCAGTCAATCGGAGAGTTGAGCACTGCACTCAACGAGTCAGATACACGGGTACGGGCGCAGGTGACGCGGCTTGCAGAACAGGGACTGGTCGAAGCGAGAGGTTCCGGTCGGCATCGGCGCAATCATTTGACTGCCGCGTTCTATCGAGTCGCACAGTCGAGCGAATACGTCCGGCTTCAAGATACCGACCCCATCCAGCAGGACCGGATGGTCCTTGCCTACGTCGAGCAATACGGCAGCATCACCCGGCGGAAGGTTGCGGAACTCTGCCGACTTGGCACTGATCAGGCCAGAGTCGTGCTCAGAAGGCTTGTCGAGTCGCACAGGCTGGAGCTACGCGGAGAGCGCCGAACGGCCCGCTACGTGTTGCCAGGCTCGAACTGACAGCAAGAACGCACGGCGGCCCGGAGTCGCGGTGTAGGAATCTGCCACTTCCCGCGGAATCTTAGGCTCGGAACCGCTGCCAACTAGCGTGGAATCGCGGCATCCTCCGCCATCTCGAGCGGGAACCTTCGCGTAGCCGCCCAGTTCTTCGCGTGACATGGCCGGGTGCCGTGCTGCGGCGCGCCCGGGGTCGGCACGCCGCCGGTCACCCGAGCACCGTCAGCGGCCCGAGGCATCCAGCAGTCCGCGGCGGAAGCCCTCGGCGACCGCGGCCGCCTGGTCTCCGACACCGAGCTTGGCGTAGATGCTCAGCAGATGCGTCTTGACCGTGGCCTCGCTGAGGTGCAGGCGGCTGCCCGCCGCTCGGTTGGTCGCACCATCGGCCACGAGTGCGAGGATCTCGAGCTCGCGGGGGCTGAGCAGGCTCTGATCGGGTACGCGCACGCGACCGATCAGACGTGATGCGACCGACGGTGCGAGCACGGTCTCACCGGCCGCTGTGCGGATCATGCAACAGCTCGTCGCGCGGCGCGTCTTTGAGCAGGTATCCGGTAGCGCCCGCGGCGATCGCCGGCAGCACGTCGGCGTCGGCGTCGAACGTGGTCAGCACCACGATGCGGCTCGAGATGCCGAGTCGAGCATCCCAGTGCTGACGGCGAGGAACATCGCGACGAGGATGAGGACGGGGCGGAAAGCCGCGCGACGGGTGAGGTCGAGCGAAGTGCCGGGTAAGACAGAGTTTCTGTGGCATGGTCCCAGCGTCGTGGCCACCGGCCTGCTCCGGATCAACCGATCGGCCACGCTTCGGAGCCGATCGGTGGGTTCGGCCTCGACTCGCCCGATGTTGCGGTGATGCCGTGGTTCGACCATAGAATCTGGGGTCATGGGGCTGGACGTGGGGAGATCCGTGTGCGTCCCGTCCCGCGTCTTCGCTGAGCGACTCGTGCGCCCCGCGGATCGACGCGTCGCGGCGGGCGGGGATTCCGATGGCGCCTGGCCGGCGCCGCGCACTCGAGGCGTCGCCGAGCGTGATCGCAGGTGGTGTCGTGACGCGCGCGAAGGGGGATCGGAATGAGGCTGTGGCGGCCGGGCCGCGGCTGGCTCATCGCAGCCGTCTGCTCGTTGGTGGGTGCACTCGTGCTGGCGGCCGGCGTGGCGGGCTGGTGGCTGGCCGGCAGCGTGATCACCGGTTCGCAGCAGGGCGAGCCCGCGCGTGCGCCGACCACCGCGGCGACCGTGGCCGCGGCGTTGCAGATGCCCGATGTGCGCGGTCTTGATCAGGCCACCGCCCAACAGGTTCTCGCCGACTCCGGCATACCGGTCGCGGCCGTCAAGACGCACCGCGCGCCCTCGGTGGCACGTCCGGGTGTGGTCGTCGAGCAGAGCCCCGCGTTCGGTGCGACGGACGTGTCGGCCGTGGACCTCGGCGTGGCCGTCGCCGTGACGATGCCGGCCCTGGCCGGCAAGACGCAGGACGAGGCCGTCCAGACCCTGTCCGGCTACGGGGTGGGCGTGGACATCACCTACGCCTACTCGAAGGATGCGAAGGTCGGCACGGTGCTGTCGGGCAAGCCGGCCGTCGGTGCGCACCTCGGCCAGACGGCATCCATCGTCGTCGCCACGGCAGGTTCCACCCTTCCGCTGACGCAGCTGCGCTCGATCAGCGGAGGGTGCGGGTCGGACTCGAACGTGGCCATCGACGGCAAGGACTACGCCACGGCGCTCTCCTGCTCCGCGAGCACCGATGGGCCCTCCGACACGACCTTCATGCTCTCGAAGACCGTCGACCGCTTCACCGCGACCGTCGGCGTCGCCGACGACGCGACACCGGGCGCGAAGGTCCCCTACGCGGTGCTCGCCGACGGCAGGGTCATCGCCCGGGGGTCCGCATCGTACGGCGCCTCGTCCGCGATCGATGTGCCCACCTCGGGCGTCATCCAGCTGACCGTGCGGGTCGGGCCGGCGTCCACGGACGGCATCGACCTGGACTTCGGAGATGCCGTCGTCTACGGGTCCAGCCAGGGCATCGCGCGTCTGGCGAAGCTGCGATGAGACGCGGCAGCCGCGTCGTCGCCGGGATCGTCGCCCTGGTCCTGGCACTCGTGCCTCTCGGCACGGCAGAGGCATCGGATGCCGTGGCTCAGACCACCGCGTCGGTGCCCGTCGGCACCCCCGGGGCCATGCCCGCCGGCACCCCCGGGGCCATGCCCGCCGGCACGACCGGCACGATGGCGCCGGTCGTCGTGGTGCTGGATCTGTCCGGCTCGATGAACGACGGCGACGGCACCGGACTGATCAAGCTCACCGGAGCGAAGAAGGCCGTCGGCGACGTCGTGCGGAGCCTTCCTGGGGCCCAGCCCTTCGGGCTCTGGACATACCCGGGCGGATCGGACCAGTGCGGATCGGGCTCGTTCGCGGTCCCGCCGTCGCCGATCGCCGATCTGAACGGCACGATCGCGAAGATCGATGCGTTGACCGCCGACGGGAGCACGCCCACCGGCCCTGCGCTGCAGAGCGCGGCCGACGCGCTCACCGCGCAGGGGGCGAAGACCGCCACCCTCGTGCTCGTGTCCGACGGCGAGAGCAACTGCGGTGAAGATCCGTGCGTGGTCGCGAAGAAGCTCGTGTCCGATGGGTTCGACGTCACGATCCACGCGGTCGGCTTCCGGGTGTCGGAGCAGGGTCGTGCCCAGCTCAACTGCGTGGCGTCGGCCACCGGCGGCACGTATGTCGATGCCGGCGACAGCGATCAGCTCAACAAGACCCTGCGAGAGCTGACCCGGGCGAAACTGCGCGTGCAGGCGTCGGGTGTGCTGAACCCCTTGGCGGGAGTGCCTGCGCGCATCGAGGTGACGGTGTCGAACCCGTCGTCGGTGACGGCCAGCGACGTGCAGGCCGCGCTGCAGTTCGACGACGGCGCTCCGGCGGGTGTGAACACCGTGCTCCGAGTAGGCAACCTGCTGCCGGGAACGTCCATCGTGCGCACCTGGACCATCGGCACCACCACAGATCCGCTGACCCTCGCCGGGAAGGACCAGGGCGTCGTGCGCAGCGGCGCGAAGTTCGCGGTCACGGCCTGGGCGAACAACGCCGATCGGGTATCGGCCGGTGGCGTGATCGGCGGAATCGGTGGTGACAGCGGGCGGACCGCGATGCGCGACGACCTCGGTGCCTGGCTGCGCACGCCGATCCAGTCCGGTCACCCTCTCGTGATCCTCGGTGACTCGTATTCGGCCGGCGAGGGCACCTTCCAATACACCGCGCCGCCTGCCGGCGTCGCCAAGGACTGCCATCGCAGTGACAAGACATACCTCATGCCCGAGCTCGACCCAGGCGAGGTGGTCAATCTCGCCTGCTCGGGCGCCGTCAGCTGGGATCTGTACTACACCGCAGCAAACGGCACACCGCCGCAGTTGCAGCAGCTCGCCGATCTCGCGCCTGCGCCGGGCGGGGTCGTGATGACCCTCGGCGGCAACGACATCGGGTTCAAGCCGATCGTCGCGCAGTGCATCTCCAACGGATGCGGTGGCGACGGTGACGCGCAGACGCGGGCGTCATGGGATGCCGCCGTCGAGAGCCTGCGGACGTGGCTGGCACCCGCGTATGAAGACGTGTGGAAGACCATCAATCTGCCCGATCGTCGAAGGCAGCGCGACGGGGCGTACGCGCCGGTGATCGTGCTCGCCTATCCGCAGGTCACCCACGCGACCAAGTTCGGCCCGTGCGGACTGGGCTGGTGGCAGAAGTTCGATGCTGCATCCGTGCGGGTCGCGAA
>CALKHM010000298.1 GCA_937988695.1 uncultured Microbacterium sp. | reverse complement strand
AGGCTGGCGGCGATCGCGGCGCTGACGACCCCCACGCGCACAGACTTCGGGACCCGGAGAAGCAGGAGCAGCAGCACCGGCCAGACCAGGTAGAACTGCTCCTCGACGGCCAGCGACCATGTGTGCCCGTAGGGGTAGATGGCATGGCCGAGTGTGTTGGAGATGTCGGTCAGGTAGGTACCCGCGACGACGGCGTGCATCGCCGCCGCGCCCATGACCACGGTGACGGCCAGCATCGCCAGGAGCCCGGCCACAGCCGGAGCGCTCGTCGCGCGTAGAACAATCCGAGACGAACCCGCCCGGAACGTTCCCGCTCCTGCAGCAGCAGCGACGTGATCAGATATCCCGACAGTACGAAGAAGATCGCAACACCGATCCCGCCGCCCGCGAAGCGTGGCGCCACCGCATGGTCCACCAGGACGAGCGCGATCGCAAGCGCCCGTAGCCCGTCCAGCCCGACGATCCGTCCCCCAGCAGCCATTTGCCCTCCCCAGTGAGCATCCCCGCTGCTGACATTAGCGTTGGAATCCGGGGCAGGGGAAGAGCCCTGGAGGCGGCCCCGAGGCGTCACCGTATGCTGCACCATCGACAGCCACCGAGTCAGATCAATGGCGAGCCCGATCTCGCGGTCCAGACACCGTCCCACATTCGCGTCGGCACTGAGCCATGTGGGACGGTGCTGCTGGAATCCAGCCAATGACCGGTCGGGTGAAAGAGGAAGCTGAAACCTCCCCGGTCCCCGCCAGGCTAGCGCACCGGGGTCGCCTCGGGCATCATGATTTGTGGTGCCCCCACTGGGACTCGAACCCAGACTGAAGCGATTTTAAGTCGCCTGCCTCTGCCGTTGGGCTATGGGGGCGCACCATCCGCACAGACGCTGCCGCCAGCCTAGCCGCGATACGGCAAGGGCCCGCGCCGACATCGTCGGCACGGGCCCTCGGGCACCATCGATCAGGCGCTGGCTCGGGCCTTCGTGGGCTCCTTGGCGGAAGCGTCCTTCTTCCCCGAGGCCTTCTTGACGTCGTCCTTCTTGGGCGCGGCCTCCGCGGGCTGCGGCGGACGCGGGCGCGCGGCGAACTGCTCGAAGACGGCGCGCGGCGTCTGCACGGCCTCCAGGCTCACGATGTCGCGGCCCAGCCAGAAGTTGTTCCACCAGCCCCACAGCACGCGCCACTTGCGCTCCCACGACGGCATGGCCAGGCCATGGTAGGCGCGGTGCGCGCACCAGGCGACGAAGCCCTTCAACGCGAGCTTGCCCGACTGGAACACGCCGTTGTACAGCCCGAGGCCGGCGACGGCGCCGAGGTTCTTGTGAACGTAGTCCTTGGGCGTCTCGCCGCGCAGCACGGCGACAAGGTTCTTGGCCAGCAACTTCGCCTGACGCACCGCGTGCTGCGCGTTGGGCACGCAGTAGCCGCCCACGCCGCCGCCGGTCAGGTCCGGCACAGCCGAGACGTCGCCGGCCGCCCACGCACCCTCGACGGCCTCTTCGGCCGTGCCCACGCGCAGGTCGGCACGGGTGCGGATGCGGCCACGTTCCTCCACCGGCAGGTCACCACCGCGCACCACCGTCGGGTTCGCCATCACACCGGCGGTCCACACGATCAGGTCGCTGGAGAACACCTCACCGGTGGACAGCTCGACGTCGCCGCCGACGGCGCTGGTCACCTGGGTGTCCAGATGCACATAGGCGCCACGCTTGGCAAGGGACTTCAGCACCCACTCGCTGGTCGGCAGCGACACCTCCGGCATGATCCGGCCCATCGCCTCGATGAGGTGGAAGTGCGTGTCGTCGAACGTCAGCTGCGGGTAGTTCTTCAGCAACGCCGACGCCACCGAGCGCAGCTCGGCGAACGCCTCGATGCCGGCGAACCCACCGCCGACCACGATCACGGTCAGCAGTCGGTCACGCGCGGGCCCGGCGGGCATCGCCGCAGCCCGGTCGAAATTGCTCATCAACCGGTCACGCACCGCGACGGCCTCTTCGATGGTCTTCAGCCCGATCGCGTTGTCGGCGATGCCGGGAATCGGGAACGTGCGCGAGACCGCACCGGCGGTCACCACGATCTGGTCGTACTCGTGCTGCCAGCTCTCCCCATCGGGCCCCGTGATCGTCGCCGTCTTGTGCGCGTGATCGATGCCGGTCACCTTCGCGTTGATGACGGTCGTGTGCTTCAGGTGCCGGCGGTGCGAGACGACGGCGTGACGCGGCTCGATGGAGCCGGCCGCCACCTCCGGCAGGAAGGGCTGATACGTCATATAGGGCAGCGGGTCGACCATGGTGACCTCTGCTTCGCCCTTGCGCAGATGCTTCTCCAGCTTCCAGGCGGTGTAGAAGCCGGCGTATCCACCGCCGACGATGAGGATCCGGGGGACAGTGGTCACGGCGGTGTTCACGGTGGGGAGAACTCCTAGAGTTTTGTGCGGCGAGGCGTGCGAGAAGAGCGCGCCGAACGAATGCGCCTGGCAGCAACGGTGACGCCGAGCGCTACCAGTATAGCGGGCGCCGTGACGGCCATGAGTGGCAGGCTGCCGTACAGCACCCTCTCACGATCCGGGAGCAGAGCCGATACCGGACTGGACACCGGGTCCGCATGCGGCAACGGCGGCACCTGCACCGACTTCTCAGTCGGCGTCGGCTGCGGTGAGACCTGGGCACGCCGGTACACGCGGATCCAGTCCCTCAGCTCGTCGGCCGGGCCGCCCGAGACCAGCGGCACGTCGTCGGACACCGCGGCTGCGGCATCCACCAGCCCGTACCCGTACAGCGGACTCGGCGCCTTCTTCATCCCCGGGGCCAGGCGCGCGGTCTTGGTGATCCGCTCGATGACGTTCGCCGCGTTCAGCTCCGGGTGGGCCGCTCGCACCAGGGCGGCGATCCCCGACACGATCGGCGCGGCGCCGCTCGTGCCCTCCCAGACCATGACCTCGCCGCCGGGGGCGACGCCCAGCAGCTGTTCGCTGGGGGCGGCGACCCCGATCGTGATGCCCTGGGTGGATGCCTCGACGCTGGCATGCTCCGTCGGATCCACCCCGGCGACCGTGAGCACGCCGGGGATCGTGGCGGGCGCGCCGACGATGTCGGTGCCGCTGCCGCGGTTGCCCGCCGCGACCACCACGACCACGTCGTGCGTGTACGCGTACATGAAGGCGTCGTCCCAGCTCTCATCCCACGACAGCGTGTTCGTGGTGAACGAGAGGTTGATGACCTTCGCTCCGTGGTCGACCGCCCAGCGCATCGCCGTCGCGACCTGCTCGGTGAACGGCACCTGCGAGCTCCCGCCGAAGCCGACCGAGATGGAGAGGATGTCGGCCTGCGGTGCGACCCCGATCATGTCGGTGTCGCCGCCGGCGGCACGTCCGGCCGCGAGCGAGGCCACATAGCTGCCATGGTTCTTCTCGTCAGGGGGACCCACCGGAGTGCGCCCGTCGGGACTTCCCGCACCCGAGACGTCGGTGCCGTCGACGACGGCCGGGTCGAGCTCGGGCGCGTGCCCGACGCCGGTGTCGATGATGGCGATCTTCACGCCCTTGCCCTCGGTGACGTCCCACGCCTTCTCGATGCCGTACTCGCTGAGCCAGTACTCCTGCGCGCGCGGCGAGGCCGAGTCGCCGCCTGAACCGGGATCGGGCGTGGGGGATGCCGCGGTGCAGGCGAGCACCGCGACGGCGCCGGCCAGCGCGACGGCCGCAAGACGCCGGATCACGCCGCTCCCCCGAGCCCTGGCCCGGGATCTGCGCACGCGCAACGCTGCGGCGACCAGACCGAGCGCTCCAGCGCGGCATCGCCGACGGGATTCACCCCGGGGCCGGCGGCCAGCGCGTGGGCGGCCAGAGCGTGCAGGCACTTCACCCGGGCGGGCATCCCGCCGGCGGAGATGCCGGCGATCTCGGGCACCTCGCCGAAGCCGAGCCGATCGGCGAGATACGCCTCGTGCGCACGACGATAGGCGAGCTGCATCTCCTCGTCATCGCCCAGCGCGTCCTGCAGCTCACGCATCACGTGATCGGCCTCCAGCCGGGACATCTCTGCGGTGGCCGCTGGATGCGTGAGGTAGTAGAACGTGGGAAACGGCGTGCCATCAGGCAGGCGCGGCGCGGTGGCCGCCACCGTCGGGTTGCCGCACACGCATCGCGCGGCGATGCCGACGACGCCCCGCGCGGGGCGGCCCAGCTGCACGCGCAGCACCGCGAGGTCGGCGTCGCTGACAGGGGCGAACGGCGGGGTGGTCACGTCGTCCAGGCTATCGGGGTCGTCCGAAAGACCGCTGGGTCACCGTCCGGCACCGGCGCCCGACGACGAGCCCTGTCCGGGCGTGACACCATCGCCGACAGCCGCCGTCTTGGCCAGCCCCGCCTGGGCGACCGAGCGCACGAGCTGCGACATCCAGTCGGTGCGGGTGGCTTCCACCTCACCGCTGACCGGCGCCTTCTCCTTCGGGATGTCGGTGGTGGGAAGGTCGTCGTCGACGAGGTAGACGATCTCGCCGGGCCTCGTGAAGTAGAGCCGTTCACGTGCCTGCGTGGTGATGTAGGCGGGATCGTCCCAGCGCGCGCGCTGACGCTTCAGATCGGCGACCTGATCCTTCGTGACCTGCACGGACTGCTCGAGTGCGGCGATCTGCTGACGCTGCCCCACGTACGTGCCGATCGTGGGGACCAGGACGAACACGGCGATCACCACGAGCGCCAGCATGATAGCGGTGAAACCCGACAGGCGAGAACCTGCCAGCCACGCCCGCACATCCACCTGCCGCCGCGGCGGGCGTGCCGCATCCTGCCGGGGCAGCGGGCGCGTGGCATCCTTCCTCGGCGCGCCCGCGCCGGTGACGGAAGAAGGGGGAGTCGGCCTTCGGACCATGACTCCCCCTTCCCTGCCGATGCCGGCGTCAGCCCTTGTAGCGCGGGAACGCGGCGCGGCCGATGAACTCCGCCGCATCGCCGAGTTCCTCTTCGATGCGCAGAAGCTGATTGTATTTCGCCACGCGCTCGCTGCGTGCGGGCGCGCCGCTCTTGATCTGACCCGAGTTCACAGCGACGACGAGGTCGGCGATCGTGGTGTCCTCGGTCTCGCCGGAACGGTGCGAGAACATGGTGGTGTAGCCCGACCGGTGCGCGAGCTCCACGGCGTCGAGGGTCTCCGAGAGCGTGCCGATCTGGTTCACCTTGACCAGCAACGAGTTCGCGACGCCCAGGTCGATGCCCTTGGCCAGGCGCTCGGGGTTCGTGACGAACAGGTCGTCGCCGACGAGCTGGATCTTCGCGCCGAGCTTCTCGGTCAGCAGCTTCCAGTTGTCCCAGTCGTCTTCGGCGAGGGCGTCCTCGATCGTGACGATCGGGTACGCGTCGACGAGTCCGGCGTAGTACTCGATGAGCTCGGGGCCGCTCCACTGCTTCTTGTCGAGGGTGTACACGCCGTCGGCGAAGAACTCGGTGGCCGCGGCATCCAGCCCCAGCGCGATGTCGGTGCCGGGTGTGAAGCCGGCCTTCTCGATGGCCTTCACGAGGAAGTCGAGACCCTCGCGGTTGCTGGGCAGGTCGGGGGCGAAGCCGCCCTCGTCGCCGAGGCCCGTCGAGAAGCCCGCGGCCTTCAACTCGCCCTTGAGCACGTGGTAGGTCTCCGCGCCCCAGCGCAGTGCCTCGGCGAAGCTGAACGCGCCGATCGGCGCGAGGAAGAACTCCTGCATGTCGATGCCGTTGTCGGCGTGCTCGCCGCCGTTGATGACGTTGAACAGCGGCACTGGCAGGACATGCGCGTTGGGCCCACCCAGGTACCGGAACAGCGGCAGGTCGGCGCTGTCGGCGGCGGCCTTGGCGACGGCCAGGCTCACGCCGAGAATCGCGTTGGCACCGGTGCGTGACTTGTTCTCGGTGCCGTCGGTGTCGATGAGGATCTCGTCGATGACGCGTTGCTCGGCGGCATCCACGCCTTCGACGGCCGGGCCGAGCTCATCGACGACGGCGGCGACGGCCTTGAGGACGCCCTTTCCGCCATAACGGCTCTTGTCGCCGTCGCGCAGCTCGTACGCCTCGAACGCTCCCGTCGACGCGCCGGAGGGCACGGCCGCGCGCTGGACGATCCCGTCATCGAGCAGCACCTCCACCTCGACCGTCGGGTTGCCGCGAGAGTCCAGGATCTCGCGCGCGTTGACTGCCTCGATAAGTGCCACGGTGACTCCTTGAGTTGTGGGAGGTGGATCTCGGAGCGTCGTCGGTCCGTGGATGAGTCTAGCGAGGCGACCGCGGCGTCGCCGATGCCGGCGTCCGGTCGTTGAGCGAGCGACGTCCCGGTCGTTGAGCGAGCGCAGTCCCGGTCGTTGAGCGAGCGCAGCGAGTCGAAACGACGCCCGCACGCGCCTCCCGGTCGTTGAGCGAGCGCAGCGAGTCGAAACGACACCCGCACACGCCCCCCGGTCGTTGAGCGAGCGCAGCGAGTCGAAACGACACCGCACGCGCCTCCCGGTCGTTGAGCGAGCGCAGCGAGTCGAAACGACACCCGCACACGCCCCCCGGTCGTTGAGCGAGCGCAGCGAGTCGAAACGACACCCGGCACACGCCTCCCAGTGTCGGAGGTTCGTTCTACTGTCGAAGTATGGACATCCAAGCGAGCGAACCATGCGTCGAGTGGCTCGACCCCGACCGGTTCATCGACGAGTCCGACTGGCTGCAGCCCGGGGAGCTGCCCGCTCAGCAGGCATGGGGCGAAGACGTGTTCACCTCCGGCGCCGCGCATGATCGGTCCGTCGACGACGTCGACGAGGTCACCACCGACCTGCGGCGGCTCGCGGCGCGCCAGTATGCGTTGTTCGCCCGGGTCCTCGCCGACGCGGCGGACTGTCCCGATCCGTGGTGCGGGCCCGACCCGAGCCTCGACCCGAGCCTCAACCCGAGCCTCGACCCGCGCTGGGTCGATCCACGCTGGGTCGATCCGCGCGGCCGCACGATCGCGCAGGTGCGCGCGCAGCGGCGCGAGTTCGCCGTCCGGGCGGCCGTGGCCGACCTGGCGGTGCGCACCCGCATCTCCGAGGTCACGATCCGTGGCCGCGCACACGACGCCGATGTGCTACGAGAACGCTGCCCGCGCGTGTGGGCCGCGTTCCAAGCCGGAACCGTCGACGAGCGCAACGCGGCGACAGTCGCCTCCTACGCCGCCACCCTCCCGGCCGACGAGCACGGCCCGGCCGACGAACACCGCTCCACCGACGACCCGGAGCAGCCCTCCGTCTGGGCGGTGTTCGATGCGCAGATCCTCACGGCCGCGCAGGCGCTGCCGGCCGGCAAGTTCCGCACCCGCGCACGAGCGACCAGGGAGCGCGTCCACCGGGAGTCGATCGATGCCCGCCACTCCCGTGCTCGCAAGGATCGCACGCTCTGGACGAGCAACGACCTCGACGGCATGGCCACGCTGTGCGTCTACGGCCCCGCGGCCGACATCCACGCGGCGTACACCCGAGCGGACCAGGCCGCGCGACACCTCGCATCCCAAGACAGCGAGACCCGCACCCTCGCCCAGGTGCGCACGGACGTCGCGCTCGACCTGCTCACCCGCACCGAGCCCGGTATCGGAAGCGACCGCATACCCGTCACGCGCACGAAGCCCGCCATCGCCCTCACCGTGCCGGTGCTGACGCTGCTCGGTGAGGGCGACGAACCCGCGATCCTCCACGGATACGGCCCCATCGACCTCGACACCGCGAAGAGGCTTGCCGGCGAGGCCACCAGCTGGGTGCGAATCCTCACACATCCCGTCGACGGCACCGTCCTCGACCTTGACCGCAAGGTCTACCGGGTTCCGAAGGCGCTCGCTCGATGGCTCGGCGCCCGCGATCCCGTCTGCGCATTCCCGGGATGCGGCCGGCTCGCGCGAGACTGCGACATCGACCACCGCGTCGAATGGCAGCACGGGGGAAAGACCTCCGCCGGCAACACCGGCCCGCTCTGCCTTCCCCATCATCGGGTCAAGACCGAGACCCGATGGCGCGTCGAGACCGACCCTGACAGCGGTCAAGTGCGCTGGTACTCCCCCAGCGGGCTGGTCACCGACACCGATCCGCCGCCGTGGTGAGCGGCCTCCGATCCACCCGTGCGACAAGCGGCATCGGATCGACCAGCGCGATGATCCGCCCTCGGATGATCCGCCTCCGCGTGCCCGGTAGGGTCACTGCATGCCGACTCCCGACTTCGTCGTCCGCCTCCGCGATGTGATCGGCCATGCCCCGATCCCCCTCGTCGGGGTGACGGCCATCGTCCTCCGCGGCGACGAGGTCCTGCTCGGGCGGCGGGCGGACAACGGCGCGCTGCAGCCCGTCTCGGGGATCGTGGAGACCGGCGAGGAGCCGGCAGACGCTGCCGTCCGAGAGGTCCGTGAAGAAGCCGGTGTCCAGTGCCGTGCGACCCGGCTCGCCCTCGTGCACCAGATGCCGCGCGTCACGTACGCGAACGGCGACGAGGTCGACTATCTCACTCTCACCTTCCGGTGCGAATGGGTCTGCGGCGACCCGCATCCCGCCGATGGCGAGCTCACCGACGTGGGCTGGTACGACGTCGACGGCATCGACGCACTCGCCGGGCTCGACGACGACCATCGGCGCCGCATCGCGGCCGCGATACCGCTCGATGGGCCGGCGATGTTCGCCGGTGGGGACGCCGGCACCGCGATGGACCCTCGCTGGCGCTGCCGCCCTCACGCGGTGCCGGCGCGTACCTTCTCGATCACCGCGACGATCCGTCGTTCGCGGGTGGCCTGCTGCTTCGCGCTGGTGACCGCTCGCACGTGCTCCTTGCGATGCGTGTAGGCGAGTCCCTCGAACGCCGCACGCACCGCTGGATCGGCATCCAGGGCGCGGGCCAGGTCGTCTGGCAGCACGACGGCGCGCACATCCGTGTCCAGCGCGATCTCGGCGTCCACGCAGTCGCCGATCTCGACGCCGAGCTCCGCGCGAGCGGCCTTGGAGAGCCCGATCAGGTTCTGCCCGCCCATGACCGCCAGTCGCAGGCGCGCGGATCTCTCGCCGATGGTCACCTGCACGGCTGCCCGTCTGCCTCCGCCCAGCTGTTCCACCTGCTCGTCGGTCAGCTCGATCGCTGTGGCGGGACCGTGTGGTTCGAGGACGGTAGTCAGTCGCAGCACCATCCTGCGATCTTCCCCGATGCGCGCGCGAATGTCACGCCCCGGGCGGGAGCGGCAGCGCAGCCGGCACGCTCGGGCGCGGTGGCAGGGGCGCCGGCTGTCGACGGAACTGCCGGGTCAGTGCGAGCACGACGACCAGCACGGCCAGTACGACCCACGCCACGACGCCCAGCGGCCCGACGATCGCGAGATCGGGCTGCTCCCCGGCCGCGCGCAGCAGCAGCACGAGACCGCCCGCCGCGTTCAGCGAGCCGTGCGCGAGCACCGCGGGCCACACCGAGGCGCTGCGCAGCCGCAGCCATCCCAGCAGCACGCCCCATGCCACACACCCGCCCACCATGAACAGCACTCCGGTGAGGTCGGGGCGATCGAAGTCGTAGCCGAGCAGGATGATCGGCGCATGCCAGAGGCCCCAGACCACCCCGGTGATCACGAGCGCCGGCCAGGTGCCCAGCGGCCGCAGTGCGGGCAGCAGCCATCCGCGCCAACCGAGCTCCTCGCCCGTGGTCAGGACGCTGTTGACGAGCGCGCCGCCGGGGATCAACAGCAGCTGCACGGTCACGAGCACGCCCATCGGCGGCAGCGCGGCACCGGGAACCACTGCGGAGAGCTGTTCGGCATAGCCGGAGAAGTCCACGAGAGCGAGGCGGACGAGTCCGAGGGCTGCGGCGCCCCCCGTGGTCACCGCGACGACGACGAACGCCGCCAGCAAGGCGATCACCAGCATCCCGATGAATCGTCCCGTTGGGCGTAGCGGCCACATCCCGAGGAAGCGCAGCCGTTGCGTGCGCGGCGCGTGCCGCGCGAACACGACGACGAGCATCGCGATCGTCGGGGTCAGCATCATCGCCGGCAGGATCAGCCCGGTCCACGGCGATCGCAGTCCCTGGCCGGAGAGCCACAGCGGCAGCGCGACCAGCCAGGCCAGCGCGCACGCGACCAGGACATACGTCACGATCGCCACGGCACCGGGGCGCGTGGCGCCGTGCGCGCCTTCGGCGCGGCCCTGCACATCGCTCATGACCGGCCCTCCTCTCCCGGCACGCCGCGCTCCGGGGGCGCGGATGCGGGAGGCGCGGATGCCGGGCGTGCAGCCTCGCGGTCGAGATAGGCCTGCAGCAGCGCTGCTCCGACCTCGGCGCCGTCCACCGTCACCACGAGCGGCCGCCTGTCGCGTCGCGACACCTCGATGGCGGGCCCGCGCCGCAGCACGATGCCGGTGCGGCCATCGAGCCCGATGCGCCATCCGAAGCCCCCGAACTCTCCGAACGGGCTGCATTCCACGGCGCGCACCGCGCTGATCTCGGCCAGCGGCACATGCGTGCGCGGCACGCCGATCTGCGAACGGACCGAGAGCCCGTCGGGGCCCACTCGCACCCGGAACGACGCCGACGAGGCGAACGCCAACCCGATCAGCAGCAGGGTCAGCACCGGGATCCACGCACCCTCCGACGCCTGCACGACCATCACGGCGGTGATCCCGACGACCAGCACGATGGCGATCGAGATCAACACCATCGCGACGCGCGACATCATCGCGGTCGACATCCATACCACCCGCTCCCCCGCCGAGATCGACGCGACGTGCGCGGGCTGCAGCGGCGCGCCGGGAGTGGGACGCACATGCGGCTGTGCGAGCCAGCCCGCGGCCACCAGCACGGCGAGGACGATGACCGCGGCCACCAGCACCCCGCCGATGCCTCCGGCATCGGTCGCGCGCGCCAGCCCACGCTGGATCGCCACCGACCCGGCACTGGTGACCGCGCTGAATCCGGACAGCCCGAGCGCGACCGCGCCGAGCAGCCGCGCAGCCCCTCCCCACTGGTCACGCATCCCGGCCAGGATGCCTCCGACGATCAGCACGGGGATGCCCAGGCGGACGCCTGCGGCCAGCCACACATAGGTCACCGGGGCGCCGAAGCCGTTCACGCCGTGCACGCCCCAGTGCGTGGCGGCGGGATCCGGGAGCTGCGGCAGCCACACGGCGATCAGGGTCACGGCGATCGCAGTCAGCACGACGGGCGCGAGCAGGCCCACCAGCAGAAGTCCTCGTCGTGCACGCCGCAGATCGGCGATCGGCACCGCCGCCACGTGATGAGGGGGCGTGAGGTCGGTCATGGCGTCATCTCCTTGATCAGTGCGGCGAGGGTGGCCGGGCTCACGCCCAGGCGCGCGCCGCGTCGTACGAGCTCGGCGATGCCGTCGGCGAGCTCTGCGAGGGGGGCGGCGCTGGCCGAGATCACCGCGCCCCGGCCCCGACGCAGATCGACGAGCCCCTCGGTGCGCAGCTCCTGGTACGCCCGCAGCACGGTGTGCACGTTCACGTCGACTGCTGTCGCGACCTCACGAGCCGCAGGAAGACGATCGCCCGGGCGCAGCCGGCCGGCCAGCACGTCTGCCCGCACCGAGGCGGCGATCTGCGCGAACAGCGGCAGCGTGCTCTCGGCATCGATCCGGATCAGCATGTTCCCTCCACTGCCCCTTATTCTATTACAACTAGAACAATACTGAAAGCGACCTCCGCGGATGTCCTTCCGCCGGCGCGGCAGGGCAGACTGGCTGTCATGCGTGTCACTCCCCGACGCCTCAAGATCGCCATGAGCCTCTGGCTGCCGAACCTGTTCAGCGGCATCCGCGTCAGAGGCTTCGCCGATGACTGGACGAGTGCGACCGTCCAGCTGCACGTCAACGTCCTCACGCGCAACTACGTCAAGACGGCGTTCGGCGGCGCCATGTCGGCGATGACCGATCCGTACTTCTTCATGCTCGTCATGCACCAGCTCGGTCGCGACTACGTCGTATGGGACACGAAGGGCGAGATCGAGTTCCTCACCCCCGGTCGTGGCGTGCTCACCGCACGGTTCGAGGTGCCACCGGCGCGGATCGCCGAGATCCGCAGGCGCGCGGCGGGTGGCGTGAAGGTGCTGGAGTGGTTCGCTACCGACATCGTCGACGGGTCGGGCGCCGTGGTCGCGCGGGTCAGGCGCGAGGTGTACGTGCGCGAGAAGAGGCGCGTCACGCAGGCAGCCGGGTCCTGATGCTCACCCGCGATACGACGACGCGGTGAAGCCCAGCACCGCACGGAAATCGCCCGCTAGATGCGCCTGGTCGCTGTATCCGAGGGCGGCGGCGATGTCGGCGAGGGGCTCCTCGGGATGCTCGCGCACGCGCTGTGCGGCCTCCTGCAGCCGTCGCCGCCGGATCATCGCCGCCGGAGGGAGCCCGACGGTGCGGTGCGCGAGCCGCTGCAGCGTGCGCACCGACACGCAGAGGCGGGATGCCGCGTCTTCGACGCGCAGCACCTCGGCATCTGTCATCAGCAGTCGCGCCATGTCGTTGGCCAGGCGCGACCGCGGGGTGCGCACGCCGATGCGCTGGTCGAGCCATGTCCCGACAAGCCCCGCGGCACGCCGCGCATTCCCGGGCATGACCGCGGCCACCGCGGCGGCGAGCCCTGACGCGTCCACCGCGGTCGAAGCGTCGACGAGCTCGGCGAGCGTGCCGCTGAGCACCGCGGCGGCCGCCGGACGCAGGACGGCGCCCACGGCCCACCCGGTCCCGGAGAGCACCCGTTCGGTGACCCGGGTCGTGGCGCCATGCAGCGCGACACCCCCGGGCTCGACCACGAGATTCGTCGCGGGATACGCCAGCACACGCTGTGCCGAGGTATGCCCCGTGGGAAGATCCCACTCGGGGACCCAGTACCACTCGACGAGATCGGCGACCTCGGCATCCGGGGTGACACGCGTGAAACGCGGCAGCTCGGCCGGGAACAGCGCGCCCCGAGTGCGATCGGTCATCGGGTCAGACTAGCGTCCGGGCCGGACTGTCGTGAATGTCCAAGCGCATCCACGCGCGCCCTGCGTAGCCTCGCGTCATGACCACAGAGAGCATCACGGGCGTGACCGGCGCGCACACCACGAACGGCCGCCCCAACACCGCCACCAGCCTCACCCCGTTCCTCGCCGTCGTGAACGCGAAGGCGGCCCTGGAGTTCTACCGCGACGTGTTCGGCGCACGGATCATGGACGTCACCGAGTTCGGCGGCCTCGTCGTGCATGCGAGTCTCGACTTCGGACTCGGCATCCTGCAGCTGGGCGAGCCCTCGCCTGCATACGGCTTGATCCCCGCTCCCGACGGCGACGAGGACTGCTATTCGATAGGCCTGTATCTGCCCGACGTCGACGCCGCCACCGATCGAGCGGTCGCCGCAGGTGCCCGCGTGCGGGAGGCGCCGTCGACGTTCGTCTCCGGCGACCGGTTCGCGAGCATCCGCGATCCGTTCGGCGTGCGCTGGTCGCTGATGACCCGCGTCGAAGACCTCTCCGACGAGCAGAGCGCCGCGCGCGTGGCCGAATGGGCCGCGCAACAGGGATGATCCGATCGATGGCCTGACCATTGTGGCGCCGGCATCCGCCGTGCCGTACCGTGGTCGAGATCGCCACGCTGCGGAGGTGTGAGATGGCACGGTTCGTGTACTGGATGAACGTCTCGCTCGACCTGCGGATCGAGCGAGACGCGGGCGAGGACGGTGGCGGCGACTGGCTTCGCATCGACGAGCAGCTGCACCGCGAGTTCAACGCCCGCGCACGGCGCCTGACCCATATGGTGCAGGGCCGCGTGGTCTATGACATCATGGCGGCGTTCTGGCCCGCGGCCCGCACCGATCCGGCGCAGCCGGACTTCCTGCGCGAGTACGGGGAGATCTGGACGACGACGCCGAAGACCCTCGTCTCGCGCACACGCACGACAGCCGAGCACAACACGACCGTCGTCGGCGATGACGCCATCGCCTCTCTCGCGCGCCTGCGCGAGACGGCCACGGGCGACATCGGCATCGGCGGGGCGACGCTTGCCACCGCGGTGCTGGAGGCCCACCTGCTCGACGAGCTGCTGCTGTTCACGCACCCGGTGGTGCTGGGCGGGGGCAGGCCGCTGTTCGACCGTCTGAGCGCCCCGCTGTCGTTGGCGCTGCTCGAGCAGATGTCGTTCGACAGCGGCGTCGTCATGCACCGATACGCCGTACAGGATGCCGCGGGCTGACCGTCCCCGCTCGTGCGCTGCCGCTGCTCAGCCCAGCGGCTTCCGCTCGACCTCGGATGCCCCGGCGGCCACGGTCGCGAACGACGTGTAGCCGTCGGCGGCGGCACGCTCGAGCAGGCTCTTCAGGTTCTTCGTCCGCGTCTCCAGCCGCACCCGCGCCCCGCCGGCGACCAGGCGCGCCTTGTGCGCGGCCAGCTCCGCCACCGGCACGTCGCGATCGTGCACCAGCACGACCGCCTCGGCCGCGGCATCCTCCGCCGCCGGCACCAGGTCGACGATCCGCTCGAACCCGATCGAGAAGCCGACCGCGGGCACGTCCTGTCCGAGGAACCGGCCGATCATCCCGTCGTAGCGGCCTCCGCCGCCCAGCGAGTACGAGACGGCCGGATGCGCGAGCTCGAAGATCGTGCCCGTGTAATA
>CALKHM010000297.1 GCA_937988695.1 uncultured Microbacterium sp. | reverse complement strand
GCACACCCATGCCGATGAGGTTCGATCGGTGGATCCGCTCGAACGACTCGGCCAGTACCGCCTTCGCGCCCAGCAGCAGCGTGCCCTTGGCCGCCCAGTCGCGGCTGGAGCCCGAGCCGTACTCCTTGCCAGCAAGCACCACGAGAGGTATTCCCTTCTCGGCATATGCTTCGGATGCCGCGAAGATCGTAGCCTGCTCGTCGCCCGGCAGCTGCCGGGTGAAGCCGCCCTCGACGCCCGGCACGAGCTGATTGCGCAACCGGATGTTGGCGAACGTGCCGCGGATCATGACCTCGTGGTTGCCGCGCCGAGAGCCATACGAGTTGAACTGCCGCGGCTGGACGCCGTGCGCGGTGAGATACTCGCCGGCGGGCGAGTCACGTTTGATCGTCCCGGCGGGCGAGATGTGGTCGGTGGTCACCGAATCGCCGAGCATCGCGAGCACCCGCGCGCCGACGATGTCCTGCAACGCATCGGGCTCGGCCCGCATCCCGTCGAAATACGGTGGACGACGCACGTACGTCGAGTCGTCCTGCCAGTCGAACCTGTCACCGGTGGGCACCGGCAGCCCGTTCCAGTTCTCGTCGCCCGCATAGACGTCGGAGTAGCCCTCCGTGAACATGCGCGCCTGCACGCATCCGTCGACGACCTCTTTGATCTCCTGCGTGCTGGGCCAGATGTCCTTCAAGAACACCGGCTTCCCATCGGAGCCCTCGCCCAGCGGGTCGCGATCGAGATCGACGTGCAACGAGCCGGCCAGCGCGTACGCGACCACCAGCGGCGGCGACGCGAGGAAGTTCATCCGGGTCTGTGAATGGATGCGGCCCTCGAAGTTGCGGTTGCCGCTGAGCACGGATGCCACGGTCAGGTCTCCCGCGTCGACGGCGGCGCCGACCTCGTCGATGAGGGGGCCGGAGTTGCCGATGCAGGTCGTGCAGCCGTAGCCGACGAGATTGAACCCGAGCTCGTCGAGGTACGGCGTCAACCCGGAGCGCTCGAAGTAGTCGGTCACGACCCGCGAGCCGGGCGCCAGCGAGGTCTTCACCCACGGTTTGGAGCTCAGGCCCTTCTGCACGGCGTTGCGTGCGAGCAGAGCCGCCCCGATCATGACCGACGGGTTCGAGGTGTTCGTGCACGAGGTGATCGCCGCGATCACGACGTCGCCGTTGTCGATCGTGGCGGCCTGCGTGCCGACCATCAGCTGCTGCGGATTCGACGGCCAGTCGATGTCGGCCCCGGCGCTCACGCTCGGGCGAGGCGCATCGACCTCGACGAGGCCGGGATCGCCGAAGAACGGGTCGCTGGCCGGGAAGGTGTCGTCGATGGCGTCGTCCAGGTGCGTGAGCTCGTGCACGTCCGCGGACGGATCGTGCAGCAGCGACTCGACGGTGCGCTTGGCCAGCGTGAGCGGGATGCGGTCCTGCGGCCGCTTGGGCCCGGCGATCGACGGCTCGATCGTGCCGAGGTCGAGCTCGACGACCTGGGAGTAGTCCGGCTCATGGCCGGGGTCGTGCCACAGCCCCTGCTCCTTCGCGTACGCCTCGACCAGGGCCACGCGCTCGGGGCTGCGCCCGGTGAAGCGGAGGTAGTCGAGAGTCTCGTCGTCGATGGGGAAGATCGTCACCGTCGACCCGTACTCCGGGCTCATGTTGCCGATCGTGGCACGGTTGGCCAGCGGCACGTTGGCCACCCCCGGCCCGAACAGCTCCACGAACTTGCCCACCACGCCCGTGCGGCGCAGTAGCTCGGCGACCGTCAGCACCATGTCGGTGGCCGTCACGCCCTCGCGCAGCTCGCCCACGAGCCGCAGGCCGATCACCTCGGGCAGCAGCATCGACACCGGCTGCCCGAGCATCGCCGCCTCGGCCTCGATACCCCCCACGCCCCACCCGAGAACGCCGAGACCGTTGACCATCGGCGTGTGCGAGTCGGTGCCCACCAGCGTATCGGGATAGGCCTGCGGCATCCTCTCATCGGATGACGCGTCGGCGCCGAACACCACCCGGGCGAGGTACTCCAGGTTCACCTGGTGGCAGATCCCGGTGTCCGGCGGCACGACGACGAAGTCGTCGAAGGCATGCTGTGCCCAGCGCAGCAGCTGATAGCGCTCACGATTGCGCTCGAACTCGAGATCCGCATTGATCCGGGCCGACTCGGGACGCCCGAAGCTGTCGGCGATCACGGAATGGTCGATGACGAGCTCGACGGGAATCAGCGGGTTCACCTGTTGCGGGTCACCGCCCAGCTCGTCCATCGCGTCGCGCATCGCGACGAGGTCGACCACGCACGGCACTCCGGTGAAGTCCTGCAGCAGCACCCGCGCCGGCGTGAACTGGATCTCGGAGTGCCCGACGTCGGCGGCATTCCAGTCCGCCAGCGCCCGCACCTGATCCGCGGTGACGGTCTTGCCGTCTTCGTTGCGCAGCAGATTCTCCAACAGGATCTTCAGGCTGTATGGCAATCGGCCACTGTTCGGGATGCTGTCGAGCCGATAGATCTCGTAAGACCTGTCGCCGACCGCGAGTGTGCTCTTCGAACCGAAACTGTCGGTCATCTTTCGCCTCCCGGAAAGCGTGAGACGCGCAGGCGGCACCTGCGACGCCCTCTGCCTGCCATCCTGCCGCACATTCGGATGCCGCGGGCCGTCACTTCCGCTCGTCGGCGAGGCCGCGGGCCGCCACCCGCTCGTTGAGCGAGGCCGCGCGCCGTCACGTCCGCTCGTCGGCGAGGCCGCGCGCAGCGCGACCGCGTCGAAACGCGCACGGAGGCACGACCGTTTCGACTCGCTGCGCTCGCTCAACGACCGGGCTCAAACACACGCGGAGGCACGACCGTTTCGACTCGCTGCGCTCGCGCAACGACCGGGCTCAAACACACGCGGAGGCGCGACCGTTTCGACTCGCTCCGCTCGCTCAACGACCGGGCTCAAACACACGCGGAGGCACGACCGTTTCGACTCGCTGCGCTCGCGCAACGACCGGGCTCAAACACACGCGGAGGTACGACCGTTTCGACTCGCTGCGCTCGCGCAACGACCGGGCTCAAACACACGACCGTCTCGACTCGCGTCGCTTGCTCAAGCGTCCAGGGGCGGCTCCGGAAGGATCGGCCGATACTCGTAGAACGTCTGCAGCACGATCGTGGTGCGCGTGCGCACGTTGGCGGCGAGCCGGATGTCGCGGATGAGCCGCTCCAGCTCGCGCGGCGAGGCGACGCGGACGAACAGCATGTAGGCGGCATCCCCCGCGACGGAATGACAGGCCTCGATCTCGCCGAGGTGCTCGAGCAGCGCGGGCGCGTCGTCGGGCTGGGCGGGGTCGAGCGGAGTGATCTCGACGAACGCCGCCAGCGGCCGGCCCACGGCCTCGGCGTCCACCAGCGCGCGGTACCCGGCGATGACGCCACGCGACTCCAGCCGCCGCAGTCGGGCCTGCACAGCCGACGCCGACAGCCCGATGCGCTCGGACAGCTGGGCGAGAGTCGCGCGCGCATCTCGGGAGATCTCGCCCACGATGAGGGCGTCGGCGGCGTCCAGCGGTGCGCCGGGAGTGGTCGAGGCATCCGTCATGCGCGTAAGATTACCGGTGAAATGCTCTTCTTGCCGGAAGAGTTACGTCAACTCGCCGCTTTGGCGGCCTGATCCTCACATGATCGGAGGTTCCCATGCTTCGCACCGAGCGTGACGAGGTGTCCACGGGTCTCATCCGCGCAGAACGCGCGCACAAGGCCATCGTCGGTGAGCCCGAGGTCGTCGAGGACAGCCTGGCCGCTGCCCGCGACATCGAGACGTCGTCGGCATGGCTCGCGCTCAAGCGCGCTGCCACCGACCTGCAGGAGCTGCAGCAGCAAGACGGCTCGGTGCCCGAGGAGAAGTCCCGCGCCGGCGAGCTCGTCGACGTCATCACGACGTCGATCGCCGAACTGGCGCCGCGCTTCCCGCACGATGAGGCCTATCTCGCCGCATCCGTCGCCGACTTCGCGCGCTGGAAGCACGACGGCTTCGGCGTGCCGGACTTCTACGACTCCCTCGTCGCCTTCCACCCCGAGCAGCACCGTGTCGACGGGCTGCGGCATCTGGTCGTGTTCCCCATGTACACGCAGAACGGGTCGAGCAACCGCCACGTCGAGGCACTGGTGGTCGAGGTCATCTGGCCGGAGTTCATCGCCGCGCTGCAGGCGGGCGACTACGGAAACAAGCTGTTCGTCTCGCTGCGCCTCGTCGACTTCACGTCCGGCTACGACACGAACTCCGCGGTGCTCTTCCCCGAGACCATCGCGATGCGCGAGATCCCGTCCTTCACCTGGGGCGCGATC
>CALKHM010000296.1 GCA_937988695.1 uncultured Microbacterium sp. | reverse complement strand
AGGTGCCGCCGGCGAAGGTGCTGGTCGCCGGCGCGGGCGTCGCGGGCCTGGCCGCGATCGGCGCCGCGTCGAGCCTGGGCGCCATCGTGCGCGCCACCGACCCCCGCCCCGAGGTCGCCGATCAGGTCGCCTCGATCGGCGGCACGTACCTGCCGGTCGACGTCGAGGTCGAGCAGTCGACTGACGGCTACGCGAAGGCGACGAGCGAGGCGTACGACAAGCGCGCCGCCGAGATCTACTCCGAGCAGGCACGGGACGTCGACATCATCGTCACCACCGCGCAGATCCCGGGCCGCGCGGCGCCGCGTCTGATCACGGCGGCCGATGTCGCGCGGATGAAGCCAGGAAGCGTCATCGTCGACATGGCGGCGGCCAGCGGCGGCAACGTCGAGGGGTCGGTGGCCGGCGAGCGCGTCGTCACCGACAACGGCGTCATCATCCTGGGATATGCCGACCTCGCGGGGCGGCTGCCCGCACAGGCCTCACAGCTGTACGGCACGAACCTCGTCAACCTGCTGACGTTGCTGACGCCCGGCAAGGACGGGCAGCTGGCCATCGACGACGACGACATCGTGCAGCGCGCGGTCACGGTCACGCGCGACGGCGCCGTGACCTGGCCCCCGCCACCGGTCCAGGTCTCGGCGGCGCCCCCGAGGCCCGAGCAGACCGCGCCCACGGCCGCGCCGCCCAGGCGCGGGCTCTCGCGCGGCAGCAGGATCGGGCTCATCGTCCTGGGCATGGCCGCACTGTTCGCGGTCTGCGTGTTCTCGCCCGCACCGCTGCCGCAACACTTCCTCGTGCTCACTCTTGCCGTCGTGGTCGGCTTCTACGTCATCGGCAACGTCACGCACGCCCTGCACACCCCGCTGATGAGCGTCACCAACGCGATCAGTGGCATCATCATCGTCGGCGCGATGGTGCAGTTGACGATCCCCAGCATCATCGTGCAGGTGCTCGCGGCCGCGGCCGTGCTGCTGGCCAGCATCAACGTGTTCGGCGGCTTCGCCGTGACCCGCAGGATGCTGCAGATGTTCGTCAAGGCGCTCTCCGCCGATACGAGCACCCCGGCGAAGGGCTCGCACCGGTGAGCGGGGCGGCCCTGGCCGGCGCCGTGGCCGGCGCGGCGTACATCGTCGCCGCGCTGCTGTTCATCCTGAGCCTTGCCGGTCTCAGCCGCCATGAGCGCGCTCGCGGCGGCGTGGTCTACGGCATGATCGGCATGGCCATCGCGCTGGTGGCCACCGTGTGGCTCATGATCGCGGATGTCACCGCCCGCGCCTCCGGCACTAGCGCGTGGGCTCAGCCGACGGCCGTTCTCGGCCTCGTCCTGCTCGTGGTCGCGGTCGTCGTCGGCGCAGCGATCGGGCTGTGGAAGGCCCGCACCGTGCAGATGACCGGCATGCCCGAGCTCATCGCGCTGTTCCACAGCTTCGTCGGTGCCGCCGCAGTGCTGGTCGGATGGAACGGAGCACTGCACACCGAGGGCATCGCGCCCGATCTCATCGGCATCCATCACGCCGAGGTCTTCATCGGCGTGTTCATCGGTGCCGTGACGCTCACCGGGTCGATCGTGGCGTACCTGAAGCTGTCCGCGAAGATGTCGTCGCGACCCCTCACGCTGCCGGGGAAGAACGCGCTGAACATCGGTGCACTGCTGGTCTTCGTGGCGCTCACGGTGTGGTACGTCATCACGCCTGCACTGTGGCTGCTCATCGTGGTCACGCTGCTCGCGCTCGCCCTGGGCTGGCACCTGGTGGCATCCATCGGCGGTGGCGACATGCCGGTCGTCATCTCCATGCTCAACAGCTATTCCGGCTGGGCCGCGGCTGCCGCGGGCTTCCTCCTGAACAACGATCTGCTCATCGTCACGGGCGCCTTGGTGGGCTCCTCCGGCGCCTACCTGTCGTACATCATGTGCAAGGCCATGAACCGGTCGTTCCTGTCGGTGATCGCCGGCGGCTTCGGCATCGAGGCACCGGCGAAGGACGGCGACGAGGTACAGGGCGAGCATCGGGAGACGGATGCCGCAGCCGTCGCGGATCTGCTGGGATCGGCATCCACGGTCGTGATCACCCCCGGCTACGGCATGGCCGTCGCGCAGGCGCAGTATCCGGTCGCCGACCTGGCCCGACGCCTGCGCGAGCGCGGCGTCCAGGTGCGGTTCGGCATCCACCCGGTCGCCGGACGTCTGCCGGGGCATATGAACGTGCTGCTGGCCGAGGCCAGGGTGCCGTACGACATCGTCCTGGAGATGGACGAGATCAACGACGACCTGGCCTCGACCGATGTCGTGCTCGTCATCGGCGCGAACGATACCGTGAACCCGGCCGCCGCCGAAGACCCCGGCAGTCCGATCGCCGGGATGCCGGTGCTGCGCGTGTGGGAGGCGGCCAATGTCGTCGTGTTCAAGCGGTCGATGGCGTCGGGCTACGCAGGCGTGGCCAACCCGCTGTTCTTCCGGGAGAACACCCGGATGCTCTTCGGCGACGCGAAGGAGCGCGTGCAGGACATCCTCGCGACGCTGTGACCCGTCCCTCCGTGCGGAGGACTGTGACGGACGAGACGGGTGGGCTGTTCATCCGCCACATCTGTCACACCAGTCACACCACTCCGGCGTACGGCACACATCCGCCCGGTGACCAGGGCGATCGCGGGCGGGCGGCGAGGCATGGCAGCCGGGAGGGGCGACGGCGGGGCGGGGCGTTTCGACTCGCTCCGCTCGCTCAACGGCCGGACGGTGCCGCTCAACGACCGGGACGGTGCCACTTCGCGGCCGGGAGGGCGACGGCGGGGCGGGCGGGGTAGCGTGGGCGGCAGGACTGCGACAAGGAGGACGCGATGTTCGAGTACGACCCGTATGCGGAGCTCGCGCGGCTGAAGGACTTCCCGGCCATGACGCTCACGAGCGCCGACTTCGAGAACGGGCAGCCGCTACCCCGGCACTGCTGGGGCTCGGGTGCGGGCGGGGCCGACCGGTCGCCACAGTTGAGCTGGTCGGGGGCTCCCGCCGGCACGCGCAGCTTCGCGGTCTCGTGCTTCGACCCGGATGCGCCGACCGGATCGGGGTTCTGGCACTGGGCCGTCTACGACATCGACCCGTCCATCACGACGCTGGATGCCGATGCCGGCGACGGCGCGGCGGGCTCGCTGCCCAGCGGCGCGGTGACCCTGCCGAACGAGACACGCAGCGAACGGTACATCGGCGCCGCGCCGCCTGCCACGACCGGCACGCACCGCTACTTCTTCGTGGTCGATGCGCTGGATGTCTCGCACCTGGACATCGCTCCCGGCTCGACCCCGGCCGTGCTCGGGTTCAACCGGCACTTCCATTCACTCGGCCGCGGAATCCTCATGGGCACCGCCTCGAGCGACTGACCGGCGACGTCGGCGGCCGGCTCTAGGCTGGATGCATGCGTCTGGCCACCTGGAACGTCAACTCGATCCGCGCCCGCGTCGCCCGCACCGTGGAGTTCGTGGTGCGCGAGGACGTCGACGTGCTGGCGATGCAGGAGATCAAATGCACGCCCGAGCAGTTCCCGTACGGGCCGTTCGAAGACGCCGGCTACGAGGTGCACGCGCACGGGTTCAACCAGTGGAACGGCGTGGCGATCGCCAGCCGTCTGCCGGTCGAGGACGTG
>CALKHM010000295.1 GCA_937988695.1 uncultured Microbacterium sp. | reverse complement strand
GTGCAGCGACCGGCCACTCTCCCCCTGCAGCGGCGTCTGCACCTCGCCGGCTCCCTCCCGGCCGAGCGTGTGCAGTCCCTGCGGCCAGACCGGCACCGGCTGGCGCGAGGCTACCGGCGGCCCCGACGCGATCCATCCGCCGCCGAGGACGGTGACGATGTCGGCCGCGGGCTTGCGTACCACCTCGAGCGCGAACGCCGCCGCAGGTGCCGGTTCGAAGATCCGGTAGCGATCGAACAGGTGCCCCGCCAACAGCCCGCTGCCGGCGGTCACCTCGGTCACCGACTGATCGGATGCCGTCAGCTCGAGGGATCCGGTCCCCCCGCCGTTGACGAACTCGAGCGGCGCGATCTCGCGCAGCGCGTCGACGATGGCCGCACGTCGGGCGAGCAGCTCCTCGCCCGAGCGGCGCTGCATCCACCGGATGAGGGCGTCGGAGGCCCCCTCCTTGTCCGGCTGGCCGGCGATCTGCGCCTCGTACATCATCAGTCCGACCAGGCCAAAGCCCGCACGCGCGGCGATGCCGCGCGCGAGGGTGGCGACCTCGGCGACCTCATGCACGGGCGATCGGCGCACGCCGACGTGTCCAAGCCCCGGCGCCCGCCAGGACGCGTCCGCATCGATGCACACGCGGATCGTGCCGCGCGTGCCGGGCGGGCTGACGGCGTCGATGAGGTCGAGCTGATCGAGGCTGTCGACCATGAGCGCGATCCGGCCGGTGGCCGCCTCGTCGGCGGCAAGGCGAGCGATCGCGGTCCGATCGGTGGTCGGGTATCCGACGACGACGTCGTCGTAGCCGGTCTCGGCCAGCCAGAGCGCCTCGGGCAGCGTGAACGAGAGGATGCCGCGGTACCCGCCGACCGCGAGAGTGCCCTCGATGATCTCGCGGACGCGCACGGACTTGCTGGCCACCCGGATCGGCACGCCGCCCGCCCGCACGACCATGTCCAGCGCGTTGTAGCGCAGCGCCGCGAGGTTGACCGCCGCCAGCGGCCCCGACAGGCCCGCGACGGCATCCGTCATCGCGCCCCAGTAGCCGGCGGGATCGGTCCACGGACGGGTCGCGGCGGTGCCGGAGGCCGCCAGCAGGTCGAGGCTCATCGGTTCGGGCTCCTTCGCGCATCGACGTCCCGTCCAGCATAAGGCGACCGACGAGCGACGCGGGGCCTGCGCGTGCGTCAGGCGTCGGCCGCGCCGCCCACGTACATCGTGTGGTGCAGCACCTGCACGTGTGCACGCATCTGCTCCACGGCGGCCACGGGATCGCGTCGACGGATCGCGTCGACGATGCGCACATGGTCCTCGTTCGCGCGATGCAGCCGATCGATCGGATACGGGATGAAGTACGTGTACAGCTCGGCAAGCACTTCGCGATACGGCGGAAGCGCCCAGGCGAGCCCGGCCGCCTCGGCGACGCTGAGATGGAACCGCTCGTCGGCGCGGTGGTACTCGCTCCAGTCCCGGGCGGAGGTCGCCTCGGCCACGTGTGCGGCCATCGCGTGGAGGTCGTGCGCGGTGGCCGACGCCGCCGCGTGGTGCACGAGTGCACACTCCAGCAGCGTGCGCACGTCGATCAGGCGGTGGACCTCGGCGGCGTCCTGGCGGTACACCTCGGCGGCGTGGTCTCCGTCGGACCGGCCGGTGGTGAACGTTCCCCCGTTGCGTCCACGGCGCCGCTCGACCAGCCCGTCCTCGGCCATCGCCTCCAGCGCGCGCCGCACGGTCATCTCGCTGACATCGAGGGCGCGGGCGATCTCGGCGTCGCGCGGGAGGCGCTCGCCCGCCTCGATGAGATCGAGCTCGACCGCCAGCGCGATCCGCGCGCGCACCGTGTCGGCGGCGGAAAGACGCGTGATCCCGGTCAGCCCGGGATCGTGGAGGGCGTTGCGCCTCGGGTCGCCGTGCGCCTGGTCTGCGCTGGACATGGCACCAACTTTACCCAGACACTGGACATATTCGCTCATCTTGATCTATTTTATGGGAGAGCAGATCCGCAGCCCGGATCACCCGACAGAGAGGTCACCATGACCCGCACGCTGGCCATCGCGGCCGTCCAAGCGTCTCCCCTCCCGATCGGCGGCCCGCTGGACGCGTTCGCCGCCGACGTCCGTCGGCACCGCGAAGCCGGGGCCGACCTCGTCGTCTATCCGGAACTGCACCTGTTCGGCTCGCAGGACTGGCCCGACCCGGAACGCGAACGGCGACTGCGCGCGGCCTCCGCACCGCTGCAGGGGTCGTTCGTCGACGCGCTGTGCGAGATCGCCCGGGAGGCGGGCGTCTGGCTCGTGCCGGGCAGCGTCTGCGAGCGCGGTGAGAACGACGAGCTCTTCAACACCGCGCTGGCCATCGCGCCCGACGGGCGCCTCGTGGCCTCCTATCGCAAGATCTTCCCCTGGCGGCCGTTCGAGCCGTACGACCCGGGCGACCGGTTCGTCACGTGCGGCCTGGGTGCCGGCACGGCCGGGCTCTCGATCTGCTATGACGCCTGGTTTCCCGAGGTCAGCCGGCACCTGGCGTGGATGGGGGCCGAGGTCGTCGTGAACATCGTGAAGACCACGACGCCCGATCGTGCGCAGGAGCTCGTGCTGGCCCGGGCGAACTCGATCGTGAACCAGACCTTCACCGTGAGCGTGAACTGCGCCGCGCCGGTGGGCATGGGCCGCAGCATCGTGGTCGATCCGGAGGGCGAGGTGCTGGCGACCGCCGGCGCCTCGCCGGAGGTGCTGCGGGTGACCCTCGACCTCGATCAGGTCGGCCGTGTGCGCGAGCACGGCACCGCCGGCAGCAACCGCATGTGGTCCCAGTTCCTGCCCACCGACGCGGCGCTCGAGCTTCCTCTCTACAAGGGACGCATCGACCCGCACCGCTGGGAGCCCCGTGCCGCCACCGGCGCGCAGAACCGTTAGCAGTCCCGAACCCGACAGGAGACGACGATGTCCGCACAACCCCACCTCACCCGATCACTCGGGCTCACCTCGCTGGTCCTGTTCGGGCTGGCCTACATGACCCCGCTCATCGTGCTGGGCATCTTCGGCGTCGTGGCCGAGACCACCGGCGGCGCGAGCGCATCCGCCTATCTCGTCGCACTGGTGGCGATGCTGTTCACCGCATCCAGCTACGGGCGGATGGCGGCCGCCTACCCGGTCGCAGGCTCCGCATACACCTACGTGCGACGCACGATCGACTCGCGCGTGGGCTTCCTGGTCGGATGGGCGGTGCTGCTGGACTACATGTTCCTGCCGATGGTCATCTGGCTGATCGGAGGCGCCTATCTGCAGGCCGAGTTCCCCGCGATCCCGGGGTGGGTCTGGATCGTGGCGTTCGTGCTGGTCACCACGATCCTCAACATCCTCGGCATCAAGGTCGCCGATCGCACGAACTACATCATGATGACGTTCCAGGTGCTCGTGATCCTCGTCTTCGTCGCGCTGTCGATCGGTTCCGTCGTCAGCAACCAGGGCCTGGGGGGCCTGGTCAGCGCCAACCCGTTCGTGAACTCGACGTCGAGCTTCGCGATGGTCTCGGCGGGAGCTGCGATCGCCGCATACTCATTCCTCGGATTCGACGCGGTCACCACGTTCACGGAGGAGACCAAGAACCCGACCCGCACCGTGCCCCGCGCGATCATGCTCATCGCCCTGATCGGCGGAGGGATCTTCGTCCTCGTGTCGTACACGACCCAGCTCGTCCACCCCGGCGGGCAGTTCCACGACGCCTCGTCGGCGGCGTTCGAGATCGCCATCACAATCGGCGGGAACGTGTTCGGTGCGATCTTCCTGGCGGGTCTGGTCATCGCGCAGTTCGCCTCGGGCCTTGCCGCCCAGGCCTCGGCCTCCCGCCTGCTGTACGCGATGGGGCGCGACGGAGCCCTGCCCCGACGGATCTTCGGCGAGGTCTCGAGGCGGTTCCACTCCCCCGTGTTCAACATCGTGATCATCGGTGTGGTGGGGCTTGCCGCGGTCTTCCTGGATGTCGCGACCTCGACGTCGTTCATCAACTTCGGCGCGTTCACGGCCTTCACGATGGTGAACGTGTCGGTCATCGTGTATTACGTGAAAGAACGTCGCAGCGGTCACCACCTCAACCCGATCGTCTATGTGGCGATCCCGACGATCGGAGCCGTCATCACGGGCTACCTGCTCACGAAGCTCGACGCCAACGCGATCATCCTCGGCCTGAGCTGGCTGGGGGTGGGCATCATCGTGCTCGCGGTCATCACGAAGGGCTTCCGCAAGCTGCCTCCCGAGCTCACCTATGAGAAGGACGAGGCGCCGACGGCCGCCCCCTCACCGTCCACCGTCGCGACAGGAGACTGACCGATGCGCCTCGCGCTCGCCCAGATCGACTCCGGAACCGACGTCGCGACAAATCTCGCGGCGATCCGGTCGGCGGTCGAGGATGCGGCGGCGCGAGGCGCGGCTCTCGTCTGCTTTCCGGAATACGCCATGTACGAGAAGAAGGTGGTCGACGGCAGCTTCGCCGATGTCGCAGAACCCGTCGAGGGACCGTTCGCGTCGGCCGTCGCGGACCTGGCTCGCCGGCACGCCGTCGCCGTCATCGCCGGAATGGTCGAGTCGCACCCGCAGGGCAGGCAGCCGTACAACACCCTCGTCGGCTTCGGGGCCGACGGCGCCCTCGTGGGCGTCTACCGCAAGATCCACCTCTACGACACCTATGGATTCCGGGAGTCGCACTGGATCTCGCGCCCGGATCCGCCGCAGCACGTCGTGATGCCGGTCGCCGGCATGCGCGTGGGCGTCATGACCTGCAACGACCTGCGCCACCCGTCGATGGCCGCGCGCCTGGCCGCGGACGGGGCGGACATGCTCGCCGTCTGCGCCTCCTGGGTGCCCGGCGCCCAGAAGGTGGAGCAGTGGCGCATCCTCACCGCCGCGCGTGCGATCGAGAACGTCATCGTCACCGCCGCGGTGTGCCAGACGCCGCCCGTCTCGATCGGGACGAGTCTGGTGGTCGACCCGGTGGGCGCCGTGCTCGGCGAGCTCGGGCAGCAGGCGGGGATCCTCTGCGTGGACATCGATCCGGACCTGACCGCCCGCGCCCGGGAACGCGCGGCGTCCTAGCACGCGCGGGCCGCCGGGAGTTCCTGCGCCCCGCGCGTCACGCCATGACGTAGTGAGCGGTCTGGTAGGAGCTCGCGTGGTCGCGCAGAGACAGCCCATGGCCCGCACGCCCGCGATCGGGCACGAGGCACCCGTCCACGAGCGGGCTGCATCCTTCGAACAGCAGCGCCTCGACCAGCTCGTGGTCGTGGAACGACTCGATGTGGATCACCGGACGTGCAGCGCACCCGAGCACGGCATGGATCGCCGGAGCGGTGTGCGCGCTGAGCGGGATGCCCGCCGCGATGCACTGCTGTGCGGCGTTCATGAAGCCGGTCACGCCGCCGCATCGCGTGGCGTCGGCCTGCACCACGTCGACCGCGCCGCCGGCGATGAGGTCGCGGAAGGCAGCCGGCGTGTAGGCGTATTCCCCGGCCGCGATGGACATGCCCGCCGGAGCACGGTCGCGCAGGAGCCGCAGGCCGGCGAGGTCGTCGCTGGAGACCGGCTCCTCGAACCAGCTGACGCCGGCCGAGGCGGCCTCGACCGCCAGGCCCAGCGCCTGCTTGCGGGCGAGGGCGCCGTTCGCGTCGATGAACAGCGCGACCCGCTCGCCGATCGTCTGCCGCGCCAGCCGGATGCGACGAGGGTCGTCGTCGGGGTGCGAGCCCACCTTGATCTTCACCGCCGCGATGCCTCGTGCCATCCAGTCCTCGAGCTGGCCGGTGAGCTCGCCGTCGCTGTAGTCGGTGAAGCCGCCGCTGCCATAGGCGACCACGCGTTCCCGTGACGCACCGAGCAGATCCAGGAGCGGAACGTCGAGCAGCCGCGCCTTCAGATCGTGCACGGCGATGTCCACCGCCGAGATCGCACCCGCCGCCACCCCCGGCCATCCCAGGTTGCGCACCGACCGGGCCATCGTCCAGAAGAGCCTCGGCGTCGCGAAGACGTCCGCGCCCAGAACGAGCGGTGCGAGCGTCTCCTGCAGGACGCTCAGGGCCGCGGGCGACGCGTAGGAGTACCCCAGCCCGCGCACGTCACCGCGGCGCACCTCGATGACCAAGACGTCGGTGTGGTCCCAGCTCGCCGTGCCGTCGGACTCGGGGCGCTCGCGGCCGGAGGTGCGCGTGGGGACCCGATACGTCCACGCACTCAGCCCGGACACCCGCTCGATCTGCCTCACACCGCCCGATCCTGCACGCAGCGGCCGATGCCCGCCAGGGGGTTGACGCGGGGCATCGGGTCGCTGCACAGTCGCTGCACCGTCCTTCGAGACCGTCCGTCTCGATCCGTCCGTCAGAACGCGAGTGGAGCATGCGTCTCACCCTGGTCACCCCGAGAGAGGATGCGGGATTCACCCGCGTCGCCGCGGGCGGCGGCTTCCGCTTCCAGGATGCGGCGGGGCGGGCAGTTCCGGCCGCCGCGCGAGCGCGCGCCGAGGGCTTGGCGCTTCCGCCGGCGTGGGAGCAGGTGTGGATCAGCAGCGACCCGCACAGTCACATCCAGGCCGTCGGCGTGGACGCTGCGGGTCGCCAGCAGTACGTCTACCATCCGGAGTGGATCGCGCGACGCGACCGCGACAAGTTCGCCCGATCGCTGGCGTTGGCCACCGCCCTGCCCGCCGCACGCGCGCGTGTGACCCGGGCCATCCGGGGCGAGGGCCTGAGCCGGAAGCGCGTTCTCGCGGCCGCGTTCCGTCTTCTCGACGACAGCGGCCTGCGCATCGGCTCGGAACAGTACCTGAGCCGGTACGGCACGCGCGGCCTGACGACGCTGCGCTGCCAGGACGTCCTGTGCGTGGACGAGACGATCACGTTGCAGTTCATCGGAAAGGGCGGCGCCCAGGTGCACCGCCGCGTCCATGACGCCGAGGTCGCGGCCGTCATCGACGAGCTGGCCGGGTCTTGGCCGCGAGCCCGGCTCCTGGCCTACGAGCACGACGGCCGGCGGGTCGCCCTGCACGCGGCCGATGTGAACGAGTACATCAGGCAGAACACCGCCGACGACATCACCGCGAAGGACTTCCGCACCCTGCACGGCACCATCGTCGCGGCGCGGTCGCTGGCGCGTACCGGCCGCGTCGAGAGCGCATCCGAGCGCCGTCGTGCGCGACACGCGGCGGTGCTGGCGGCAGCGGAGTTCCTCGGGAACACCCCGGCGGTCGCGCAGCGCAGCTATATCGATCCGAGGATCTTCCGCCGATATGAACAGGGCGCGCTTCTGGACCTGCGCCGCGGCGCAGAAGGCGCTCTCCGACGACTCTTGGAGTGAAGCGGCCGGATGTCAACCCCCTTCGCCTCCCGCTCCGGGCCGCGTAGCGTACCGGCATGCCAGAACGAGATGACGAGAACCAGGTTGCCGCCACAGACGCGGAAGATGCCGGCGTGCTGACGTCGTTGCAGAACGCCGAGCAGGGGTTCTGCGGGTCTGCGCCGTTGCAGGAGAGTCTTCAGCGCGTCCTCGTGGATCTCGTGGAGCTGGCTCTGCAGGGCAAACAGACGCACTGGAACCTGGTCGGACCGAACTTCCGAGACCTTCACCTGCAGCTGGACGAGATCGTTCTGGCCGCACGCACGTTCGCCGACGTGGTCGCAGAGCGAATGCGCTCGCTCCACCTGCTGCCGGATGCGCGCACGCGGACCATCGCGTCCACGTCGACGCTGCCCGCGCTTGCGGCCGGCGAGCTGCTGACCACCGAGGCGGTCGACGCCGTCACCGAGCGCCTCGATCGCGTCGCCGCGACGGCGCGCGAGGTCCACGACCAGGTCGATGAGGAGGATCCGACCAGCGCCGACATCCTGCATGACATCCTCAGCCGCATCGAACAGCTCTCCTGGATGGTCAGCGCACAGAACCGGCGCCCGGGAGCCTGAATCGAGCAGGCTCGGGATTGAGGGAAGCATGCCTCGGCATCATGCGACGACGAGCGTCCAGGACGCCGTCTACGGCATCGACCGGATCGTGCGCGATGTGCGCACCGGACGATTCGAGCGGAGCCTGTCGGCCCTGACCGCGGCGGGGGCGCTGGTGACGGCCGCAGAGATCTTCTTCGAGCACGACAAGGCGAGCTTCGGCAACCGATGGATGTGGGCTCCGGTGGCGCTCGGCCCCGTCGGCGCGATCGCCGGCGTCTTCGGCGTGTGCAGTCGGCGCGCGGCGAAGACGCTGCTGCCGCTGGCGTCCGCGACCATCGCCGCCAACGGGGTGCAGGGGCTCTGGCTGCACGGTCGCGGGATCAGGCAGAAGCCGGGCGGCTGGCGCAACTTCCGCTACAACATGGAGATGGGCCCACCGCTGCTGGCGCCCCTGCTGGTCACGCTGGTCGGCGGGATGGGACTTCTGGCGGCGGTCTTGAGGCGCGAGAAGTGACCACGCTCCCCCTCGACCCTCGCCACGGCGGGCACCGGTATCCGGGCTTCGACGTGGCCGCGCAGGCCCCGCACTGGGACGAGACCACCCGTACGCTCGTGCGTGGCAGGCTCGCTCGGCAGCCCGAGGTCCGCTTCTTCACCGGCGCGGAGGAGGCCACTGCATCCGCGCTGTTCGATCAGCTGCTGTACCAGCGCGACGAGCCCCGGGTGCCCGTCGTGCAGATGGTGGATGCGCGGCTCGCGGAGAGCCAGACCGACGGCTGGCACTACGAGACGATGCCGGTGGACGCGCGCGCGTGGCGCGAATCGCTGGCGGGCTTGGACGCGGATGCGCGCGCGGCGCACGACCGCGCGTTCGCGCAATGCGGGTGGGAACAGCAGGAGCGGCTCCTGCAGGGCATCCAGGATCTGGGCACGCGCCCCTGGCACGGCATGGTCGCCGCACAGGTCTGGAGTCTGTGGACGCGCTACGCCTGCACGGCGTTCTATTCGCACCCCTGGGCGTGGAACGAGATCGGGTTCGACGGGCCGGCCTATCCGCGCGGCTACAAGAACCTCGGTGTGGACAGACGGGAATCGTTCGAGGTGCGCGACGCGCACCCCCGGCATGATCCGGCCTCTCCCCCCGTGTCGGCCGGAGAGGCACGATGAACGCCGTACGCACGCGCAACGAGTCGGCATGGCTGCTCAGCCCCGACGGCTCGCAGATGCTGCCCGGTCTGCGCGAGCAGATGCGCACCTTCGACGACGACGACGAGATCGACCTCGTGATCGTCGGATGCGGCGCGGGCGGTGCAACGCTGCTGCAGCGGCTGGCGCGCACGGGCATGACCGTCGCGGCCTTGGACGCCGGACCATTCTGGGAGCCGGAGACGGACTGGGTCAGCGACGAGGCCGGCTCATACGACCTGTACTGGACCGAACCGCGCGAGATCGGGGGCGCAGATCCCGTGCCGCTCGGATCGAACAACTCCGGTCGCGGGGTGGGCGGCTCCATGGTCCATTTCGCCGGCTACACTCCCCGCTTCCATCCCAGCGACTTCCACACGCGCTCCCGCGACGGGGTCGGGGCCGACTGGCCGATCGACTACGCGCAGCTGCGGCCCTACTACGAGCTCATCGAAGAGGAGCTCCCGGTCTCGGGCCAGCACTGGCCGTGGGGGGATCCGCACGGCTATCCGTTCAGCCCGCATCCCGTCTCCGGCAACGGCGAGATCTTCCAGCGCGGGGCCCAGGCGTGCGGCATCACCACGCGCGTGGGGCCAGTGGCCATCACCAGCGGTCGCTTCGGCAACCGACCGCATTGCATCTATCGCGGCTTCTGCCTGCAGGGATGCAAGGTGAACGCCAAGGCCTCCCCGCTGATCACGCACATTCCCGACGCCCTCGCCCACGGCGCGGAGGTGCGGCCGGACTCCCTGGTCACGCGCGTGGAGATCGACCCGCGCAGCGGCCTTGCCACCGGCGTGCACTACGTGCGACACGGCGTGCAGCGGTTCCAGCGTGCCCGCAACGTGGCGGTGGCCGGCTATTCCATCGAGACTCCCCGGCTCCTGCTGAACTCCACCTCTGCGCGCTTCCCGAACGGGCTGTGCAACGACTTCGACCAGGTGGGTCGCTACCTCATGGTGCAGGGCGCCCCGCAGACCGCCGGACGTTTCGCACAGGAGGTGCGGATGTGGAAGGGACCGCCGCCGGAGGTCAGCACGGAGGAGTTCTACGAGACCGACCCGGACAAGCCCTATCGGCGCGGCTTCTCCGTGCAGACTGTCTCGCCGCTTCCCATCACCTGGGCCGAGCACGTCGCCGCGCAAGGACACTGGGGGGCCGCGCTGCGCGACTACATGAGCGACTATGTGCACTGGGCCTGCCTGGGAGCCCTCTGCGAGTTCCTGCCGCGCGCGGAGAACCGGGTGACGCTGGCCGACGAGAAGGACCGTCACGGAGTGCCGATCGCTCGCTTCGACTACACGCAGGGAGCGAACGACAAGGCGCTGGTGCGCGCGGCGACCCGGGTGATGGAGGAGATCCTCACCGCTGCCGGTGCAGAGGAGGTCATCACGATCGACCGCTACGCACACCTCGTGGGAGGCGCGCGGATGGCAGAGAACGAGCAGGACGGCGTCGTGGATGCCGACTGCCGCAGCTTTGCGGTGCCCAATCTCCTGATCGTCGATGGCAGCGTGCTGCCCACGCAGGGCAGCGCGAACCCGGCACTGACGATCATGGCGATCGCGGCGCGCGCCGCGGAGCAGTTCGCCCGTGGACAGCGCAAGACCAGCACAGAAGGGACAAGGACATGACGACGGTGAGCGACTTCGTGATCCAGCGGATCAAGGAATGGGGCGTCCACACGGTGTTCGCCTTCCCCGGGGACGGCATCGGCGAGTTCGACGGCGCCCTCGGGAGGGCGCAGCGCGAAGGGCGGGGCATCCGGTACGTGCGGCCCACGCACGAGGAGATCTGCGCGCTGATGGCGACCGCGCATGCCAAGTTCACCGGCGAGGTCGGCGTCTGCATCGCCACCTCCAGCCCGGGCGCGTTCCATCTCATCAATGGGCTGTACGACGCGCAGATGGACAACCAGCCCGTCGTCGCGATCGTCGGGCAGCAGGGTCTGAACGCCCTCGGCACGTTCACGCAGCAGGAGAGCAATCTCGAACGGGCACTCGCCGATGTCGCGGTGTACGTTCAGACCATCGTCTCGCCCGCGCAGGCGCAGGCGGTGCTGGACACCGCCTTCCGCTCCGCTCGGGTCCGCCTCGGCCCCGCGGTGGTGGTGCTGCCGCACGACGTGCAGGCGATGAACATGCCGCAGCTGCACCCGGCCAACTGGGTGTCCCGATCCAGTGCCGTCGCTCCCTCCATCGCCGTGACGCCGCCCGAGGCGGAGATCCGCCGCGCGGCAGCCGTCATCAACGCCGGCCAGCGCGTGACGTTCCTGGTCGGACACGGCGCGAACGGCGCGACCGACGAGGTGCTCGAGGCCGCGGAGCGGTGCGGTGCGGGGATCATCACGACGCTCCGGGCCAAGCAGGTGGTGCCCTCCGAGGTCGCGTACCACTCCGAGCAGCTGGGGCTTCTGGGGTCGTTGCCGAGCCTGCACCAGATGAAGGAGTGCGACACGCTCGTGCTGCTGGGAACGAACTACCCGTACGGCCAGTTCCTTCCCCGCACCGGGCAGGCCCGCGCGATCCAGGTGGACCTCAAGCCCGAGCAGATGGGACTGCGCTATCCCACCGAGATCAACCTCTGGGGTGATGTGAAGGCCACGCTGACCGCCCTCCTGCCCCAGTTGGACGCGAAGGACGACCGCAGCTGGCAGAACACCGTGGCCGAGGAGATGGCCGAGTGGGAGAAGGAGATGCAGGCCCAGGCGCTCGTCGCCTATGACGACGGTGTCAATCCACGGCGGATGTACTTCGAGCTGAACAAGCGCCTGCCCGCGCAGGCGATCGTGACGGCGGATGCCGGTTCGACCGCGGACTGGTATGGGCAGCACATCCGGCTGCGACGCGGCATGATGGGCGATCTGTCGGGGAGACTGGCGAGCATGCTGGCGTCCATGCCCTACGCGACGGCCGCGAAGTTCGCCTATCCGCAGCGCAGCGTGATCTGCACGATCGGCGACGGCGCGTTCCAGATGCTCGGCCTGAACGAGCTGATCACGATCAAGAGGTACGCGCAGGAATGGGAAAACCCGCAGCTGATCATCATGGTGCTGCACAACGACGACCTCACCCAGGTGTCGTGGGAGATGCGCACGGAAGACGCCAACCCGGTGTGGCCCGCCGCACAGGATGTCGAGTCCGTGGACTACGCGGGGTGGGCGGAGCTGCTCGGGTTCACCGGCATCCGGGTGCGAACCGACGACGAGGCCGCCACCGCCTGGGACACCGCGTTCGCGAACCGCGGCGTCACCCTCATCGACGCGTACACGAGCAAGAACGTGCCACCGCTCCCGCCGCACATCACGCGGGAATTCGCGAAGAACACCGCTGAGGCCCTGCTGAAGAAGGACCCGGAAGAGCCGGCCGTCCTGATCGATTCGGCGAAGGCGCTCGTCACCGAGGGCGTGCAGCGCGTCAAGGGCGCGCTGCATCATGACAAGGGACGGTGAACCCTCTGGCTCCCGTGGTCAGCCGACCGCGCGAGCCGACAGCACGCCGGCCAGGACGATGCACACCAGCGCGACGACGGCCATCGCCCCCATCAACCACGCCAGGGCGATCAGCCGGGCACGTCGGGAGGTCACCGTCAGTCGTACGATCACCATGGCCAGATAGAACACGACGATGACCGCGCAGGCGCCCCACACCGCGGGCACGCGCGTGACCGCCAGAACCGCCAGGATCGCGAACGCGACACCGGCCAGCACCCCGCCCCACACCAGCCAGCGTCGCCCCGTGGAGGTGGTGAGGGCCGGCTGCGTGGTCATCCGGGTCGGATCCGACGAAGGACGTGCCATCACAGCGCTCCGTTGTGCACGAGTGCCGCGCGCGCTGCGCCCACGGCATCGCCGACGGCGGTGCTGATCAGCTGCTGCTCGGCGATCCCCACCTCGAAGAACCTGTCGGGCGCCGCCGCCGCGAACAAACCGGCGTGCGTCGAGTTGCCGACGTCGCCGTCGACGACGGCAACGTCGTCGAGGGCGGCGAGGGCCGCCAGAGCCTCACCGAACGCGGTGCGCGTGGCCATGCGGTCGCCGAGGTCGTAGTGCGGGAACTCGGGTGCGCTCACCGCGTGAGCCGTCCGCTGCGCGGCCGTCCGCAGCGGTGCAAGCGTGTCGATCGTGTCCTGTCCCGGACCTCCGAGCGCGTCGATGGCGTGCGCGGCCATCTCCGTCGGCAAGGCCTTGCCATGCCACCCGTTGGTGTCCTCGATCTCCGGCACCCCTTTGCCCTTGACCGTTCGAGCGAGGATCGCCGTCGCCCGGTCCGTGTCGCCAGCAGCCGACAGCGCGTCGTCGATCGCCGCGAGATCGTGCCCGTCGACGAACACGGCATCCACGTCGAATCCTCCAGACCGACCCCCTCGGCGAACTCGCCGTCGCCGCACAGCACCCAGACGTGATTCGGGCGGCCAGTATCGCGATCACATCCGCGGCCGACAGGCTCGACGTAACATGCCCGGACTGCACCTGTCCCGTCGCGCGGATCGAGTCGACCCGCAACTGCCTCGCCAGGTCCGCGAGGGACCCCACGTCAGGTCCGGTCTCGGCCGACGATCATCCGCAGCAGCCAGGCGATGACGGCCAGTACCAGCAGGATGATCCCGATCCAGAGCAACCATTTGACGGCGGCGACGAAACCACCGACGAACAGCAGCACGATCGCAACGATGGCGATGATGATCAGCAGGATGTTCATGGGAAGGTCCCTCCTCTATCGTGTCGCGACTCTACGACAACCCCTGCCGATCACGTCAAGGGGTTGCGGCGACGTCGTAAATGTGCGCGGCCGGACGACCGTCGGTGCGATGCCCTCCGGGAAGACGACATTCGACGGGGGGGGTCGAAACGGCTCTCGCTGTCAAGGGGGGAAGCGATTCGGCGGCACCGTGGCATCCTCGGCCCCACGGTTCAACGATTGAGGAGAGAGCGATGTTCGAACATTTTGAGAAGCCTGAAGAGCTGTTCGCCTACCGACTCGGTTCGGCCCTGACGATGGAGGGTGACTCCTTGCAGATGCTGGCCGACCTGGAACAGGCTGCACCATCCGAGGAGGTGAAGGAGATGTTCCGTCACCACGCGGGCGAGACGCAGCAGCAGATCGAGAACCTGCACGAGGTGTTCCGCATCCTCGGCTTGTCGTTGAGCGACCAGCCGTCGCCCACGACGAAGGGACTGGCGAAGGAAGGTCATGCGCTGCTGCGCAAGACCGACGAGAGCCTCCAGGACGACGTCGCCGTGGCGGCGGCGCTGGGCACCGAGCACTACGAGATCTCGGTCTACCAGAGCCTCATCGCCAGCGCGCAGACGATGCACTCGCCGCAGGTGGTGCAGCTGCTGTCGGCGAATCTCGAACAGGAGCAGCACACCAGCGAGGAGCTCGTCGCCAAGGCGAAGGAGCTGGCCGGCGCCGCCGCGTGACGACATGCCCGCCCCCCCGTTGCTGCGCACCGCCCGCCTCTCGTCGCTCATCCACACCTTGGACGAGCTGGCGGATGCGGTGGCAGCGACGGGGCTTCCCGCCCGGCATTACCTCGCACGGTCCGACGTCGGCCGCGAGGAGTGACCGCTCCAGCCGCTGCTGTCAAGCCCGTGCTCGTTGCCGCGGAGGGCAGCATAGTGGAAGCGCTGGCACCGCTAGGGAGGATCATATGGGCAAGTTCATCTACGGAGAGACCGTGCGGATCGACATCGAGGATCGGATCCTCGCGCATCTGCAGCTCGTGATCAGCAACAAGCTTCGACGCGGCGAGCCGTTCCCGTTCAGCTGGCGCGATGATCCCAGCGTCGGCGACGGGCGCACCAGCGTGTGGCTGCACCCGTCTGCGTCACTGGTCTACAAGTTCTACGGCAGTCGCCTGCCCGCCCTCAACCCCGCCTGGATCGACGCTCTCGCGGATACGGCCAACTCGGTGTCGGGGCTGTATGTGGTCCCCGAGCCGGTGGAGCATCCCGGTCAGCCCACCGCGATCGGCGAGTTCCCCTGATTCAAGGGCTCAGGACTCCAGCAGCGAGCCCGAGCCCGCCTCGGCGGGATCGGGCGCGACGCGTAGCGGGCCGGTGTCCAGATGCTCCGCGACGAGCTGGATCCCGCCGGAGGTGTTGGCCGAGTTCGCCAGGTCGTGGATCCACTCCCGGCTCAGCTGCGGCGGCTCGGGCTCGTCAAACACGAAGCGCAGCGGAATCGAAGGATGCAGCCAGATCGTGCTCCGCCCGCGCGGTTCCCCGTCCACATGCTGCCACGACAGCGTGAAGCTCTCTCCTCGCCTGAGCTTCGTCGCGATCACGACCTTCAGATGAGCCAGGGCACGATCCTCGATGTGGATGGGTGTGTCTGGTCCGCCGTAGTACATGGTGCCCATGCCGCCTCACCCTCTCACTCGGATAAGGCACGACGCCGATGAGATGTTCATTCGTCTTCTCCCGCTTCGAACGAGTAATCCGGACGTTCCGGCTGCGCGGGCTGCTTCGATCCCTCGCCACCCTCGCGACCGCCATAGGGCCGGCCGTGGTCGGCATACTCCTCGCGCATGAACACGAACGTCCACTCGCCCAGTGTGAACCGCGCGCCCGTGCGCAGCACCTCGCCGTCCTGGCCCTGCGCGGCCGCCTGCGGCTGCAGCCGTGCGTTGGTGTCGCCCGGAGCATGCGGGACGAGCACGAATTCGTCGCGGTCGTCGTGCCGGATCTCTCCGGCGATCGGATCGATCCCGTCGAGGCGGATGTCCGCATCGGCCCCCGAGCCGATACGGATGAGCTCGCCGTCCAGTTGCTCCTCGTGATGCCTGCCATCCCGCGAGATGATCAGCCGCGGATGCCCGGCTCCCCAGGTCGCGTGTGTCGTCGTCGGATCGGACATGGCTCACCTCACCCTCGCGAGAACGGTCCAGGCGTGCAGGACCCGGACAACGAGACTGTGTTTCCCGTGCTTGGCAAGAGCCGAGCACGTCGACTGGGATACCGACATGTCTCAAGAGCACTGCATCGGAGAACCTGTCGCCAGGGGATTGACAATCCGCCCTCTGCTCTGGCAGATGTCAACCCCCGTCCCCGCACACCGCAGGCGGCCTATCGTCGCCCCATGCGCAAGAAGAGGCCGGCGAAGCCCGCCCGCGACGATTCCGGTGATGGCGATGCCGAGAAGGCCCCCGACGACTCCGCGCCCGATCTCATCAAGCGCGGAGCCGAGAAGGACCGGCACGACGCCCGCATCCGCCAGCCGCGCCGCCGCTGAGCGCTCGCTGCCGCCGGCTGGATCCGTGCGCGCAGAGAACGCGCCGCGATGTGTCACGATGCCTGTTCCTGCGCACCTTTCCGGCCTTCTACGCCGCGCGCGCGGCCGAGTCAACCCCGTCGCGGACGGATGTCGCGTTCGACGACCCTGGTGGCCGATGAAGGGAGCACGACCATGAGCGACATGTTCGATGACGATGCCGACGAGGCCTACGAGACCGAGGAGATTCCTCGCGAAGACATCGAGGCGGCCTCCGAGCAACGACAGCCCGATACCCAGGGTGACGATCCCGAAGAGGCATGGCTCGGCGCCGACGGCCAGGGTGACATCTCTCCGGAAGACGGCCTGGATCCCGACGCCGAGGACGACGAGGCGGGCATCCAGATCGAGGATCTGCCCTGAACGAAGGCTAGCCCGCCGGGGCCAGCGGCCTCATCCGGCGGCCGATCGCGACGAGGTCCGGTCGGCCGCCGAGTCGGCGCACCGTCTCGCCGGCCGCGCGCGCCGCCAGATTCCCGGCCTCAGCCGGCGACCAGCCGCAGGCGACCCCCATGACGAGCCCAGCAAAGAACGCGTCGCCGGCGCCCGTGCGGTCCACGACCGGCGATCCGCGAAGGGGCAGCACCTTCGTGCCCTTCCGTGAGGCAACGAGGTCGCCGACGCCGGGGACGGCGAGGGCGACGAGGGACGGTCCGGAACGCAGCAGTATCCGCGCGGCGCGCTCGCCGGACTCGACCCCTCCCACGGGAAAGCCCACCAGCCGGCTCGCCTCGAAGTCGTCCATCCACGGCAGCAGCTCGTCTTTGGACACGGCCCGTGCCGGCCCCGCATCCACGTGCACCACGTCCACGCCCTTGTGCATCTCGACGCGGCGAGGCAGATCGGGATCGTCCCGGCGGGTGTAGACCGTGACCGTGTGCCCACGTGCGGCCAGCGCCGCAGCCAGCGACGCGACGTGCACGTTCTGGCCGCCGGCATCCACACCCCCGATCGCGGCGAGCGGGCTGGCATGCTCCGAAACCATGGCGATCCTCATCAGCGGACTCCTTCCGTGACCGATGACACCTGCCGGTGGCGGGTGCGCGACGCGAACGCGTCGACGACGTCAGCGAGCACCTCATCCCACCGGGCCAGGAAGCGGTCCATGCCGTAGTGCTCGAGGGCGCGTGCACGCGCACGCGCGCCGGCGGCCGCAGCCAGTGCGGGATCGGCGAGGTATGCCCGAGTGCCGCGCGTGAGCTCGGCGAGCTCGGTCGACACGATGCCCGCGCCCGGCGGCAGCGCCCGGATCATCTCCGTCGCGGCCACGGCGACGATCGGCATCCCGAGCATCATGGCCTCCAGCAGCGAGAGCCCGAGCGATGTCCAGCGGTAGGGGTGGACGTACACGCGGCGCCGGGCGAGCTGTTCGCCGAGGCTCCGCGGATCGAGGTCACCGGCGTCGTGGATGCCGCGACCGGCCGCACTGGCGACCTCCGCCGCGCGGATCCCGAACACGTCCACCGGTGCCAGCTCGGCGAACGCCGGCAGCAGATCAGCTCCGGCGACGCGCAGCCGCCGCCGGGGCTCGTTGATCACCACCCCGATGCGCTCCTCGGTGCCGGTGTACGCGATCCCGGGATCGGGAACGCCGTGCTCGACGACCATGGTGCGGGCACCGTCGCAGTCCCAGAACAGCTCGTTGAAGTGGGTCACGTGCACGATCGGGATCTCGCGCTGGCCGCCCAGCGGGTGCCGTGACGACGCCGGCTGCGGGCGCGGCGCATTGTGCTCGAGGTAGAGGGCGGGGAGGTCCTCGCCCGGACGCCGCCCGGTCAGCGCGTGCACCCACTCGATCTCCTCGATGCGCTGCAGGACGACGACGTCGATCTGCTCCTCGCGTAGGGCGGCGGGCGTGAGCATGCGCGCGCCGGGCCAGTGCGCGAACTGCGGACCGGCCTCGTGTCCTGCCTCGACAGGGAGCAGGTAGTCGTGCGGACCGCGCAAGAAGCTGTTCGCGTATCCGCCGTGCACCTGCCAGAACAGCACTCTCATGCCGGCACCTCCGCATGCGCTCGGGCCAGCTGCTCGCATGCGGCGACGACCGCCTCGGGCAGGACCGACGCCAGACACGGGTGTCCGGGCACCGGACACTCCCGCGCCCGGGTACGGCGGCAGGCGGCGTTCTGCTCGCCGAGCAAGACGTGCGCAACCCGGTACGGCGCCCATCTGACGGCCGGCACCACTGGCGAGAACAGCGAGACCACGGGCGTGCCGACCGCGGCGGCGACATGCGCGGGTCCGGTGTTGCCGCAGACGAGCACCCGCGCTCCGGCGATGACCGCGGCCAGGGCCGGCAGGTCGAGTCGGCCGCCGAGATCGACCGCGCTGTACTGGGCGACGGTGCGGGTCAGCGCTCGCTCGTGCGCGCCACCGGTCACGGCGACGCGCCATCCGGCCTCGCGCAGCAGCTGGACCGCGCGGACGAACCGATCCACGGGCCAGCGGCGCGCCGGCGCGCTCGCGCCCGGGTGCACCACGATGCAGCCGCGGAGCCCGCCGGGAGCCTTTCCCACCGCCGACAGCGCCAGCGCGCCGTCGTCTCCGACCGGCAGATCGAACCCGGCTGCGCCCGCGATGGCAAGGGCGCGCTCGGGCTCCGGCAGTTCTTCGGGAAGCGTCTCGCCCGGCGTCAGGCGCACGTCCAGCAAGGTGCCCGGGTGGTCGACGGACGCCCCGGCGATGCGAGCGACGCCCGCCAGGCGCAGCAGCAGCGCCGTCGGCAGCGGTGACTGATGGAACGAGGTGAGGATGACGGCGCTGTCGATCTGCGCCGCGCGGATCAGACGCACGAGCCCGTCGGTGTGCGCGGAGGTGACCGGACCCGGGTCGGCGACGATCCACGGGCACTCCCAGGTGAGCACGCGGCGCACACCGGGCAGCATCCGGGCAGCGGGCGCCCCTTGCCTGCTGCACAGCATCCACACCTCGTCGGCACCGGATGCGACGGCGCGCACCGCCGGACCGCACAGCAGCACGTCGCCGAGGCTGTCCAGTCGCACCACCAGCACACGGGTCACGAGATCGCCTCCGCCGGCTCCACGGTGCGCCCGAGCGCCTTCTCGACCGCGCCGAGCAGATCGAACGCCACCGCCGCCGCCCGGCTCACCTCTTCGGCCAGCGTCTGCGCGTTCGGCACGAGCACACCGCGGCCGCCCGCCGCCTCCCCGGCTCGCACGTCGGCCTCGGTGTCGCCGATGACGACGACCTCGGCCGGATCGCTGCGGAGGATCTCGCAGGCGATCAGCACGAGACCCGGCGCAGGCTTGCGGCAGTCGCACCCTGCTTCGGGGGTGTGCGGGCAGTAGAGGCAGACATCGAACGGGCCGAGCCGCTCCTCCAGCCGCCGGTTGACGGCGCCGACCTGGGCGTGGGTGAGGATGCCGCGGCCGATGCCGGACTGGTTGGAGATCATCCCCACGCGCACGCCGGCGCGCCGCAGTCGCTGCACCGCCCGTTCAGCGGTGGGCATCAGCGTGACCCGATCGGGGTCGCCGTTGTACGGCACGTCCTGCACGAGCGTCCCGTCCCGATCGAACAGGACCGCGGCCAGGCGGCGGTGAGCGCCCGCACCGACACGTTCCCCCATCGGCACCCCGCGCAAACGCCCCTGGACAAGTGCATGCTCACGCGGCAGGGTGTCCGCATGGCTCCCACGATGCTCGTCCTGCGGGCGCTGAAGCTCGGTGACCTGCTGGTCGCGGTCCCCGCCATCCGCGGACTGCGCCGTGCGTTCGCGGGACACCGGATGGTCCTTGCCACGAGCGGCTGGCTCGCGCCGGTGGTCGAGCTCATCGGGGGCGTCGACGAGCTGCTGGCGGTGCCGGGATTGGACGCGCACCTGCCCCTTCCCGCCGGGCGTGTCGACGTCGCCGCCAATCTGCACGGCTCCGGTGCGCGCAGCCGCGATCTCGTCGATGCGCTCGCCGCGCGGGTGACGATCGCCCACCACGTTCCCGAGATCGATGGCGACCGCTCCGACGCCCCCGCGCTGCCGCGCTGGCGTGACGACCTGCACGAGCGGGAGCGCTGGACGCGACTGGTGGGCGCCTTCGGCGTGCCGGCGGATCCTCTCGACCTGCGGCTGCGCACGCCGCCCCCGGCGGCGGTCGTCGCCGGCGCCACCGTGCTCCACGTCGGTGCGGCGTATGGTTCGCGGCGCTGGCCGGTGCCGCGCTTCGCCGCGGTGGCCCGCGCGCTGGCCGATCACGGCCACCGGGTGGTGCTCACCGGCGGCGACGCCGAGCGGGAACGCGCCGTGCACATCGCACGGGTCGCCGGGATCGAGGAGGGAATGGTGCTGGCCGGCCGCACCGAGCTCGCCGAGCTCGTCGCGCTCATCGCCGCAGCTCGCCTGGTCGTCTCCGCCGACACCGGCGCCGCTCATCTGGCCTCGGCATACGGGCGGCCGTCGGTCGTGCTGTTCGGTCCGGCCCCTCCTTCGGAGTGGGGCCCGCCGCCGGGCCCGCACATCGTCCTCACCGATGAGAGCCGTCGTCGCGGCGACGCCTTCGCCGCCGATCCCGATCCGGCCCTGCTCGCCGTCCTCCCCGAGCACGTTCTGGATGCCGTCTCCCGCCTGCATGTCTAGGCTCCGATCGCCAGGTGAAGGCGTTCCAGCGTCCGCCGCAGAATGCGCGACACATGCACCTGTGAGATGCCGACGCGATCGGCGATGGACTGCTGCGACAGGTCTTCGAAGTACCGGAGGTAGACGATCTGGCGGTCTCGCGGCGGCAGCGTGCGCAGCGCCGCCCACAGCATGACGCGGCGCTCCGCTTCGCCCTGCCCGGATCGCTCATCGGGAAGCAGATCACCGAGCGTCGTCGCTGACGAGGGCGATCCGGCGATGACCGTGGCGTCCAGGGATGCCGGGCGCAGGCACCCGTCGCAGGCGTCGGCCGCCGCGACTTCGGCCGGCGACTCCCCCAGCTCGCGCGCCAGATCGTCGCGCGAGGGCATCCGCTGCAGCTCCTGGGTCAGACTCGGCAGGGCGTGCGCGATGCGGCGGTTCAGATCCTGGTGGGACCGGGGCGGCCGCACCATCCAGCCGTGATCGCGCAGGTGACGCTTGACCTCTCCGGCGATGGTTGGGGCGGCGTAGGCGGCGAACCCTCCGCTGTAGCCGTGGCGATAGCGCCGCGCGGCCTTGACGAGACCGACATAGGCGACCTGGACGAGGTCTTCGTCGCGCGCCGGATCGTGCCGGAAGTAGCGCGCGGCCACCGTGCGCGCGAGCCCGAGGTTGGCGGTGACCAGCCGCTGCACCGTGTCCTGATCGTTGACCATCGTCATCCCTCTCGCTCGCATCGCCCGTTCGCGTCGAGAGCCATTTGACGGCCGCGAGATAATGGTGACGAGGGGCTTGAAGAAGAAGGGGAAGCAGGCTAGACACGCGCGCTCCGGTGACCCCTACCCCGCCCCGCAGGGAAACGGAACCCCCTGAGCGACGACGAATGGCCGGAGCTTCGCGAGGCGATCCTCAACACCGACATCCTCGTCTTCGCCACGCCGACCTGGCTGGGGCAGCATTGGAGCTTCACCATTCCTGCGCAGTCCTCGGTGTACTGGAACGGGGCAGCCATGCAGACCACCGACTACAAAGACCTCGCTTCGACCCCCGACGCGGTCGCTCCTGCCACGCGGACCGCGGCCGCCAATGCCGCGCATCTGGCCCGGCTGCTGCACTCACAGGGGTACCCGGGCGAATGAGCCCTGACGCCCGCGAAGCGTTTAGTCATCGAAGATCACGTCGGGGGCGTCCACCCGACGCTGCGTCAGCGTCGTGGGCGCCTCCAGGTGCACGGCTCCGCTGGGCAGGATGCCCGCACCCCCGTGTCGTTGCATGACCTGCCACTGCGCGACCACGTCCTCCCCGACGTGGTCGACCGGGAGCCGGTCCCAGAACGAGAAGGCACCGGCCTCGGCCAGGCTCTCACGCCGGTACAGTACGCATCCGCCGATCCACGCGACGTGATATGCAAGCCATCCGCGCGCGGGAAGATCCAGTCCCGCGGCGATGTGCACGAGGTTCGCCGCGTTGTGCAGCATCCACCGCTCGTGAGCGTTTGTCCCGCGTCGTACGCGCTCCGGTGCCACCGGCCCGGTCCACGCCATGAACGGCGCCCACTCATCGGGACGACGGTCCTGCAGATAGGAGAGCCCCTGCACGGCCATGCCCACCAGACCGCAGTCGAGCTCGTCCAGCGCGCGCTGCATCGTGGCCAGTGTTCCCGGCTCGAGCCACACGTCATCGTCGAGGAAGAGTACCGCCGGAGCCGACGAGCGCTCGAACAGGAACTGGCGCTGCTCGGCCATGCCCCGACGCGGCAGATGGCGGATGATCTGGACCACGCGGCCTTGCGCGCGAAGCACGCGCACCATGGCCCGCACGGCGGGCACCTCGGCGACGGGTGCCGGGGACTGATCGCTGATCACGACGCGGAAGGCGGGATCGTCCTGCGCGGCCAGGCCCGCGAGGGTGACGGCGAGTTCGGCAGCCCGGTCGGCGGTGGGCACCAGCACGTCCATGGCCGGGTGCACCAACGGGGGACGCGTCCAATCGATCGCGGAGGCTCGGGAGACCATGCTGCCACGCTCGCCCTTGCGTCGCTGCGACGGCAGGGCCTTGACAGAGTCGAGACCGCAGTCCAGGAATCCGTATAGCGGCGATCCCGGCCTCCGGCAAGCCCCTGCCGTCGTGTCGTGCGTCGGCTTAGCCTCGCGGAAACGAAGGGAGAGCACCATGGGAATCACGGACGACGCGAAGGACGCCGCCGAGCACGCCGCCGACAAGGCCAAGGATGCCTGGGACGACGCGACCGAGCGCGCCGGCGACAAGATCGACGAGATGAAGGCCGACGCGAAGGCGAAGAAGGCCGAGACCGAACGCGACGCGGTTCACGCCAAGAACGACGCCAAGCAGAGGCTGCGAGGCGACAAGGACTGACTCGCCCGGGCGACGGGCAGGCTCGACATCGTCGAGCCTGCCCGTTGAGCGAGCCGCCCGCTATTGGCCGACCAGAGGGGCGTCGGCGTAGTCGCCGGGCTCTGCGACCAGGTGGAGTCCGGTCGGCGAGTTCGCCGCGAAGGCCAGCTGCTCGAGCCAGCGTCGGTTCAGCGCGGCCGGACGATGCCCGTAGTACTTGAACACGAGCGCGGATTCCGGGCTGATCCAGACTGTCGTACGGCCGTCGCCCACGCTCGCGTCGTCTCGCCAGGTGAAGCTGAAGAGTTCTCGGCGCCGCAGCTTGTCGGTGATCACTGTCTGCAGATGCAGCAGGCTGCGATCCTCGAACTCCGTCTTCGTCGTTCCTTCATACGTGAACCTGCCCATGATCCTCACGGCTCCTTCGGCACTTCCGCCTTGCTGCGCCGGTCTGCGGTCCGGAGGCGGAGGCTGTCGGCCCGCACCGCTGATATCCGGGATCTGCTGCGACCAGATCGACGAGGTCGCGTGCTGTTCACGGTCTCGCACTCGTGTGCGGCGTGCAAGCTCGCCCGGGGACTCCCAGCAGAAGCTCAGCCCTGCTCCGCGCGTTGCGGCCGAGGATACGTCGCCCACGCTGTTCGCGCTGGTGCTCTCCCGCGACTCGAGCCCGACGGCCTCCTCGAGCTCTTCCGCGCCTCGGCGCTCGCCCTCGTCGCCCAGCAGGTCGCTGAGCGCATCGGCGATGCCGTTGAGCTTGTGCTGCACGGCTTGATCGGCCCTGGTCTGGCTGTTCTGCAGCAGCGCGACCATGAGGAAGGTGACGATGCTCGTCACGGAGTTGATGATCAGCTGCCACGTGTCGATGTTCCGGAACACGAGGATTGACGGAGCCCAGACGACGACCAGCAGCACGCAGGCGCAGAAGAACCACGCACGGCTGGACAGCCGGGACGCCGACTCAGCGAAGCGGTCGAAGACGCCCACGTGCGACGAGACGTCACCGGGCAGGGTGGGCTCGGGGTCTGCCCCAGGCTCGGATTCACGCACGATGCCCGCCTCTCTTCCGCAGCTCCGTCGCGCACGACCGGCCGCATGGCTGTCTACGCTACGTCGGCGAGACCGGCGGGGCGGACCCCCTTGACATCCGTGC
>CALKHM010000294.1 GCA_937988695.1 uncultured Microbacterium sp. | reverse complement strand
CCGCCGATCCATTCCGCGACCTCGTCGAGGGTGCGAAGCCGGCTGGCCAGCAGCACCTTGCCGACACCCGTGCAGTGCGCGGGGTTGCGCCCGCCGACCGTCGAGGTGAGCCGGACCGCTCCGGAGAGGGGGTCGATCTTGTCGCGGTAGACGACTTCTTCGCCGTCGAGGACGGCGAAGTGGATGGTCTCGTTGAAGCGCTCGGACAAGCGCTCCAGGAGCGGGCGGACCCGGACGTGCTCGGGCCTTGCCTCGTGGTGTGCGAAGGCGAGGCGCAGGAACTTGTCGCCGAGGATGTAGTGGCCGCGGCCGTCCTGCTCGGCAAGACCCGCGCGGCGAAGCGATGCCAGCGCGCGGTGCACGGTGGGCTTCGGATGCCCGGTACGCTGAACCATCTCGTCCAACGACGCACCACTGGGCAAGCCTGCGAGCTCGACCAGCACGGCGAGAACCCGGTCCGTCCCGACCAGCCGTTCCCGGGCGCCATCGGTGGTGCTGCGCGGCATGGAGTCCTCCTCGTCGAGCGCTATAGTAACCATAGTTTTACTCATTGAACCAACATTCCGATAGTTGGAAGGCAGTGGTCTCCCAGATGCCAGCCGTGAATATCGCCGACGCCCGCCTGCCCAGCAGCGATCCCACCCTTCTTGCGGCGCTCACCGAGGCCGGCGTGGCGGTGGCAGCCCGTGCCACCGACCGTCTTGCCGCCGCGCACGACGCGTCCCACTATCTCCTGACCCCGCAGGTCGTCGTCCGCCCGACCTCGGCAGCCGACGTGGCGACGCTCTTCTCCGTAAGCCGGTCGCAGGCCGTTCCGCTCACCTTCAGGTCGGGGGGCACCAGCCTGAGTGGACAGGCGGGAGGGTCGGGCATCCTCGTCGACACCCGCCGGAGCTTCCGCTCGGTCGAGGTGCGCGACGAGGGGCGGGTCGTCCGTGCCGCGCCGGGTGCGACCGTGCGCTCAGTCAACGCCCGACTGGCGCGTTACGGGCGCAAGCTCGGGCCCGACCCGGCGAGCGAGATCGCCTGCACGATCGGCGGGGTCGTGAACAACAACTCCAGTGGGATGTCCTGCGGAATCCATGCCAACACCTATCGGACGCTTCGATCCGCCGTGCTCGTGCTGCCGAGCGGAACGGTCGTCGACACCGCCGCCCCGGATGCGGATGACGCGCTCGCCGCCGCCGAGCCGGAACTGCACGCGGGACTGCTGCGCCTGCGCGACACCGTCCGTGCGAGCCCCGATGCGGTGGACCGCATCCGGCGGTCCTACGCGATCAAGAACACGATGGGCTACGGGCTCAACTCCTTCCTCGACTTCGAGACGGCCATCGAGATCCTCGAGCACCTGGTCATCGGCAGCGAAGGCACGCTCGCCTTCGTCGCCGAGGCCACGTTCCATACCGTCCCGGTCCTTTCTCACGCCGCCACGGGTCTGCTGATCTTCCCGACGCTGACCGCCGCGACAGCGGCCCTCCCGGTTCTCGTCGATGCCGGCTTCGCCACGATCGAGCTGCTGGATGCGACGAGCCTGCGCGTGGCACAGCGGGACGCCGATGCCACCGACGAGCTGCGCGCCCTGACCGTCACCTCGCAGGCGGCGCTGCTCGTCGAGTACCAGGAGGCGAGCGCCGCCGAGCTCGAGGCCAGGCTCGCCCGGACACCGCGCGTCTTCGCCGGCCTGACCCTGACCGCACCGGCCGAGCTCACCTCCGACGCGCAGCGACGATCTCAGCTCTGGCACCTGCGCAAGGGCCTGTACACCCTGGTCGCCGGCAATCGTCCCTCCGGCACTACGGCGCTGTTGGAAGACATCGCCGTGCCCGTCGACCGTCTGCGGGAGACCTGTGAGCGGCTGATCGAGCTGTTCGACAAGTATCGGTACGAAGAATCCGTGATCTTCGGTCACGCCAAGGACGGCAACATCCACTTCATGCTCAATGAGCGCTTCGACGATGCCGCGCTTCTGGCTCGCTACCAGGCGTTCACCGAGGAGATGGTCGCCCTGGTCCTGGCGCAGGGCGGAACGCTGAAGGCCGAGCACGGCACGGGGCGGATCATGGCACCGTTCGTCCGCAGGCAGTACGGCGACGAGCTCTACGAGGTCATGGCCGAGGTCAAGCGCCTGTTCGACCCGTCGGGTCTGCTCAATCCAGGCGTCATCCTCGACGAGAGCCCCGACGCTCACATCCGCCACCTCAAGACGGCTCCGCGTGTGGAGGCGGAGGTCGATCGATGCGTCGAGTGCGGCTACTGCGAACCCGTCTGCCCCTCTCAGGACCTGACCCTCACTCCACGGCAGCGCATCGTCCTGCGCCGGGAGATGGCCGACGCCGAGGCGGCCGGGGACCAGGCGCTGCTGCGCGAGCTCCGGCAACAGTACGAGTACGACGGCGTACAGACCTGCGCCGTCGACGGCATGTGCCAGACCGCCTGCCCGGTGCTGATCAACACCGGCGACCTCGTTCGCCGCCTGCGCAGGGAGAACCAGAGCTCGTTGACGCAGGCCGGCTGGAAGGCCGCATCCGCGCACTGGCGCGCCGTCAGCAGGGCCGGCGGCGCCGCGATGACGGTGGCCGACGCGCTGCCAGCCTCGCTGCCGAAGGCGGCGACGACGATCGGCCGTGCCCTTCTGGGGACCGACACCGTTCCCGAGTACTCTCCCGATCTTCCGCGCGGGGGCAAGCCGCGGCGCGTGATCACCGCGTCGGATCCGGTCGCCGTCTACTTCCCCAGCTGCACGAACACGATGTTCGGCCCGGTCGGCCGACGTGGCGTGAGCGAATCGTTCCTGAGCCTGTGCGAGCGCGCGGGGCTCGCGGTCCGTACGCCGGACGACATTCCTTCGCTGTGCTGCGGGACACCGTGGAAGTCCAAGGGCCTGTCCGACGGCTACGAGGTGATGAAGCAGACCGTCGCCGATTCGCTGCTCCGAGCGACCAACGAAGGAGCCCTTCCGGTGGTGTGCGACGCCTCATCGTGCACCGAGGGCCTCCGCCTTCTTCTGGATGCGGCCGGTCAGGCGGGGATCCACGTGCAGGACGCGGTGGAGTTCGTCGACTCCACGGTGCTGCCGAGGCTGCCCGATCCGGTCCGCAAGCTGGAGTCGGTCACCCTCCACCCGACGTGTTCCTCCGTTCACCTCGGCCTTGACCGGGCCCTCGGACGGGTCGCAGCGGCGGCTGCGGACTCGGTGGTCATCCCGCACGACTGGGGATGCTGCGCCTTCGCCGGCGACCGAGGGATGCTGCACCCCGAGCTCACCGCTTCGGCGACGACCCGGGAGGCCGCCGAAGCCGTCGCCGCGAACACCAGCGCCTACGCGTCGCTGAATCGGACGTGCGAGCTGGGAATGACGCGGGCGACCGGGCGCGAGTACGAGCATGTGCTGCAGCTTCTGGACTCCGTGCAGCGGGGCGAGGCGGTGTCGCGGGAGGCGTGACGATCCGCGTGCGTGGCGCTGCTCACGCGGGGCGACGGATGGCTCGGCGCGTCCGGCCACGAGCGGGCGTCGTCGGCGGTCAGAACGTCGCAGTGAGCCCGCCGTCGACGGCGAGGATCTGCCCCGTCACGTAGGTGTTCGAAGGCGAGCAGAAGAACAGCGCGGCCTGCGCGATCTCGGCAGGCTGAGCCGGACGGCGCAGAAGGATGCGTCCGTGCTCGACGTAGATCGAGCGGAACCAGTCCGTCTCGTACTCCGACGTGCCGTCGGCGTACCGCGCCATCGGCGTGTCCACGAATCCCGGCGCGAGCGCGTTTACCAGGATGCCGTCGTCGGCGAGGTCGGCGGCCAGGTCTCTCGTCAGGTTCACGACGGCGCCTTTGGAGGCGCCGTAGGCGAGGGAGTCGCGCGCGCCCCGGAAACCCTGGATCGACGCCACGTTCAGGATGCGGCCCGCGGGCGACTCGCGCAGTTGAGGGAGGAATGCGAGCGTCAGCGCCACCGTGCCGTCGAGATTGACGCGCAGCACCCGGCGGAAATCACTCGGAGTCAGCCCCGCCAGAGGGGTCTCGCCGCCCACGGCGGCGTTGTTGACCAGCACGTCGATCGGGCCCAGCGCGGCCGCGACGGACTCGGGTGCCGCAGACACGGCCGCCTCGTCCGTGATGTCGAGCTCGACGGCGATGGCGGTCCCTCCGGCGGAGGTGATCCGAGTGGCCGTGTCCTGGGTCGACGGGAGATGCCGATCCACGCACGCGACGGCCAGGCCCGAACGCGCCAGCGCCTCGGCGATCGCCGCGCCGATCCCGCTGCCCGCACCGCTTACGAGAGCCACGCGCGTCGCATCCAGCATTGCACTCCTCGTCCTGTCGAGATCGATTTGTCATACTTTACAGGTCGAGAGGGGAAATGGTGACCGACCTTCCGTTCGCATGGTCGCACGGCTGCGGTCTCGTGTCGACCACCGCGGGCATGCTGCGCAGCTGCGTGTTCGAGCTCGAGGGGGTGGCGTTCGATCCGTTCGCACGAGCGACCTGGGCGCCGAACGCATTCCCGCAGCTGCCCGGGCATCTGCGCACGCTCGGTGCGGAGTTCGTCTGCCTGCCCTTCGGGGGTGACCCCGTGGCCGGCGTGAGCGCGGGGTGGGAAGGGGCCCGCGCGGCCCAGCCCGTCGTTCCCGCGCACGGGCGGCCCGCAGACGAGGAGTGGGAGATCGTCGCCCAGGGGCCTGGCGGCGTGTCGCTGGCCCCGATGTTTCCCGACGACGAACCGATCCAGCGGCTCGAGCGCCGCATTGCCGGCGTTCCCGGGGAGCCGGCCGTCGCGCTGTCCGTGTCGATCACCGCTCGCCGTGCGACGGTGACCTCACTGGGGCTGCATCCGATCCTGCGCCTGCCCGAGCAGCCTCGTTCGCTCCGGCTGCAGGTCGGCTTCGAGGCGGGGTTCACCTACCCGGTCATCGCCGATGACCTACGGCCCCAGGCGACCGCGGGGCGGCGCTTCGCTGCGCTCGAGCGTGTGCCGATGGGCGACGCGCACGAGGACCTGTCCCGGCTGCCGCTCGATCGCCCCGCCGAGGAGATCGTCCAGCTCGCCGGAGTCACCGGCCCGGTGACGGCCTTCTTCGAGCAAGAGCGTGCAGGAGTGGTGATCGACTGGGACCGCAGGCGGCTTCCCTGCGTGCAACTGTGGCTCTCCGACAGGGCGCTCGGCGGCGATCCTTGGCGGCAGGGGTATCGCGGGCTCGGTGTCGAACCGGTGGCCTCCGCGTTCGATCTGCCGGTCGGCGTGTCCATCGCCCAGAACCCCATCTCTCAGGCCGGGTATCCGACATCGGTCGCGCTCGGAGCCGGTGAGACCGTCACGATCGGCTATTCGATCCACGCGTTCTCACAAAAGTAGTATTTTTGCGATAGAGTGTCGTTCGCTGAGTCCCGCACGACCGCGTCGGGCGAGCGAACTCTCCGGACATGATTGGGCGAACATGCGCATCGACGCCGTCGACTTCTTCTATCTCTCCATGCCCGAGGTCACTCTTGAGGCCGACGGCAGTCAGGATGCGCTGCTGGTCCGCGTGGCCGGCGATAACGGAATCGTCGGCTGGGGCGAGTGCGAGGCGTCGCCGCTGACCTCGATCGCCGCGTTCGTCGCACCGCGCTCACACGGGGTATGCCAGCCCGTGTCGGCTTCCGTGATCGGCGAGAGGCTCGACGATGTCGACGACATCGGCCGGATCAGCGCTCTCGTCCAGCGCAACAGCATGGATCTGCTGCAGGCTCCGCACACGTACTCGGGTGTGGAGGCCGCACTGTGGGATCTGCTGGGGAAGGTGCGCGAGCAGCCCGCCTGGTCGCTTCTGGGCTATGAGACCGCGTTCGGGAAGACGCCCTATGCGTCGATGCTGTTCGGGTCCTCTCCGGAGCAGACCCGTCACGACGTGCTCGACGCCGTCGAACGCGGGTTCCGGGCGGTCAAGATCGGGTGGGGACCGTACGGCACCGGCACGGCCGCGGAAGACGCCGATCACCTCGCAGCCGCGCGAGAGGCTTTGGGGGCGGAGGGTCTTCTTCTCGTCGACGCCGGCCAGATCTGGGGCGAAGACGTCGCTGCCGCCGCCGAGCGGGTGGCCTCGCTGAACGAGCAGAACGTGACCTGGCTCGAAGAGCCGTTCTTCCCCGACTCCTATGGGTCGTACGCGCAGCTCGCGTCACGCAGCGGCCGGGTGAGACTGGCCGGCGGTGAAGGAGCGCACAACGTCCGGATGGCGCTGAACCTCATCGACCATGGCGGGATCGGGTACGTGCAGATCGACTGCGGGCGGATCGGCGGGCTGGGAGCAGCCAAGCGGGTGGCCGATTACGCCGTCGGAGCCGGGGTCACCTATGTGAACCACACGTTCACCTCGCACCTCGCGCTGTCCGCATCCCTCCAGCCGTTCGCCGGCCTGCGGGATCATCACATCTGCGAGTATCCGGCCCAGCCCAAGCAGCTCGCGCTCGACCTCACGACGACACGGCTCACGCCCGATCACAACGGCCTCGTCTTCGCGCCGGAGGCCCCGGGCCTCGGCGTAGAGGTCAACCCGGCCGTGTTCGCCCAGTACGGCGTCGCCGTGCGGATCGAGGTGGGAGGCGAGGTGCTGTTCGCCAGCGAGTCCTCCGTGCCCGATCGGGCCCAAGTCCTGCGATGATCGATCGGTGACCTCACAGGACAAGGCAAGGAATCATCGCGCCGGGTACGCCATCCGGGGCGTGCAGGGCCGTGTGATCGAAGGCGTGGGACGGGCGATCGTCGGGGGCCGCTATCGCCCGGGCGAGCCTCTGCCCCGGGAAGCCGAACTCATCGAGGAGTACGGCGTCAGCCGGACGTCGCTGCGCGAGGCCATGAAGGTGCTCGCCGCGAAGGGCCTCATCGAGATGCGCCAGAAGTCCGGGACGCGCGTTCGGCCGGAAGCAGCATGGAACGTGTTCGACAGCGACCTGTTCCGGTGGTCCGTGGAAGAGGGCAGGGGAGAGGCTGTCATCAGCGACCTCCTCGAGTTGCGATTGCTTCTGGAGCCCGCAGCGGCGCGGATGGCGGCCGGGCGCGCGACGATGTCGGACGCGAGCAGAATCGGCACGGCGCACGCGGGGATGGCCGAGGCCACCGCGGACTACGAACGCTACGCGGCACAGGATGTCGCGTTCCACATGGCGGTCTTCGCCGCGTCGCACAACGTGTTCCTGCAGCGGTTCTCCAGCCTGGTCGCGGACTTCCTGCGCCTGAGCTTCGACATGCAGCAGCGCGCACAGCTGGAGCAGACGAGCACAGTGGACTTCGCCGAGGATGCGGTACGCCACGGGGCGGTCTTCGACAGCATCACCTCAGGCGATTCCGAGGGGGCCGCTCGGGCGATGGCGGAAGTGGTGCTCGACGGGAAGCGGAACCTCATCGCCGCGACGGAATCGCTAAAGTACGATCTTTAACGATCTCTGACGGCATTTATTCCGCGAGATTCGGGCAAGCGCTTGGTCAAATTCGGATTACATCGTATTATTTGATGTGCCCGTCATTTGAACAGGAGGGACGTCGACGATGACAACGACCAGGAAGCTCGCAGGCGCGTTGCTGGTGGCCACGGCGCTCGTGCTGACAGCGTGCACCGGAGCAGGCAGCGGGGGAAGCACGCCCGTGAACACGGCGTTTCCCACCGAGAAGGTGAAGCTCACGATGTGGTGGTGGGGCGAGCAGGAGGCCCCCGGCGCGCAGAAGTACGTCGACGAGGCCATCGCCGCGTACGAGAAGAAGCATCCGAACGTCACGATCGATGCTGTGCTGCAGACGACCGACGGTCTCGTGCCCTCCTTCCAGACGGCCGCCGCGTCGAAGACCGGGCCGGACATCGAATATTTCTGGGGCGGCACCAACGCGCTGACGCCCGCGTGGCAGAAGCAGATCACCCCGATCTCCGACTACATCCCGAAGGAGGAGCTGTCGCACTATCTCAATGCGACGGAGGAGACCTACGACGGCAAGGTCTGGACCGCGCCGTGGTACGTGCAGCCCTCGTTCCCACTGCTGATCCGCAAGGACGTGCTCGCCAAGAACGGACTGAGCGTGCCGACGACATGGGACCAGCTGATGTCGGTGTGCGATGCGCTCTCCAGCAAGGGGATCACCACCATCGCCGGAGGCGTGAAGGACGGCTGGTTCGGCGGATGGCTGTACTCGATCCTCGGATCGCAGGACCTCAGCTCGCAGAGCGACGTCCTGGCTGCCGTGGTGGGCACGCAGTCGTTCACCGACGCCAAGCAGGCGGAATGGTGGACGCGGCTGGCCGAGTCCAAGCAGCACGGCTGCTGGAACAACGACATCAACTCCCTCGAGCTCTATCAGGCGCAGCAGCGGTTCGTGGACGGTGCCGCGGCGATGACGATCACGGCCGGCACGGACGCGCCGAACTTCGTGAAGAAGGCCGGTGGCGATGCCAACGTCGAGGTCACCGCGATGCCGTCGTGGGCGGACGGTCCGTACGCCGGCAAGCTCGGCTCGTCGTCGCAGACCCTGGGCATCACGTCGTGGAGCAAGTATCCGCAGGTGGCCGCGGACTTCATCATGTTCCTGCACACCTCCGCCCAGCTCGATGCCTGGTACGCCGCGACGGGTGCGATGCCGGCCGATGACCGGTTCGACCTCTCGCAGGTGACCTCGCCGGCCAAGAAGAAGCTCTTCGACATGGCCTCGCACGGCGGTCCCTATCTGGAGAACTACATCCCACCGCAGCTGGACTCCGACGCGGTCTTCAAGAACGTGCAGCTCGTGCTGCAGGGCTCGACGACTCCGGCACAGGCCGCCGCCGATATGGAGGCCACCGCGAAGCGTCTGCGAAGCACCGACCGCACGCTCGTGAAGAACTACACCGTGTGGGCTCGATGACAGGCGGCGTCGCACCGTCCACCCTGGCACCGGGGAGGATCGCCGTCAGGCGGTCCTCCCCGGGCAGCTGGCAGCCCTGGTTGTGGATAGCACCCGCGATCGCCGTGCTGCTGGCGATCTTCGGCTATTCCATCGTGGCGCTGTTCGGTGAGTCGCTGACGTTCCAAGGCGACTGGGTGGGTCTTGAGAATTTCGGACTCATCTTCAGCGACCCGCTGTTCACCACGGGCCTTCTGCACAACGGCCTGCTCCTGCTCGCCGTGCCGGTGCTCGCCGCCTTCGCGACGTTCTTCGCCGTGCTCCTGTTCGAGACCAAGCGCGGACTCGGGTTCTACCGTGCGGTCGTCTTCATGCCGTACGTCCTCGCGGTGCCGGTCGTCGCGGTCGTGTTCGGTCAGCTCCTCCAGCGCAACGGGCCGATCAACGAGGCTCTGCGCTCCGCGGGGCTGAGCGCGATCGCTCTGGACTGGCTAGGTGACCCGAACGTCGCGCTGTGGACGATGGCCGGCGTCATCATGTGGAAGGAGGTGGGCTTCGGCGTGGTGCTCATCCTCGCTCGCATGCTGACCGTCTCCACGGAGATGTACGAGGCGGCCAAGCTCGACGGAGCGGGGTTCTGGCGCACCCACTGGTCGATCACACTTCCCGAGATCCGCCCGATCCTCGGGTTCTACGTCGTCACCGAGGCGATCACGATGGTCTCCTGGGTCTTCAACTACGTCTACGTGCTGACCAACGGCCAGGGCGGGCCGGGCAACGCCACGGTCGTCAGCGAGCTGTACATCTACCGGAACGCGTTCCAGTATCAGCAGCCCGAGCTGGCCGCCGCGGCGGCCGTCATCCTGTTCCTCGGCACCATGCTCTTCGTCATCGTCTTCGTCCGCATGCAGCGTCGCTCCCTGCGCGTCTCGTCTTAGGGAGGCACGAATGATCCCCCTTGCCCGCAGATATGGCGGACCCACCGTCCGCTACGTCCTTCTGAGCGTGTTCGCGCTCGTGGCCCTCCTGCCGACGTACGTGATGTTCACGGGCGCGTTCAAGTCGCAGGATCAGTTCATCCGCTCGCCGTTCGGCCTGCCCCTGGAGCCGAGTCTGGATGGCTTCGTGCGCGTCTGGAGCGCTCAGTTCCCGGTCTGGTTCATGAACAGCGTCGTGGTCACCGGTGCGTCCGTCATCCTGACGGTGGCCGTCGCGGCGCTCGCGGCCTGGGGCTTTGCCAACTGGAGCTTCCGGGGGAAGTCGGGCCTTCTGGCCGTCATCATCTCGCTGATGGTCATCCCGCCCGTGGTGCTTCTGATCCCGCTCTTCCAGGTCGGCGCGCAGCTGGGCTGGATCTCGACCTATCGCCTCCTCATCCTCATCTACATCGGCCTGATGCTGCCGTTCTCGATCTTCATGCTCACGAACTTCTTCTCGACGGTTCCGGGCTCCATCCTCGAGGCGGCACGGGTGGACGGCGCGAGTTCGTGGACCACCTTCACCCGCATCGTGCTGCCCCTGTCCAAGGCGCCGCTGGCGACGCTGGCGATCGTGAACGTGCTGTGGGCGTGGAACGAACTGCTGCTCGCGCTCGTCCTCATGCAGAGCGATGACAAGAAGACGCTCATGATCGGCTTGACGGGCTTTCAGAGCAGGTACAGCCTGGACATCCCCACGGTGATGGCGGGGATGTCGATCGCGACTCTGCCGCTGCTGGTCGTGTACCTCATCGGGCAGCGCTCGTTCATCCAGGGGCTGACCGCGGGGTCGATCAAGGGAGAGTGATCCCGGCGCGTTCGCGCGCTGCGCCTGCGGCGGCGCGGTTCAGCCGTCATCCGCGACGGGTCGCCCCCGCGCAGTGTCGTCGTAGCTGACGGCCGAAACGCTGTGCGGTCGTCTTGGGCTGGGATGCGGATGAGTGGCGGCTGGTCGCGCTGGCTGTGGTCCCGGACTTTTGCTAGAATCCTTCCAAACGCGAATACTTCCGGATGGAGGTTTTTGCGGCCGACTTGCAGAACGCAGCATGACCCCATGCTCACGACGTCGTCAGGAAGGAAAGGTCATCGTGGCCAAGCCCGAAGCCTCAGTACAGCTGTACACCCTCGCGGAGGCGTTCTCCGCCGACATGGATGGATCGCTCGACAAGCTCGCCGCGATCGGCCTGCACAACGTGGAGGCGTTCGACTTCGTGCGCCGCCCGGCGGAGATCCGGCAGGCGCTGGACGCCTCCGGGCTCGCCTCGCCGACCGGGCACGCCCCGCTGCTCTCCGACGAGCTGTGGACGCCGGACGGCTCGATCCCGACGCCCGCGCCGGAGGTCGTCTTCGAGGCAGCCGCGACCATCGGGATGACCACGGTGATCGACCCGTTCGTCGCCCCGCAGCGCTGGTTCACCGAAGACGGCGTCGCCGACATCGCCGATCGGCTGAACGCCCTCGTCGACGTCGCGGCCGGGTTCGGGCTGCGCGTGGGCTACCACAACCACGCGCAGGAGTTCATCAAGACGTTCGACGGCCAGTCCGCGTACGAGCGGTTCGTCGGGCTCACCGACGAGCGCGTCGCGATCGAGCTCGACCTCTACTGGGCGCTCGTGGGCGGCCAGGACGTCACGGCGCTCACCGGCCGCCTCGGTGACCGCCTCCTGGCCGTGCACGTCAAGGACGGCATCGCACCGGCCGTGAACCCGTTCGGCCCCGACGCGGGTGAGTTCGGGTCCGACAGCCTCGACCAACGGCGTCCCGGCGACGGTGACGTGCCGCTGGCCGACGCGCTGCGTGCGGCCACGGCCGTGCAGTACGCGGTCATCGAGTACGACAAGACGCCCGGCGACGTGTTCGACGACATCGCGGCGAGCTTCGCGTTCCTGCGTGACGGCGGGTTCGTCCGGTGAGCGCCGTCGGTATCGGCGTCATCGGCGTCGGTGTCATCAGCGACACCTATCTGGCCAACCTCGGCTCGTTCCCCGACGTCGAGGTGAAGGCCGTCGGCGACATCGACCTCGAGCGCGCGCGGACGCAGGCCGAGAAGTACGGGATCGCCGTGCACGGGGGTGCTGAGGTCGTGCTCGACCACCCCGACGTGGACCTCGTCGTCAACCTCACTGTCCCCGCCGCGCACATCGAGGTCTCCCGCCGGGCGATCGCGGCGGGCAAGCATGTGTGGTCGGAGAAGCCGCTGGGGCTGGACCGCGACGGCGCCGCGCAGCTGTTGAGAGAGGCGGATGCCGCGGGCCTGCGCGTCGGCTCCGCCCCGGACACGCTCCTCGGGCCCGGGTTCCAGGCCGCACGGCGCGCCATCGACAGCGGCAGGATCGGCCGGCCGCTGTTCGCGCAGACGATCTTCCAGACGCAGGGCCCTGACCTGTGGCATCCGAACCCCGCGTTCCTGTTCGCGCAGGGCGCGGGGCCGCTGCTGGACATGGGCCCGTACTACTTCTCGGCGCTCGTGAGTCTTCTCGGACCCGTCGACCGCGTCGCGGCGATCGGGTCGAAGGCGCAGGAGGAGCGGACGATCCGCACTGGACCGGCGGCGGGAACGACGTTCGTCGTCGAGGTGCCCTCCACCATGCAGGTGATCGCCGCCTTCGAGTCCGGCGCGCAGTCGCAGTCGCTGCTGAGCTTCGACTCCGCGCTCGAGCGCCACGGCGTCCTGGAGATCCATGGCACCGAGGGCACCATCGTGTTGCCCGATCCCAACCAGTTCACCGGACGCATCGCCGTCGTCGAGCCCCTCGGAGTGCTGCGCGACGGCATGAAGCTGGAGCAGACCTGGATCGAGATCGAGCACGATGATATCGAGGTCGGCCGCGGTCTCGGAACCCTGGACATGGTCCGTGCGATCGCGGAGGACCGCCCGCACATCGCATCCGGTGAGCTCGGCTACCACGTGCTCGACGTGCTGCTCTCAGCCGCGGAGTCGGCCGCCGGCGCGCAGACGGTGCACGTCGGCAGCACGGTCGCCCCGGTGCCCCTGCTGCCCGACGGGTTCGACCCGTTCGCTGCGACGCTCTGAACGGCTCCGCCGCGCTCAGCGCCCGTCCTGCACACAACAGGGCGGGCGTCCAGCGTCTGTGACGGGATGCCGGGCTCAGCCGGCAGCGGAATCCGGCGCCGCGAGCAGCCTGTCCAGCATTCCCAGGGCAGCCTCGTGATCGACGGCGGGATCCAGCAGCCACTGCGTCTGCAGGCCGTCCGATGCGGCGATGACCAGTGCGGCGACGAGTTCGGGGTCGACGTCGCGGCGGAGCCGCCCCTCGGCCTGGTTGTCGCGCACCCGGTCGGCCAGGTGTGCGCGCAGCCCGGCGAAGCGCTCGGTCGCGAAGGCGTGGGCGGCGTCGTGCCCGTCCTCCAGCGCCGCGGCGACCAGCGTCGAGTACAGCTGCACCATGCCGGGGACCTGCCGGTTGCGCTCTGCGGAGCTGCGCATCATCTCACCCGGGGTGGTCTCGGGCGGCGGTTCGGGCGAGTCGCCGTCGATCTGACGCACCGACTCGCGGTACACCTCGACGAGCAGCTCCTCGAGCGAGCCGAAGTAGTGCGTGAGCGCCGAGTGCGTCACCCCGACCTCCTGCGCGATCGCCCGCAGGCTCGTGCGGTCCGAGCCTCGCTGGGCGAACACCTCGATGGCGCGGTCCAGGATCTGCTGCCGCCGGGCGATGCCCTTGGCGTAGCTGCCACGAGGCCGTTCGCCGTCGACGTTCGGGAGCGTCATCCCGTCAGTCTATGAGGGCACGCCGGCGCCGGCTCCGGTCGGCGCAGGGGGTGGGAGCCGACCGCGGGCGGATCCCTCAGAGCACCATCAGGTCTTCGCCGGCAACGATCGTTCCCGAGAACTGCCGTGCGATCTCGGCCAGGTCGTCGGCCGACGCCCGGGTGTAGTGCGAGAGCACCACGGTGCCCACGTCCGCACGTGCGGCGAGCCGGCCCACCTCCTCGGGGCTGAGGTGCTCGGCGGCCATGTGCGCGCGCACCGCCGGCGGCACGGCCGCAGCATCCGTCTCGGTCACCATCTCGCACACCAGGATGTCGCAGCCGCGGGCAAGCTCCGCGACGGCCTCGCAGGGCCCCGTGTCGCCGGTGAACGCGATCGACCGGTCGGACGTGTCGAACCGCAGCGCATACGAGCGGTGTGCGCCCTCGAACGCGGTCAGTGCGTAGTGCGTGTTCTCGGCGGCGGTGATCGTGACGTCGTCGTCGGCATGGACGAGGCCGACGCCGTACTCCACGGCCTCGAGGGCGGCATCGGCCGGTGGGAGGGAGGACTCCGTGCCGCGGATGCCGGTGTTCGTCTGCAGATAGGCCGTGATGCCGGCGCGCAGCCGGGCGGTGCCGACGGGGCCGTGCACGGTCAGCGGCGGTCGGCGCATGGTGTGCCGGAATGTCGTAAGGCCCGGAAGGCCGGCGGTGTGGTCGTCGTGCAGGTGCGTGAGCACGACCCGGTCGACCTCGCCGACGCCGACGCCCGCGCGCGCGAGCTGGTGCGAGACGGCGTCGCCCGCATCGACGAGGTAGTGCCGGGCACCGACCGTGACGAGGCTCGCGATCCCCGCGCGGCCGGCGTGACCGCCCGGACCCCCGGCTGTGCCGAGGAGCGTCAGCTCGGTGCGTGCCATCTCAGCCCACCCGGTAGGCGCGATAGCGCACGCTGTCGGCGCCGCGGATGTACGACGCGATGTACACCGACCGCTCCAGCTCGGGGTGTCCCGCGCACTCCAGGGTGAGCGCCGCGCGGAAGTAGTAGCGGTCGGGCGGGATGTCGTCGCCGCGCAGCAGCGCCTCGAGCACCGCCGGATCGCCGCTGCGCACGCCGACGGCGTGGATGTAGACGAGGACGCCGTCGCGGCCGCGCGCGGTGTAGCGGCCGTCGACGTCGATCGAGCCGTCGGCGCGCACCAGCTGCCAGTCGGCGCCCCCGGGCAGGATCTCGCCATCGACGGCGCCGTGGATCGTTCCACCGACCACGGGGATGATGCGGCGGTGGCCGGCGCGTGTCATCCCGTGGTCTTCCAGGGGGCCGAGCTTCGCGTCGACGTCGAAGGCCCATTCCAGGGTGGGGACCGGGGGCTCGCGAGGGGTCATCGGCGTTCTCCTCTCGTTCGACGCATCATCCTGCGCGCAGGCGCGCGGAGATGTCGTCTGCCGTGTGCTGCAGGTGCGCGAGGATCGCGCCGCGCAGGTCGTCGATGCTGTGCCGGGTGGTGGAGGCCGCGATGTTGACGGCGGCGACCGGCTGCTCGCCGCGAGCGAACACCGGAACCGACACCGAGCGCAGCCCTGGCGCGACCTCTTCGTCTTGCAATGCGAAGCCCTGCTGGCGGATGCGGTCCAGGCGGGCCAGCAGGTCGTCGAGATCGTTCGCCGCGTTGGGGCCGGCATCACGCCGGAACTCGTAGCGATCGAGGATCGCGTGCAGTTCGTCGGCCGGCAGATAGGCCAGCAGCAGCTTGCCCATCGAGGTGTACGGCGCGGGCAGCGTGGAGCCGACCTGGACGTTGGCGGTGACCAGATCGGTGTTGCGCAGTCGCACGAGGTACAGCACCTCATGGCCGCGCAGCACCCCGAGGTTCACGGTCTCGCCGGTGGTCTCGGACAGGTGCCGTAGCGGCTGCTCGCTGATCTGCACGAGGCTCGAGCCGCGCAGCGCCGCCGAGCCCAGTGTCAGCACAGCGATCGCAGGGCGGAAGGCGCCATCGGTGAGCCGCTCCAGATAGCCGCTCTCTTCGAGCGTCGCGGCGATCCGGAAGGCCGTCGGCATCGGGATGCCGGTGCGATCGCAGATGTCGCGGAGCTTGAGTGACGTCGTCGTCTCATCGAACAGCTTGAGGACCTCCAAGCCCTTCGCGAGGGCCTCGATGCGGTATCGACCGGCGTGGGGCTTCGCATCCGCCTCAGGTGCTTTCATGATGTGAAACTCTATTCCTGGTTCACTGAGTGGTCGACGCGGAACACCCGCAACTGCAGCGCGAGGGTGCCGTAGTAGCCGACGAGCGTGGTCAGCTCGAACACCTTCGGTGTGCCGAGGGCGTTCGCGGCAGCGTGCCAGGCGTCGTCGTCGAGGTCGCCGTCCAGCAGGGCCAGGACGGTTCGAGCGCACACTCCGTCATCGCCGTCGAACGCCGACGCATCCTGCGCATGCAGCGCGCGCACCTCGGGGTCGGAGAGCCCGGCGGCCCGCCCGACTGCTTCGTGCGAGGCGCGCTCGAACGCCGACTGCCAGCGCGCGGCCACGAGAAGGATCGCGATCTCGCGCTGGCGTGCCGTCAGCGAGGTGCGGTACCGGATCGCCGCGCCCAGCTCCTGCAGCGCCGCCCCCGCGCCGGGCGCGAGGAGGAACGCGTTGAACGGGCCGTTGAGAGTGCCCTCGTCGTCGACGAGCGGGAAGTGCTGCGGACCCTGCGCGCGCCGGCCGCCGGTGATCGCGTCGTACACGTCGTGTGCAGCCGGCGTGAGCTCGGCCGGCGTCATTCGGGGGATTCTGGCCACGGGCCCTCCTCGCTGTATATATGAAAGTCGCTTTCAGAATACGCGAGTCCATGCGAGAACGGATGCGCGCCGGCGAACGACGCCGGTACCTCACCTGGCGCAGCGGCCGACGTCGGCCGCTGCTGATCCTCGGCGCGATCCTGTTCGCGGTCGGCGCGCCGCGGGGCGATCGCGGCGCTGTTGGGCGCCGCGATCATCCTGCCCGTCAAGGGCGTCAAGCAGCAGCCGGCGGCCGGGGCCTGCCCGACGCCGCTTGTCTTCTCGGAGACTGGCCGCCGGTCTCGGCCTTCGCCGGATCGCGCGGGAAGTTGCGGGCCGTGCCCAACTCCGGAGAGCTGTGGCGCACGGTGCGGCTGAGATCACCATCTCGCGACATTCGTCCCATGCGTCCGGAGTTGAGCACACCGTTCGGTGGCCGCGGCAGGAGCGCCGCCGTAGGCCCCACCCGCTACGTGTTTTGGTAGATAAAAGTGACTTTCAAAAATGAGGAATTCATGCTAGAACGGAGCCATGCGGCGCGCGCCGCTCATCCTGCCCGTCGAGGGCGTCGAGAAGAGATCGGATGACACCCATGACCCAGCAGACGACCGCGATGGCTTCCCGGACCGACGCCGACTGGCTGGGTCTGGCCGGAGCGCGGGTGCTGGTGGCCGGCGCGGGGGGCATCGGCGGCGCCTGCGCAGCCGCATACGCCGCCGCCGGGGCATCCGTCGTCGTGGCCGATCGCGATGAAAGCGCCCTGGAGCGTGCCGTGCAGGCCGATCCGGCCATTCAGACGGTCGCCGCGGACCTGACCGCCCACGGCGCGGGCGAAGCCGTCGTCGCGCAGACGGTGGAACGACTGGGGGGCATCGATGTCCTGCTGCACGCGGTGGGGATCAACGACCGTCGCCCGATCCTGGAGTTCGCCGAGGACGAGTGGGATCGCATCCTGCGCATCAACCTGTCCACGGTGTTCGCCTTGGCGCAGGCCGCCGGGCGACGCATGGTGGAGCAGCGCTACGGGCGCGTCCTCGCGCTTTCCAGCGTGTCGGGGCTGCTCGCGCATCATTCGCACGGACCGTACGCGGCGTCCAAGGGTGGCATCAATCAGCTCATCCGGGTCATGGCTCGGGAGTGGGCGCCGTTCGGTGTGACCGCCAACGCGATGGCCCCCGGGTACGTCGAGACCCCGCTGACGGCGGGTCACCTGGCCAAGCCCGGCAAGCGTGCGGAACTGGAGAGTCAGGTCCCTGCCGGCAGGCTGGGCACGCCCGACGAGATCACCGGCCCTGCGCTGTTCCTCTCGTCGCGGCACGCGGGCTTCATCACGGGGCATGTGCTGTACGTCGACGGCGGGCGCACGCTGGTGTGACCGCCTGAGACCGACCAGACGGACAGAGACGACGAGAGAGGACAGAAGGATGACGCAGGTTTTTCCGCGGTTTGCGGGCAAGACGGTGCTGGTGACGGGTGCAGGAACGGGTTTCGGTGCGGAGATCGCGGTGCGTGCTGCGCGGGAGGGCGCCCGGGTGGCGGTGCACTACAACAGCTCGCGCGCGGGTGCCGAGGCGACGCTGGAGCGGGTGCGGGAGGTGGGCAGTGACGGCTTCACCGTGCAGGCGAACATCGCGCACTGGGACCAGGTCGCGGCGATGGCGGACCGGGTATGGGAGGTGTTCGGCGGGCTGGATGTGCTGGTCAACAACGTGGGCGACATGTCCAGTGAGCAGCAGTCCTGGCGTGATCTGACGCAGCAGGCGCTGGACGACGTGATCGACGTGGATCTGAAGGGCACGTTGCTGATGGTGCACGTGTTCGGCGGGCGCATGCACGAGGACGGGCACGGAGCGATCGTGAACGTGGGGTCGACGGTGGTGGTCAACGGGTCGCCGCGCGCACCGCAGTACGCGGCGGCGAAGTACGGGATCCTCGGGGTGACCAAGTCCTATGCGCGGGCGTTGGCGCCGGCGGTGCGGGTGAACACGTTCGCCCCGGGATTCATGGAGACGGAGCGGTTGAAGAGCCGTGAGGACTGGAAGAACGGGCGCCGCGAGCAGGTGCTCGCGCAGACCCCGATGGGAGTGATCGCCTCTCCTGCGGATGTCGCGGGCACATGCCTATGGCTGGCCACCGACGAGGCCGCGCACCTGACCGGCGGATACATCGTCGCCAACGGCGGCAACACCATGGTCGGCGCATGAGATGACCGTTCCCGCCGGCTCCTCCGCAACGCCTGTCACCGGCGCATCGCCGGTCGCGGCGCTCGATGACGTGACGCTGATGTACGGCGACGTCCTGGCCGCGCACGACATCACCTTCGATGTACGTCCGGGCGAGTTCGTCAGCCTCATCGGACCGTCGGGATGCGGGAAGAGCTCGGTGCTGCGGGCGATCGGCGGGCTGATGCCGGCTGCCACCGGCGAGGTGGCCGTCAACGGGCTTTCGGTCACCTCGCCCCGACCCGACGAGATCTCCTTCGTCTTCCAGGACCTCGCGCTGTACCCCTGGCGGTCGGCGGTGCGTAACGTCGAGATCGCGCTGCAGTTCGCCGGGGCTCCGCGGCGCGAACGGCGGGAACGCGCACTCGACGCGCTCACGCGCGTGGGGCTGGGCGACGTCGCGAACCGCTATCCGCACCAACTCTCCGGCGGGATGCGGCAGCGCGTGGCCATCGCGCGGGCGCTGGTCTCCGACGCCAAGCTGCTGCTGCTCGACGAGCCGTTCGCCGCGCTCGACGAACAGAGCAGGCTGAACATCGGCGCGCAGCTGATCGCGATCCTGGAGGAAGAGGGCAAGACCGTCGTCTTCGTCACGCACAGTCTGTCGGAGGCCGCGTATCTCTCCGACCGGGTCGTGGTGATGGGACCGCGCCCGGGGAACATCCGCGAGATCATCGACGTGCCGCTGGAGCGTCCGCGTCACACCTCGTTGATGCGCGAACCGGCCTTCCACGACCTGACCGACCGGTTGTCCGCGCTGCTGTACACCGACGACGAGGACGCGCCATGACGCACCTGCGCCGTGCCGGCGTCTATGTCGGCGTCATCGTCGTGGTCCTCGCGCTCTGGTTCGGCCTGACGGCATCCGGCATCGTCAAACCGCTGATGCTGGCTGCGCCGTCAGACGTCGCGGACATCCTGATCGGCTGGACCGCCACCCCGGGCGAGGTCGCCGGCCCGGTCGGAGTCACCCTGGCCGAAGCGGGCATCGCCCTGCTGATCGCCGTCGTGCTCGGGGTGGGCATCGGCATCGCCATCGGCTCGTCCCGACTGATGATCGCTGCCTACGAGCCCGTGGTGACGGCCGTCAGCGCGCTGCCGCTGATCATCCTCTACCCGGTTCTGGCGGCGTCGCTCGGCGTCGGCGGACCATCGAAGGTGGCCATCGGTGCACTCTACGGCTTCTTCCCGATCGCCATCGCCACGATGCGCGCCGTCGCGCGCGTGGATCCCGGCATGCTCGTGGCAGCGCGCACGATGGGCGGGCGCGGTCTGCCGGTCGTCGGCTCGATCGTCGTGCCGGCGGTGAGCCCCGCGATCTTCGCCTCGATGCGGGTGGCGCTCTCACTCACCCTGGTCACGATCATCGCGGCCGAGTTCATCTCCGGGGCGGCCGGAGTGGGCTATCAACTCGCCGCCGCAAGCCAGGGCCTGGACACTCCGACGCTGTTCGCGTGGGTGGTCGTGGCCGTGCTGCTCACCGTCGTCGTGAACGCGTTGTTCACGGCACTCACCGCTGTTCTCAGAAAGGGAATCGAACGATGAAGATCCATTCTCGCCTCGTACTCGGTCTCGCGACCGTCTCGCTGCTGGCTCTGGCCGCCACCGCGTGCAGCTCGGGCTCGGGAGGCGGTGACGCCGGCAGCAGCGGCGGCACCGCCGCCGTGAAGATCGGTCTCGTGCAGGGACAGGACTTCATCCATGCCATGCCCGCGCGCGTCGCCGAGGCCGAGGGCTTCTTCACGAAGGAGGGTCTGGACGCGTCCATCGTGGACTTCACGTCGGGCTCCGACCTGACCAAGGCCATGGCGGGCGGATCGATCGACGTCGGCGCCGCCACTGGGCTCGACGTCGTCTCCGCCGTCGCCCACGGCGTCGACCTGCAGGCGTTCTGGGGTGTCTACACGCCCAGTCCGATGGCACTGGTCGTGAAGGCGGACTCCTCGATCAGCGGGTTCGCCGACCTCGCCGGCAAGAAGGTCGGGATCTCGCGCGTCGGCTCGCTGACCGACTTCCTGGTGCGTGCGGCCGTCACCGAGGCGGGAGTCGATCGCAGCAAGGTCACCGAGGTGCCGCTCGGCGACCCGGCATCCACGATCGCGGGCCTGGCCAACGGCGACATCGACGCGTTCGTGCTGCCGGCCAACTTCGGCTACACGGTGGAAGCCGACGGCAGCGGCAAGATCGCGCAGATGGCGTCGGACGTGATGGGGGACAAGGACCAATTCGCGATCCTGATGGCTCCGGCGGACTACATCTCGAAGAACAAGCAGACGCTGCAGAAGGTCACGAAGGTCTACGCCGACTCCATCGCGTGGATGAAGGCGAACAAGGACAAGACCGTGCAGCTGGCCGTCGACAAGCTCGGGATGAAGCAGCCGATCGCCGAGAAGACGTATGACGCGTTCGTCGGCAACTTCAGCGGCGACGGCACGCTGAACCTCGACGGCCTGAAGGCGTATGCCAGCGCTCTTCCCGATCTCGGGATCGCGAAGACCACGCCGGAGCAGTCGCAGTACGTCAACGACACGTTCCTGAAGTGACGCAGCGACCCTGAGATGACCATGACGAACCCCACCCGGACGATCGCGATATCGCGACTGCAGGCGGATCGCCGCCTCTCGCTGCAGCGGCGCGCGGCGATCGTCCGGTGGGGGACGCTGGCCGCCCTGGTCGTGGCCTGGGAGGTCCTCGGTCGCACCGTGCTCAGCGGCAACCCCTACCTGGCCCCGCCCTCCGCGGTCGCGACGGAGGGGCTCAGCGGCATTCTTCGCCCCGACGCGCTGCTCGAGCTGTGGAACACGACGTCCCGTTTCCTGGTGTCGTTCGCGATCGTCGTGGTGGCCGGCGTGCCGCTGGGGATCCTCCTCGGACGGCTGTCGCAGGGGCTGTTCGCCGGCGCCCGGGATGTCGTGACGATCGTGTACGCGCTGCCGATGGTGCCGTTCTACCCGCTGCTCGTGCTCTGGCTTGGTCTCGGAGCGCCATCGGAGATCGCATTCGGCGTGCTGCACGGGATCGTGCCGGTGCTGCTGATCGTGATGACCGCCGGCAACGGCGTGAATCGCGACCTCATCACCTCTGCCCAGACGATGGGCGCCTCGAGGCTGCAGCGGCTGGCCTGGGTGGTGCTGCCCGCGTCGCTCGGCGACGTCATCGGCGGGCTGAAGATCGGCGCGTCCCTGACCATGCTCGGCGTACTGCTTGCCGAGCTGATGATCTCGGTCGACGGCGTCGGATCGTTCATCGCACGCCAGATCGTGAACCACCAGGCGGCGCGCCTCGATGCGATGATCCTCGTCGTCTGCGTCGGCGTCGTGATCATTATCGCCGTGCTTTCCGCCCTGGAGCGCCGCGCGCAGCGCGGTCAGGTGCAGTGAGCCCTCGAACCTGAGAAGACCGAAGAAAGGGAAACACCATGAAGTTGATCACTTTTGATGATGGCCGGGTGGGTCGTTTGGAGTTGGAGGAGGGGCTGGTCATCGAGCTGGATGTGCCCTCGACGCGGGAGTATTTCGAGCGGGAGGGCAAGGTCGGCGAGACGGGGGAGCGGCTGGCGTATGCGGATGTCCGGCTGCGGGCGCCGATCCGGCCGAAGAAGTTCTTCCACACGGCGGGCAATTTCGCCGATCACCACAACGAGCTGCAGGCGGTGGACTGGTCGCATCCGGTGCACAAGGGGATCGTGTTCTTCCAGAACGTCGACGCGATCATCGGCTCCGACGACGAGATCGTGTATCCGGAGGGGTTGACCCGGGAGCTGGACTACGAGTTGGAGATGGCGATCGTAATCGGCAAGCCGGGGAAGTTCTTCGACGCCGACCAGGCCGAGGAGCATATCGCCGGGTTCACGGTGTTCAACGACATCACGGCGCGCGACATCCAGCGCAAGGAGATGGAGTCGGGGGTGTTCTCGTTCTCGAAGGGGATCGACACGTTCTGCCCGATCGGTCCCTGGATCGTGACGAAGGACGAGGTGCCGGACATGCACAACCTGGCGATGCAGTTGCGGGTGAACGGGCAGGTGCGGCAGCGAGGGAACACGAACCAGACCCGGATCCGGTGGCCGCATCTGGTGGCGTATCACTCGCCGCAGGTGTTCTCGGCGGGGGATCTGATCACGACCGGGACGATCTCGGGGGTCGCGGCGGTGCAGCCGGACCCGTTCGAGTTCTATCTACGGCCCGGCGACGAGATCGAGGCCGAGATCGAGGGCATCGGCGTGCTGCGCAACAAGGTCATCAGCTGGCAGGACCGCTACGGCACCCCCGCACCACAACGAGTCGACTGGTGAGGCTCGCCACTCTCGACGGCCGGGCGGTCGTCGTCACGCCTCGCGGCACCGCCGTCGACGTGCACACGGCATCCCAGGGCCGGTTCGGCCCCGATCCGATGTCGGTGTTCGCAGACTGGGACGCCTTCGCCGGCTGGGCACGTGAGACCGGGTCGGACGGGGTCGCGATCGATCCCGCCCGGCTCGGGCCGCCCGTGCCCCGGCCGGGTCAGGTGTTCGCCATCGGCATCAACTACCGCGAGCACGCCGACGAGGCCGGCTACCCGCCGGAGAGCCTGCCGGTCACGTTCACGAAGTTCGCTTCGAGCCTCACCGGTCCCGACGCGACCGTCGTGCTGCCCGACGGGCACGTCGACTGGGAGGTGGAGCTGGTCATCGCCATCTCGCGCGCAGGCCACGACATCCGCCGCGAGGATGCCTGGGATCACGTCGCCGGGCTCACCGTCGGTCAGGACCTGTCCGAACGCGTCGCGCAGCTGGAGGGGTCACGGCCCCAATTCAGCCTGGCGAAGTCGCACCCCGGCTTCTCGCCGACCGGGCCGTGGCTGGTCACGCCCGACGAGCTCGCCGATCCGTCCGACCTCGCCATCTCGTGCGAGATCGACGGGGAGACGATGCAGAGCTCGCGCACGTCGAGGATGATCTACGACATCCCGGAGCTCATCGCCCGGCTCTCCGCGGTCGTGACGCTGTGGCCGGGAGACATCGTCTTCACCGGCACCCCCAGCGGCATCGGCAACGCCCGCACCCCGAAGCGCTTCCTGCAGCCGGGTGAGCGGCTTGTCTCCGAGATCGAAGGGATCGGGCAGCTGCACACCACGTTCGTGAAGGCCGGGGCGTGACGGGCGTTGACGATCTGCGGGTCGACCATCGGCGTGGGCGGGTCGTCGTCGGCGACGGTCGGCCGCGCTTCTCCTGGATCGCCGCGCACGATCAGTGCGCTTACCGCATCCGGGTCCGTCATGACGATGAGATCGTGTGGGACTCCGGGCGAATCGCATCCTCCCGCACGCACCTCGTCGACTATGCGGGGCCGGCGCTGATCTCGAACACGGACTACGCCTGGTCGGTGCGCAGCTGGTCGGCCGACGGCGATGCGGCGGCGTCCGCGATCTTCGAGACGCCGCTTCTGGACGTCGCCGACCATCAAGCCGCATGGGTGCGCCCTGCGCAGCGGCCGACGGCCGTGGAGCGCTGGAGCCTGCTGGACTGGATCCGCGGCGCGGGCCCGGGCACGCCGCCGGAGGAGAGGCTGCGTCCCGTGCAGCTGCTGCGGCAGTCGTTCGACCTGCCCGAACAGCCGGCCCGCGCCCGCCTGTACGCGACCGCGCGTGGCGTGTACACGGCATGGGTCAACGGCGAGCGAGCGGGCGATGAGACGCTCTCACCGGGCTTCGACGCCTACGAGCACCGGCACAGCGTGCAGTGCTTCGATGTGACGACGGCGCTGCGCCCCGGTGCGAACGTCCTCGAGCTGGCGCTCGCCGACGGATGGTGGGCGGGCCGCATCGGCATCACCGGATCCAGCGCGCAGTGGGGCGAGCACACCAGTGCCTGGTGGCAGTTGCACGTCGATCTCGTCGACGGCACCGAGTGCGTGGTCGGCTCCGGACCGGACGTCGTGAGCCGGCCAGGCCCGTGGCGATACGCGGATCTGT
>CALKHM010000293.1 GCA_937988695.1 uncultured Microbacterium sp. | reverse complement strand
GACAAGACGAGGACCAATCAGTGGATGCTTCGGCGCGGCGTTTCCGGACGGGAGTCGTCCGGTCGCGTCGCTCGCAGGGCGTCGACGCATGCACCGGGTGTCGCCCGCAAGTCTAGCGGGGTCAGCGACACGTCCCCGGCCGCTGCAGCGAGGCATCGGAGAGCATCCGCGGGTCGACCGTGAACGACGCGTCCACGGCGGAGCCGGAGACGGCCACCTTCGACAGCGTGAGCCCCTTCGGGAACTTGTCGGCCACGCACGTCGTGCGCGGCGCGAGGATGCCCTCGGCGAGCGTCCCGAAACGCGCGCGGATCGTCTCGGCATCCATGCTCAGCCCGCCGACGGTGAACTTCACCGGGGTCAGCACGAGGTCGCCGTGCTTGGCGCTGGGCTCGAGCGCCAGCGCGAACGAGACACCGCTGAGGAACTGCGCGGGATCCAGCGAGACCACCACGTCCTTTCCGTCGATGTGCAGCGAACCCGGCACGATGCGGCCGAGGTCACCGGCGAGCTTCGAGATGGCGTCGGGCTTCAGACGGACGGTGGCCTGCGCACTGCCGGCCTGGCCGCCGCCGGTGGGCACGTCGGTCGCGTGCACGGTCAGCGAGCCGGTGGTGCCCGCCAGCGGCGCGTCGGGCACCGTGATCGTCAACGTCGACAGCCGTCCCGCGATCAGCTGCGGCAGCATCGGCTCGGCCACGTGCACGTCGACCTTCTGCCCGGCGTCCAGCCCGAGGGCCGTGCGCGTCTGCGTGGTGACCTCCGCGACCACCGTGTCCTTCGCCCACGCGTTGCCGACGAACCAGCCCACCACGCCGGCGACGGCGAGCACCGCGACGACGATGACAGTGACCACCGTCGCGACCGCCGCACGGTGCCGCTTCTTCGGCTGGGACCCGGCCTCGGTCGGGGCGCTCTGCGGCTGGGCGCTCTGCTGCGGGTATGCCGCTGTGGCGGGGTATCCCGGTGCCGGCGGGTATCCCGGTGCCGGTCCGCCGACCACCGGCAGCGGCAGGGTCGTGGCCTCGGGCTCGGCCGCCGGTGGCGCGCCCGGCAGGGGCGGCTTGGGCGGAACCTCGATGGGCTGCGTCGGCTCTTCCGGTGGCAAGGCTGGACGTTCGGCCATGGTGCGGTCACATGCGCTCGGGCGCACTCACTCCGAGAAGGTCCAGACCGTTGCGCAGCACCTGCCCGGTGGCGTCGTTGAGCCACCGGCGGGTGTGGTGCACCGGTTCGACCGGGTCGTCGCCGAGCGGGATCACCCGGCAGTTGTCATACCAGCGGTGGTAGAGGCCCGCCAGCTCCTCCAGATAGCGCGCCACGCGGTGCGGCTCACGCACTTCGGCGGCGAACGCGACCACGCGCGGGAACTCCTGCAGGGCACCCAGCAGCGCCGCCTCGGTCTCATCGGTGAGCGCCGACGGTGCGAAGACGCTGCGGTCCACGCCTGCCTCGTCGGCGTGGCGGCTCACGTTGTGCGTGCGGGCATGCGCGTACTGCACGTAGAACACGGGGTTGTCGTTCGTGCGCTTGCGCAGCAGCTCCGGATCCAGGGTCAGCGGCGAGTCGGCGGGATAGCGGCCCAGCGAATAGCGCAGCGCGTCGGTGCCCAGCCACTCGCGCAGGTCGTCCATCTCGATGATGTTGCCGGCGCGCTTGCTCAGCCGGGCTCCGTTGACCGACACGAGCTGCCCGATGAGCACCTCGATGTCGTTCTCGGGGTCGTCGCCGGCGGCGCCTGCCAGTGCCTGGAGCCGGTGCACGTAGCCGTGGTGGTCGGCACCGAGCAGGTAGATCTTGTGCGCGAAGCCGCGATCGCCCTTGTTCAGGTAGTAGGCCGCATCTGACGCGAAGTACGTGTACTCGCCGTTGGACCGGCGGATGACGCGGTCCTTGTCATCGCCGAAGTCGGTGGTGCGCACCCACACTGCCTCATCGGCGTCGAACACATGCCCCTGGATGCGCAGCCGGTCGACGGCCTCGTCGACGAGGCTCGGCCTGCCGTCGACGTGCTCGTGCAGCACCCGCTCGCTGAACCACACGTCGAAGTGCACGTTGAACTTCTCCAGCGAGGCCTGCACCTCGCCGAGCTGGAAGCCGTACGCGGCGTCGCGCGCGACGACCAGCTGCTGGTCGGCAGGCAGGTCGAGCAGGTCGGGGCGCGCCTCGAGCACGCGCCGGGCGAGGTCGCCGATGTAGGCGCCGGCATAGCCGTCCTCAGGGGTGGGCTCGCCACGCACGGCTGCCAGCACCGAGCGGCCGAACCGCTCCATCTGCGCGCCGGCGTCGTTGATGTAGAACTCGCGGACGAGGGTGGCACCGCTGGCCAGCAGCAGCCGCGCGATGGAGTCACCCAACGCCGCCCATCGGGTGTGGCCGATGTGCAGCGGGCCGGTCGGGTTCGCGCTGACGAACTCCAGGTTGATGGTGTTCCCGCGCTGCGAGTCGTTGGTACCGAACGCCGCGCCGGCGTCGACGATGGTCTTCGCGAGCGAGCCGGCGGCCGCGGCATCCAACCGGATGTTGATGAAGCCGGGACCGGCGACCTCGACCGACGCGATGCCGTCGACCACGCCGAGTCCGGCGGCGATCTCGGTCGCGAACTCGCGCGGGTTGGCCCCCACGGCCTTCGCGAGCTTCAACGCCGCGTTGGACGCCCAGTCGCCGTGCGCGCGGTTGCGCGGCCGCTCCAACGGCAGGTCGGCAGCAGAGATCCCCTCGGTCGAGCCGGCTCGTCGCAGCTCCGCCAGAGGGCGGATGACGTCGAGCAGGGTTGCGGAGAGCGCTTCAGGATCCATAGACCACTGATTCTACGGTCCGGTGCCTGCGCGACAGCTCAGAAGGACGCCCGGCTGCGCAGGAGCTCTTCGTCGAGCTCGCGCCCAAGCGCGAGATCCGGATCGATCAGAGCGATGGGGTCGAATCTGACAGCGCCCGGTGGCCTGGTGAGGTCCAGGCGTCTGAGCGGACCGCCGGGAATCGGCATCCCCTCCGCGACGTTGAGTGGATGCCGGAAAGGGAATACGAATGACCAGACTCATGATCGTCGTCGGGAGCGTGCGGGAAGGGCGGATCGGTCTGCCGATCGCCCAATGGGTGCAGCGCGAAGCGGAGGCCTCCGGGCTGTTCGAGATCGACTGGGCGGATCTGAAGGAGATCGCCCTGCCGCTCATGGACGAGCCCAATCACCCCAAGCTGCGCCAGTACACGCACGACCACACGAAGGCGTGGAGCGCGCGGGTCGATGCCTCCGACGCGTTCGTGTTCGTACAGCCGGAATACAACTTCAGCTACGCGCCGAGCCTGAAGAACGCCCTGGACTACCTGCACCAGGAGTGGCGGCGTAAGGCGCTGGGCACCGTCAGCTACGGCGGGATCTCCGGCGGCACGCGCGGGACCACCGCGATCCGACCGGTGGAGATGGCGCTGGGCCTGGTGACGACGACCGTCAACGTCGAGCTGGCCTGGGCCGCGCAGCAGATCGATGACGAGGGCGCGTTCGTGCCACGTGAGAGCAGTCAGCGCCAGCTGCTGGCCATGCTCGACGAGCTGGCGGCACTGGATGCCGCCTTGCGGCCGCTGCGCTGAGCAGCGCGACGGCGAGGTCCGCGGCGTCAGAGGGCTGCGCGCCGCGGACCTCGCCGCATGTACAGCGCCGTCACAGCGCTGCCGAGCACGAGCACGGCGCCGCCGAGCATGACCGTGGCGGGGATCCCCATCAGCGTGCCCAGTGCCCCGATCGTCACGCCGCTGAAGGTCTGCATGCCCGGGCCGAACATGCTGTAGGCGCCCAGCACCCGGCCGCGCTCGGCCGGGGGCGCCTCCAGCTGCACGATGGCCTGCCCGGTGGAGGTCGCGGTGATCTGTGAGAACCCGGTCAGCACGAGGGCGACCAGCGCCACGACCAGCGACCCGGTGAACGCGAACAGCAGTGCGAAGGCGCCGAACGTGATCGAGCTGACGACGGCGGTGGCCACGGTCGGCCGGATCCAGCCGCTGGCCTCGAGGAAGAAGCCGCCCAGCACGCCGCCGATGCCCAGCGCGAACAGCAGCGCGCCGTACACCAGCTCGCCGTCGGCGCCGACAGGTGTCAGTACCGCGCCGAACGCGGGCATCGCGGTCTGCAGCACCGCGCCGATCGAGACGGAGGCGAGCGCTGCCAGCACCAGCATCCCCATGATCACGTGATTGCGCCGCACGGTGCCCAGCACCTGAAACGACTGCCACAGCGACACCCGGCCGGTGGAGAAGCCGTGGTCGCGGGTATGACCGGTGAACGCCGTGCGGGTCAGGAACAGGGTCAACGGCAGATAGAACACGATGTTCGTGAAGATCCCGCCGATGGGTCCGAGCAGCAGCAGGAGCGCCGATCCGACGACCGGCCCGAACAGGATGCCGAGACTGCGGAACGTCGCGTTCAGCCGCACGGCGCTGGGCAGCTGCTCGCGCCCGGCGAAGTCGTAGAGCATCATCTGCTCGGCCGGCCCCCACAGACATCCCGCCAGGCCGTGCAGCACGAGCAGGACGCAGGCCTCCCACAGCTGCAGCGTGCCGGTCAGGAACAGGATGCCCCAGCACAGCGACACGAACATGAAGATGATCTGTGCGAGCTGGATGATGCGCCGGCAGTCGAAGCGCTGGGCCAGGCCGCCGGCGTACACCGACAGCAGCAGGAACGGCAGCCAGTGGCTGATCAGCTGGAAGCCCACCAGCACCGGCGAGTGGAACGTGTTCCACAGCACGAGGTAGGTGATGACGTGCTCGATGTTGTCGCCCATCATCGCCAGGCCCGCGCCGACCAGATACGGCGCCGTCTTCCAGCTGCGCAGCACCGCGAACTTCGGCGCAGGGCTGGACATGGTCACCGGTCCATCTTGGCAGGGGCCGGAGGCGCCGGCGTCCACCACGTCTCAGTGTGTGCGACACGAGCCGCGCTGCTCAGTCGCCGCGACCGAACCTGCCCGACAGCACGGCGTGCAGGAACGGGATCACGGAGACGACCATCAACGTCGTGCCGGCCACCGCGTTCAGCGGATGCAGCAGCGCGCCGCCGATCACCAGGCCCGCGAACAGCACGGACGAGACCGCCCGACGCACGAGGTGCTCCAGGCGCGCGAGCCTGCGGTCGACGACGGGCGTCGAGACGGTGACGCGTCCCTGTTCGATGCGCGTGACCAGCGCGTCGAACCGCTGCGGCATCTGCGCGGCGGCAACGATCGTCTCCAGCATCTGCGTCGCGATGGCTCGGGCCGCGTTCCCGCTCTGCTCGCGCAGCATGCGAGCGGCGAACGGCTCCACCGCCTCCCAGATGTTGAACTCGGGGTCCAGCGCGCTGCACACGCCGCTGGTCAGCGACATCGACCGGATCACGAGCAGGAAGCTGTCGGGAAGCTGGAAGGGCAGGGAGCGCACCACCGATCCGAACTCCTCCGCGAAGTCGCGGAACTCGCGCGGATCGACCTCGCGCAGTTGCGCGAAGCCCATGCCGCCGAACCGGGCGAACAGCTGCGACATCGCCCGTTCGAGCTCGGTGGTGTCGGCCGACGGCAGCAGCACGCCGACCTCGCGGATGCTGTCGACGAGCCCCTGCCCGTCGCGGGCGGCGACGGCGATCAGCAGACGCCGTAGGCCGCCGCGCAGCTCGTCGTCGACCTCGCCCATCATTCCGAAGTCGACGAACGTGAGTCGCCACTGGGTGGCCGGGGGCGTGACGAACACGTTCCCGGGATGCGGGTCGGCGTGGAAGTAGCCGTGTTCGAAGAGCTGCGTGAACATCGCCTCGGCGAACCGGGCGGCCACCTCGGCGGGGTCGATGCCTGCCGCGTGCAGGCCCGCCACGTCGTTGATCTTGATCGCGGAGACGTCCGAGAGCGTCAGCACGCGCCGGGTCGTGCGCTCCCACGCGATCCGCGGCGTGCGCACGCGCAGGTCGTCGGCGAAGTCCTCGGCGAACCGCTCGGCGTTCGCCGCCTCGTGCAGATAGTCGATCTCGTCGCGGCTAGTCTGCGCGAACTCCTCGACGAGTCCCGGCAGGTCGACGTGGCCCGCGATCACACGCACCCGGCTGAGCCACCCGGCGACCCGGCGCAGCGCCGACAGGTCGACGTCGACGACCTGTTCGATGCCCGGTCGCTGCACCTTCACGACGACGTCGGCGAACCCGGCGACGTCGGCGGCATCCGGCTGCAGCCGCGCGCGATGCGCCTGGCCGAGGGATGCCGCGGCCACCGGCTGCTCGTCGAACGACGCGAACGCGCGCTCCAGCGGCATCCCGAGCTCGGACTCGGCCAGTCGCCGGATCTCGGCGAATGCGACGGGCGGCACCTCGTCTTGCAGCCCGGCCAGCTCATTGGTGATCTCGGGCGGCAGCACGTCCAGGCGCGACGACAGGAACTGGCCGACCTTGATCATGAGGCCGCCCAGGCCCGTGGCCAGCACGTGGAAACGCCGTGCGATCCCGATCAGGCGCTCGGCGCGGCCGCGGGCGGCGAAGCGGGCGAAGCCGATGCGGGGCAGGAACAGCTCGTACCACCACATCTGCGCGATGTAGCGCACCGCGAAGCGCATGATGCGCCGGTAGCGCGCGGCACCGCGCGGCGCGTCGCCCCCATCGTCACCGCCGCCCTCACCCTGCGTCACCTGATCAGTCTCCCGCAAGGATCGCGTACAGACGCCTGCGCGCCTCGTCGAGCACGGTCACCGCCTGCGCGACCTGATCCGGGGTGCCGGTGCGCGCGACCTGCGCAGCCGCCTGAGCCAGATCGATCCCCGCCTTCGGCAGCGCGCCCATCGGACCGCGGCCGGACCCGAACGCCTCCCAGGGCGCCGGGCGATCCGCATCCGCGTCGACCTCTTCGCGCCCCTGCGCGGTCAGCGCATAGGTCTTGCGGCCGTTCGACTCCGAGGCCTCGATGAGTCCCTCGTCGGCCAGCAGCTGCAGCGTGGGATACACCGAACCGGCGCTGGGCTTCCACATCCCGTTGCTGCGCTTGTCGATCTCGCTGATGATCTGATACCCATGCATGGGCTGCTCGGCCAGCAAGGCGAGCACCGCCTGACGCACGTCACCGCGCGACATCCGCGTGGTCACGCGCTGCTCGAACATCGCACGCAGCTGGTCGAACGCCTCGAACAGGCCGGGACCGGGCCGCCCCGATCCGAAGCCGCGCGCGAATCCCCCGTGCGGCTGATACTGAGACTGCGAACTGTTCATGTCGACCTCCTCGAAGAGGGGCCCCGCGGGCCCGACGATATATAACGATATATCGTTAAGGCGCGAACGGGAAGGGCACGCCTATGGACGAGATGGGCGTGCCCGCGGGCGAGATGGGTGCGTCCGCGGACGAGATGCGCACGGCTACGGACGAGCTGCGCACGAGATGAGGAGATCTCACGGGATGAGGACGCCTGGGCGCTGTGCTCTCCTCGCCTCGTGAGATCTCCTCACCTGGCGCGGGCGCGGGCGCCTCAGGAGGGACGGGTGTCTTCCCCGTCACCCGAGAGCTCGACATCCGAGACGTCGGAGACGAACGGGAGGATGCCGGCTCGGAGGGCCACCTCGCGATAGGCCCGCGCAAGATCCGCCACGGTGTAGTGCCGGTTCAGGCCGCTGGGATTGGGCACCACCCACACCTCGGCGCCGTCCCAGTCGGCTGGTTGCCGGCCCACGCGAGCGTGCGGTTCGTCGAAGGCGACACGGTAGGCGCTGATCCCGAGCAGGGCGACGACCCGCGGACGGATGACCGCCACGCGCTCGCGAAGACGGCGGCCACCGGCGCGCAGTTCACGCGCGGGAAGCTCGGACGCCTTCGCCGTCGCCTGAGGGACGAGGCACGTCACGCCCACACCGCGTTCCTGCAAGTGCACGACGTCGGCGGGATCGAATCCCGCCGAGGCATCGATGAGCCGGTCGGTGATCCCGCCGCGATACAGCGCGGCATAGAAGCGGTTCCCTCTCGGCGCGAAGTGTGCCTGCACGGCGACCGAGAGCAAGCCGGGATTGATACCCACGATCAGCAGGCGCGTCGAGTCGGGGATGAGGTCGGGCAGCGTCGCGCCCGTGACCTCGCGCAGCTGGGCGCGCGTGAACCGCCCTCGCGGCGCGGGCGGCGCGGCCGGCGCATCGCCGGTCATGCCAGCGCCCAGTCGAGAGCTTGCACGAGAGCCGCCCCCGCCGCGGCGATGTTCGGATCGCTCAACGGCACCCGTGCGACCGATGCCGCGCCCCGGGCCGCGCACAGCCGCTCGGCGAGATCGTCGTGCCAGCGATACGCGCCGGTCCGCGCGGTGGGCTGAGAGATCGCGACGCGGCAGCCAGCCGATCCGGCAAGCTCCTCCAAGATGTCCGACGAGGTCGCGGCGCCGACGGCGCCCTCAGGACGCGCGTGCAACGGTCGAGGCGCGAGGAGGGTCACCGATGCCACCTGGGCGGGCGCCGAGCAGGCGGTCGCGAGCGCGGCCTGGGCGCCCTCGCCCCACGCGACCAGGTGCACGACGGGTTCGATCTCGTACGCGTCATGCAGCGTCGGCAGCAGCTCCTCGGCCAGGAACGGGCCGAGGTCGTGCGGGCCGTGGCCGTGCCGCCATCCCCACGCCGTGTGCTCCCGCATGGTCTCCGGCGAGAACAGCAGATCGCGCGGCTCGTAGACCGCGTGACCGTCGGCCCAGCCCGACGCACGCGGCTGCCGGCCGGCGGCCACCACCAGCGCGGGCCGTACCCGTCCGGCATCCATCGCATCGTCCAGGATGGCTGCGGCGTCGGAGGAATCCAGCAACTGCCCGTTCATCAGCACGACGACCGGCAGTGGCGCCCTCCCACCCGCGCTCGGCTCCGCCGGGCGGTACACCCAGACGGGGAACAGGCCGGGACGCGGATGCCCGCTGCGGGCGTCGGGCAGCTCGAGCCTCGTGCACGGCACGCCCTGGACTCGGATGCTCCCGCGCGATGCCCGTCGCGGCAGCGGAGCCTGCGCCGAGGCGATGTTCCGGGCGTATGCCGCATCCTCCTCGCAGACCGGCGTGGTGTTGAACTCATCGCTGAAACTCGCCGGCCACGGCTCGTGGACGTCTTCATCGATCGTCCTGCCATCGATGGAGAGGGCGAAGCAGTACAGGTCGACGTAGTCGGCCGGCACGTCCTCTTCTGCGAACCAGACGTCCGTGCCGGCCAGATACGCGAGCGGAAGGGTGCCGCGCCCGTCCTCGACGCGCACGGCGTCATGTCCGGTCTCCGCACGCTCACGCCACAGGTAGGTCAACCTCACCCGGCCGTCGCCGAGGCTCTGCCGCAACGGCGTGCCCGCCTCGGCGACGCTCTGCCAGAACACGGCCACGGCCGCACCCGCATCCCAGGGCTCGTCCGTCTCCTGCGGAAGCCGTGCGATGAGGTCCACGAGAAGCGGATGAGTCGCCTCCGACCCCGTTGTGATCTTCACCGACCGTCATCCTTCCTCTGCGCGATCCAGCCTGGTCTGCTGATAGAGCGCGAGCCGAGGCTGTCCGTCGATGCGGTGGTAGACGCTCGACATGAGCGCCACGAACGGCTCGGGCAGGTCTGCACGGGTCGAGACAGCCCGATAGACGAGCGCAGCCGTGTCCCGGCCGGCCGGCACCAGCCGCGCGTCGCTGATCCGGTACGAGTCCCACGCCGGGGCACCGTCCAGCGACGCAGCGATCTCGTCACGGGTCATGACCGTCCCGTCGGCGAGGATGAACACGGCATCCCGGCTCATGAGCCGCCCGTAGAAGGTGCCGCCTCGTGATTCGCAGAGTGAGCGCCAGCCGGCGTGCTCGAGCGCGAGAAGCTCTTCCCTGGTGAGGTCGCTCATCGTCTCAGGCTATCGAGGCGTCCGCTGCACACGCGGCGGTGAGCGCTCACCGCACGCCCGCACTGGTGCCCCCGACAGGAATCGAACCTGCGACCTTTGGTACCGGAAACCAACGCTCTATCCCCTGAGCTACGGAGGCGTACCGACAAAGACTATCAGGGCACGAGAGCCCTCTCCGACGCCGACGCGTCACACCCGCTCGTACGCCAGATCGCGGATGTCACGGCCCCGAGCCAGGCCCTTGCGCTCGAAGGCCGTCATCACCCTGCCCTCATACCTCGGCGCCCACTCCCCCTCGAACGCGCGACGGAAGCCGGGCGCGGCATCCATCACGTCCACCATCTGCCGGGCGTAGTCCTCCCAGTCGGTGGCCAGCCGCAGCATGCCGCCGGCCTTGATCACGCGCGCGGCGAGCCCGGCGAACCCGGATGTGACCAGGCGTCGCTTGGTGTGACGCTTCTTGTGCCACGGATCCGGGAAGAACACCCACAGCTCGTCGACGGATGCCTCGGGCAGCAGATGCTGCAGCACCTCGGGCGCGTTCGCCTCGACCAGGCGCAGATTGCGCGCACCGGCGGCATCCGCGTCGTGCATCGTGCGGGCAAGGCCCGCGGTGAACACCTCGATGGCGAGGAAGTCGGCGTCCGGACGGGTGGAGGCCGCGTGCACGATCGCGTGGCCCTGCCCGGACCCGATCTCGACCACGAGCCGCGCCGTGCGCCCGAACAGCGCAGCGGGGTCGATGCGGGCGTCGCGGGCGACGCTGGTGGATGCCACGTCCCGGGGCACGGCGAGCAGATACCGCGGTGCCAGCTCGACCCACGCGCGCTCCTGCGCTTGGCTCATCCGGCCGCTGCGACGCACGAACGACACGGTCTGCTTGCGGTAGGCGGGGTCCGGCTCAGGCACCCATCCAGCGTAGGCGGCTCCGCCGGCTCGCCGCGTCCGCTTCGTCACGCGGTGACGAAGTCGATGAGCTCCTCCACCCGGCCGAGCAGAGCCGGCTCGAGGTCACGATACGTGTGCACGTGCGCCAGGATGCGCTGCCACGCCCGCGCGATGTCGGCCTGGTCGCCGGTGGGCCAGCCGAACGCCCGGCAGATCCCGACCTTCCACTCCACGCCGCGCGGGATCACCGGCCAGGCCGGGATGCCCAGCGCCTGCGGCCGCACGCACTGCCACACGTCGATGAACGGGTGACCGACGATGCGCACATGCGCGCCATACGGGCCGTGCTCGACGGTCTCGGCGAGGCGCGCCTCCTTCGAACCGGGCACGAGATGGTCCACGAGCACCCCGTACCGGCGATCGGCCGACGGCGGATCGTCGCGCAGCGCGGCATCTAGCAGGTCCACGCCCTGCAGGTACTCGACCACCACTGCCTCGGCACGCAGGTCGTCGCCCCACACCTTCTCGACGAGCTCGGCGTCGTGCCGACCCTCGACGAAGATCCGGCTGGCACGGGCAACCCGCGCACGGGTGTCGGCCGCGGCGAATGATCCGGATGCCGTGCGGGCGGGTCCCGCGGC
>CALKHM010000292.1 GCA_937988695.1 uncultured Microbacterium sp. | reverse complement strand
ACCCGGCACCCCGCGCACCCGGCACCCCGCGCACCCGGCATCCCCGCGCCCGCCGCATCCCGCACCCACCATCCCCGCGAATGCACATCAAACCGCCCAGTGCACATCAAACTGCCGGCAATTTGATGTGCATTCGGCAAATTCATGTGAATTTGGCGCACCGCGCACCGCGCGCGGGCGCACGCGCAGGCCGCGCCGCGCCCGCACCGCGACGAGCCACGAGTCAGAACGCGTACTCCATGAGGTCGACGCCGAGCACGCGGAACGCCTCGTGCGCGCGCAGTCGATGCGAGATCGACAGGTCGTCGAAGCACACGGTCAGCGCGTAGGCGAGGCCCGCGCGCGGACCCGCGATCACCCCCGCCTCGGCACGAACGCCTGGTGAGCGGCCGGTCTTGTTGATGAACAGCAGCCCGTGCTGGTCGTTGAAGTGCGCGAACGGGTCGAGCCCCGTCGCCGAGGCGACCAGCGAGAGGTCCTGGTTCAGACTCAGCCACTCGGCGACCTGGGCGCTCACGCCTGCTGTGACCACCTCCGAGTTCACCAGCGCCGCGAACAGGTGCGCGAGCTCACGCGTGGTCGCCAGGGCCACATGCGGCGCGTCGTCGGGCCCGCGCTCGTCGCGGAAGCGGTCGAGCAACGCCGAGCGGGCCAGGCCCAGCTGCTCGATGCGTGCCCGCACGGCGGGCAGCCCGATGCGGGCGATGAGCGCGTTCGCGGCGTTGCCGTCGCCCACCGCGGCAGCGAGCACGGCGAGGTCGACCACCGGCAGCGCGGGCGCCTTCAGATGCTGCCACACGCCACCGACCTCGACACGATCGACCACGCTGCGGTCGACGATCTCCAGCCCGTCGAGGGTGCCGGACTCGAGCTGGGCGGCGACCTCGATCAGCAACGGCACGATGCCGAGCCCGGCAACCGGCAGGGTCACGAAGTCGTCGCCGGCCAGCACCGAGGTGCCGCGGTCGAGATCGTCCACGCGCACCGACACCTGCGCACCGGTGTGCGCGAGCTCGTCGAGCGCCTTCAGCGTCGAGGTGAAGCTGCGTCTGGCGCCTGCCGCCCTCCTCGGCAGTCGCCTATTGCCGCGCCGCGTCCCCCGAAGCGACGCCGTGTCCCGTTGGGGCTCTGGGGGCGTGCCCACTGATGTCCTTTCACGATCTCGAGGGGGCCAGTCGCGCGCGCCGCACGCGTACGACCCTTCCATTGTCGACGACGGATGCCGCGGTGCGGTGGCCGCGGCGCAGTCGTCACCAGATCGTCACGCGCTGATCCACCGGCAGCCATAGCCGGTCGGTCTCGGCGACGTCGAACGCCTCGTAGAACGCGTCGACGTTGCGCACGATCTGATTGCAGCGGAACTCGTTCGGCGAGTGCGGGTCGATGGTAAGCAGCCGGATGGTCTCGGCATCCCGTCCCTTCTGACGCCAGATCTGCCCCCAGCTCAGGAACAGTCGCTGGATGCCGGTGAAGCCGTCGATCTGCGGAGCGTCGGTCTGACCGAGAGCCAACGCGTACGCCTTGATGGCGATGCCGAGCCCGCCCAGATCGCCGATGTTCTCGCCGATCGTGAGGGCGCCGTTGACGTGGTGCTCGTCCGGCAGGCCCTCGGGCACCAGCGCATCGTACTGGGCGATGAGGCTCTTCGTGCGCCGGTCGAACGCGGCCCGGTCATCGTCTGTCCACCAGTCCTCGAGCTTGCCGTCACCGTCGAAGCGGCTCCCCTGGTCGTCGAAGCCGTGCCCGATCTCGTGACCGATGACCGACCCGATGCCGCCGTAGTTGGCCGCGGCATCCCGTTCGGCATCGAAGAACGGGTACTGCAGGATCGCCGCCGGGAACACGATCTCGTTCATCAGCGGGTTGTAGTACGCATTGACGGTCTGCGGCGTCATGAACCACTCGTCGCGGTCGATCGGCTGCCCGACCTTCGCGAGCTGGCGGTCGTGCTCGAACACGTGGGCGCGGCGCACGTTGCCGACCAGGTCCCCCGCGTCGATCTGCAAGGACGAGTAGTCCCGCCAGCGGACCGGGTACCCGATCTTCGGCGTGAACGAGTCGAGCTTGGCCAGCGCCCGCTCGCGGGTGGCTGGGCTCATCCAGCCGAGTCCCGAGATCGACTGCCGGTACGCCTCGATGAGGTTCGCGACCAGCTCGTCCATGGCCTCTTTCGCCGCCGGCGGGAAATGCCGCTGGACGTAGACCCGGCCCACAGCCTCGCCCAGCGCCGCCTCGACGATGCCGACGCCGCGCTTCCAGCGCTCCCGGTTGACCGGCACGCCGGTCAGCTGCGTGCCGTAGAACGCGAAGTTCTCGTCGACGAACGCGTCGGACAGGAACGGGGCGGCGGCATGCACGATCTTGAACCGCAGCCACGCCTTCCAATCGTCCAGACGCTCGGTGGTCAGGAGCGACCCGAGCCCCTCCACGAAGCTCGGCTGGTATACGACGACCTCGCCGAACGCGTCCTGGCGGCCGGCGGCCACGGCGTCGCGCCACGGCTGCAGGTCGACGCCGGCCAGCCGCTGCACCTCGTCCCACGTCTTCAGGTTGTATGTCTCGACGGCGTCGCGGCTGCGCACGTTGTCCCAGTGGTGCGCGGCGACCTCGGTCTCCAGCGCGAGGATCCGTTCCGCGGCATCCGATGCCTGCGCGACCCCGGCGAGCTCGAGGATGCGGGCGACATGCGCACGGTAGACCTCGCGTGTGTCGGCGAAGTTATCCTGCCGGTAGTAGCTCTCATCGGGCAGCGTGATGCCGCTCTGGATGAGGAACGGCACATACCGCTCGGGGTCTCCCGGATCGGGCTCGACGTAGAGGTCGATGAGGCCGCCCACCCCGTCGCGCTCGAGGCGCCCGACGGCGGCCAGGAGCGCGGGGATCGAGTCGATGGCGTCGACGCCGGCCAGCTGCCCGGCGATCGGCTCGGCACCCAGCGCGGCGATGCGCTCGGTGTCCATGAAGCTCGCGTAGAGGTCGCCGATCTTGCGCGCCTCACTGCCCGGCTCGGCGCTCTGCGACTCCTCAACGATCGCGCGCACCTGCACCTCGGCCTGCTCGGCGAGGAAGTGGAACGATCCCCAGCGCGCCTTGTCGTCGGGGATCTCCGTGGCCTGAATCCAGGCACCGTTGACGTGACGGAAGAGATCGTCCTGCGGGCGGATGTCGGCGCTGAGCGCCTCGAGCTCCAGTCCCGAGCGGGGGGTTTCTGTCATGCGTTCCAGGATATGCCGCCGGGTCGACGTCGGTGGTCGGATCGGCCGCCCTGGCGGATGTCGGGGGCGGTGCTTAGCCTGGGAAGCGGAGGCACCAACATGACGACATTCACCGATCGCCCCGCCACCGCGCTGCTCGTGGTCGACGTGCAGAACGACGTGGTGGGCCAGGCATACGAACGCGACGCCGTGGTCGGGCGCATCCGTGGACTGGTCGACCGTGCCCGCGCGGCACGGACCCCGGTGATCTGGGTGCAGCACCAGGACGACGAGCTGGTCCCCGACACCGAAGGCTGGCGGATCGTGTCGGAGCTGGCACCGGCCGACGACGAGGCACGGGTGCACAAGGAGTACGGCGACGCGTTCGAGGGCACCGACCTCGAAGACGTGCTCGCCGGTATGGGCGTGGGGCGGCTGATCGTCGCCGGCGCCGAGACCGACGCCTGCATCCGGTCCACGATCCACGGGGCGTTCACGCGCGGCTACGACACGACGCTCGTGGGCGACGCGCACACCGCCGGCGACAAGTCGGCGTGGGGAGCGCCGCCGGTCGACCAGGTGATCGCCCATACGAACCTGTACTGGTCGTTCCAGGGGGCTCCGGGGCGCACGGCGACGGTGGTGGCGGCATCCGATGTCGACTTCGACGCCGCGACGCCGCCGGACACCGGCTCCGAATGACGCGCATCACCCCTTCACCGCGCCGGAGGTGAGCCCGGAGACGACCGAACGCCGGAACACCAGGACGAGGATCGCGATGGGCACGACCGCCACGGCGCTGGCAGCGAAGATCGCTCCGTAGGGAGTGATGTGCGCGTTGCCGAACAGAGCGATGCCGACCGGGATGGTGCGGAACTGGTCGGCGCTGTTGAACGACAGCGCCATGAGGAACTCCGTCCAGCACGCGGTGAACGCGAAGATGCCCGCGGTGAACAGTCCAGGCAGGGCCATCGGCAGCACCACCGACCACAGCGTGCGCACCGCGGACGCGCCGTCCAGTCGCGCGTTCTCCTCCACCTCCTGGGGCACGCCGAGGAAGTAGTTGCGCAGGATCCAGATGCCGAACGGCAGGTTCAGCGCCGTGTACGGCACGATGAGTGCCTGATAGCTGTTGAGCCATCCGACGCTGCGCATCAGCAGGTACAGCGGTGCGATCAGGGCGATCAGAGGGAACACTGACAACACGAGCAGCATCACCATGATCGTGAACGTGCCGCGCATGCCCAGCCGCGCGAGTGCGTAACCGGCCAGCGTGCCCAGCACGAGCACCAGCACGGTCGCGGCGATCGAGACCACCACCGAGTTCAGGATGTATCGCCCGAAGCCGTGGTCCACGAACGCGATCAGGTAGTTCTCCACGCTGACCGGCGACGGGAACAGCTGCGGAGGGGATGCCGAAACCGCCGCCGGGGTCATGAAGCTCGTCGCCACCATCCAGTAGATGGGCGCGAGCACGAACACGGCGATGAGGGCCGTGCTGACGGCCAGCCCCCAGCGGGCGGCGGTGCTGCGTCTGCGCATCTCACTGCTCCGTCTCGGTCACCTGTGCCTTGAACACCCGGAGGAACAGCAGGCATCCGACCACCACGAGGGCGGCAGTGGTGGTGGCCACGGCCGCGCCGGCTCCGAACTTCAGATCGCTGAACATCGCCTGGTACCCGAGGATCGCCAGCGACGTGGTGGCGTTCTGCGGACCACCCTGGGTGAGCACGAACGGCAGGTCGAACACGCCGAAGGCCTGCAGCACGCGGAACAGCACGGCCAGGGCGATGGTCGGGCGCAGCAGCGGCAGCGTGATCTTCCAGAACGTCTGCCACCCGGTGCAGCCGTCCATCTCGGCGGCCTCGTACACGTCGCGCGGCAGCATCACCAGGCCTGCCAGCACGATGATCGCCACGAACGGCGTCGTCTTCCAGACGTCCGCCACCATCATGGCGACGATGGCGGATGCCGGTGTGCCCAGGATGACGGGAGATCCGAGCCCGAGCGCTTGGAAGATGGCATCCGCGATGCCGTTGGTGGGGTCGTAGATGTAGTCCCACAGCGTGGCGGAGATGACCGTGATGAGTGACCACGGGATCAGCAGGATGGCCATCATCCAGCCGCGGAAGATCTCCAACCGCTCCAGCACCAGGGCGATCAGCGTGCCCAGCACCAGCTCGACGGCCACGGTGATCACGGTGTAGCCGACCGTGAACGCGAGCGCGTACTGCCAGATGCTCGCCGTGAAGATCGTCGTGTAGTTGCCCAGGGTGAAGCCGTCGAGCTGGAAGCCGCTGCCCAGCACGTTCACGTTGCTGAAGCTCAGCACGAGCGAGAAGACCACCGGGAACACCGTGACCGCGGCGATCACCAGCAGCCCCGGTGCGGAAAAGCCCCACCCCAGCCGGGCGAGTCCCCGGCGCAGCGCGTCAGCGCGCCGGGGCGCCGGCGTCCGCGTCCCCGCGCGTGATGCGCGGGGACGTATCGCAGTGTCCTGACCGGTCACGACCGACCCCCTGGACGCGGCCGGTCACAGACCGCCCGACAGCGCCGAGTCGATCTGCGTGCTGGCCGAGGAGATCGCCTGCTTCGGCTGTGCCGAACCCGCCAGCACGCCGTTGACCGCCGTGTAGATGGCCTTGCTCACCTGCGGGTAGTCCGGCGTCTGCGCGGGCCGCGGCACGAGCTTGGTCTGCGACACGATCGCCAGCACCGGGTTCTTACCCTTGACGTCCGCCGACGAGCGCACGGTCGCGTTGGTCGGGATCTCGCTGAACTGCGTCGCCAGCGTGGTCTGCGCGTCGGAGCCGGTCATCCACTGGATGAAGGTGAGGTCGGCGGCGATGTTCTTGCTGTGCGGGTTGACGTACAGGTTCCAGCCACCGATGTTGGAGTAGCCCGGCGTGGGCTGCCCCTGGAAGGTCGGCATCGGGGCGACGCCGACCTTGCCGATCACCTTCGAGCCACTGGACTGCGACTGGCCATACGCGTAGTCCCAGTTGCGCAGGAACAACGCGTCACCCCCGGAGAACGCATTCATCGCCTGCGTCTCCTGGAAGGTCGACGACGCCTTCGGCGCGATGCCGCCGGTGACCAGCGACTGCTCGAACGTCATCGCCTTGTCGGCCGCCGCCGAGTCCAGGGTGGACTTCGTCTGATCGCTGTTGAGCACCGTGCCACCGGCATCCGCGAGGAACTCCATGAAGTCGCAGGTCGCACCCTCGTAGTCGGCTCCCTGGAACACATAGCCGTATTTCACGTCACCGCCGGCCTGCACCTTCTTGGCGTCGGCGGTCACCTCCTCCCACGTGGTGGGCACCGGCAGGTTGTACTTGTTCAGCAGGTCCTTCCGGTAGTACAGGAAGCCCTGGTCCTCGAAGAACGGGGCGCCGTACACCTGTCCCTTGTACGTGGCGCCGCCGACTAGGCCCGAGGCGAACGTGCTCCAATAGCTCTGCGGCAGGTACTGCGACAGCGGGGCGGCCAGCTGGTGCGCGCCGAACTGCGCCGGCCAGATCACGTCGCCCATGTAGACGTCGGGTCCGCCGCCACCGGAGATCTGCGTGGTGAGCGTCGCGCGGTTCGTGTCGGTGTCGTTGGGGGCCGACTCGAGCTTCACCGTGATGCCGGGGTGGGCCTTCTCGAACGCGCTGATGAGCACGGTGCGCGGATCGGTGCCGCTCGTGGTGATGGGGCTGGCCCACCACGTGATGGCTCCCTTCTCGGCATTGCCGGGTGCGGTGGTGGATTTCGCGGAGGCTCCGCCGGACCCGCCACCCGAGCCTCCACCCCCCGAGCTACAGGCACTGAGCCCTATCACGGATGCCGCGGCGACCGCGACGACCGCGACCTGACGGAGCCTGAGCGGATGACCGTGCATCGCTTGGCCGTTCCCTTGCGCGCGCATCATGCACACTCCTCGCATGTTCTCTGCCTGTGTCGCGTCGACTGGGATTGCTGAGACGGCCGGCGTGGCGAGGTCGGGCTGGATGAGTCCGCAATCGTGACGCTAGTCCCGGTGCAGCGGGTCGTCTCCAGCTGTCAGCCGCCTCTCAACAGACATGGAGGCAACGTGCATGCTCGGGATGTCGGGCCCGGCCCCTAGGCTCGAACCGTGAGCGTCGCCGACACGCTGAACCGCGACATCCTGCGGCTGGCCGTTCCCGCACTCGGGGCGCTCATCGCCGAGCCGTTGTTCCTCATCATCGACTCCGCCCTCGTCGGGCATCTCGGCGTCGTGCCGCTGGCGGCCCTGGGCGTGGCATCCGCGATTCTGCAGACCGTCGTCGGGCTCATGGTGTTCCTCGCCTACTCGACGACGCCGGCCGTCGCCCGCCGCTTCGGCGCCGGTGACCCGTCGCGCGCGGTGTCGGTGGGCATCGACGGCATGTGGCTCGCGCTGGGGCTCGGTGCCCTGCTCGCGCTCGCCGGCTATCTGGGCACGCCCGCGCTGGTCGGGGTCTTCGGCGCAGGACCGGAGGTCACCGCCGACGCCGAGGCGTACCTGGGCATCTCGATGTGGGGGTTGCCGGCGATGCTCATCGTGTTCGCCGCGACCGGGCTGCTGCGCGGGATGCAGGACACGGTCACCCCGCTGTGGATCGCCGGCATCGGGTTCGCCGCGAACGCGGCGCTGAACGCGCTGTTCATCTACGGGCTCGGGTGGGGGATCTCCGGGTCGGCCGCCGCAACCGTCGTCGCGCACTGGGGCATGGTGGCCGCATACGTCCTCGTCGTGGGCAGGCTCGCACGCCGACACCAGGCATCCATGCGGCCGCAAGCCGAGGGCGTGCGCGGATCGGCACGCTCGGGCGTCTGGATGTTCCTGCGCACGGTGTCGCTGCGGGTGGCGCTGCTGTCGACGGTGGCGGTGGCGACGGCGTTCGGCACGCAGGAACTGGCCGGATGGCAGGTCGCGTTCACGATGTTCTCGACGGCGGCGTTCGCGCTGGACGCCCTGGCCATCGCGGCGCAGGCGCTCATCGGCATGCATCTCGGGGCGGGGTCGGCGCCGGATGTGCGGCGGGTGCTGCGTCGGACCCTGGCCTGGGGCGTCTGGTTCGGCGTGATCGTGGGCGCGGTGGTGGGCGCCCTGTCGGGCTGGGTCGGGATGCTGTTCACCGGGGATGCGGCTGTGGCTGCGCTCGTGCAGCCCGCACTGGTGGTGCTGGCCGTCGCGCAGCCGGTCTGCGGAATCGTGTTCGTGCTCGACGGGGTGCTGATCGGCGCGGGCGACGTCCGGTACCTCGCACTCGCCGGTGCGGTGAACCTCGTCGTGTACCTTCCGGTGCTCGTGGTGCTGTGGCTGTGGCATCCGGCCGGCGTTGCCGGCCTGTCATGGCTGGCCGTGGCGTTCTTCGGCGTGTACATGCTCACTCGGCTGGTGACACTGGGCTGGCGCATCCGGCGACCGGTGTGGATGACGCAGCCGGCCTAGCCATTCCTCCCCCGGCCGGATCAGGCGCGTCTTGTCCACAGATTGCGCACTCGCGCGCGTCGCACAGGCGATACCTGGCAGGCTCGAGGCATCCGCGGGATGATGAGGAGGTGCTGACCATGACCGAACCGCAGGCCTGGACCCTCATCGGGGTGTTGGCAGCGGGACTGTTCGGCATGATGACCCTGATGTCGACGATGTTCGTGCGTGTCATCCGCACCGAGATCGGCAGCGTTCGGGTCGAAGTGGGTAGCGTGCGCACCGAGGTCAGCGCCCGAATCGACCGCCTGCAGACGGAGCTGCGCGCCGAGATCCGCCGGCTGGACCAGCGCTCGGACAGCCTCGACCGTGACGTGCAGGCGATCGCCCATCGGGTCTTCGGCACCGATCAGGCGTGATCACACCCAGCGACGGCACCACTCGTACATGATCACCGCCGCCGCCGCGCTCGCGTTGATGGACCGCGTCGAGCCGTACTGCGTGATCTCGATCACCGCCGAGGCGGCGTTCAGGGCATCCGCCGAGACGCCCGGGCCCTCCTGACCGAACAGCAGCACGCACCGTTCCGGCAGGTGGGCATCCTGCACCGGCACGGACCCGACGACGTTGTCGATCGCGAGGATCGGCAGGCTCACGGCATCCGCCCACTGCACGAACGCGGCGACATCGTCGTGATGCGTGACGTGCTGGTAGCGATCGGTGACCATGGCCCCGCGCCGGTTCCAACGCCGACGGCCGATGATGTGCACGGCCTGCGCCCCGAACGCGTTCGCACTGCGCACGATCGACCCGATGTTCAGGTCGTGCTGCCAGTTCTCGATGGCCACGTGGAACGGATGCCGCCGGGCGTCGAGGTCCGCGACGATCGCGTCCATGGTCCAATACCGGTAGCGGTCGATCACGTTGCGCCGGTCGCCGTGGGCGAGCAGGTCGCGGTCGTATCGCTGGTCGTCGGGCCACGGGCCCGGCCATGGACCGACGCCGTACGTGGGCGCGAGAGGGTCGGAAGAGCCCAGCGCCGCGACGGCAGAAGCGCGCACGGCGGTGCCAGGCGCAGCATCAGCGGCCTCGCGCGCTGCGGGCGCGATCGGGTCGGTCACGGCTCCAGGGTAGCGGGCACGGCGAGGCGTCGGTCCCGTTATGCTCCTGGCGCGACCTCGAGGCGCCGCGATCCGTCCTTGCCCTGCGCACGGCCCCGGCGCCGGCTCGCGCCCCAGCTGCGGAGATCTCACGAGACGAGGACCCAACCGCGCCGAACCGTCCGCATCCCGTGAGATCTCCGCAGCTCGCGCTCGCGCGAGAGCGCGCATCATGCCCTTCGGCCGCGCCGCAGCCCCGCGCGCCGCACCTTTCGGCCGGCCGAAATCAGCGATAGAATTTCGGTGTGCCGAAAGTCGAGGTGGATGGCAGCGCGCTGACGCACGACGCCCGCGTGGCCACGGGCAGTGGTCATCGCACCTTCGAGCCCGGAGCAGGCAGGCGCACCGGACGCGGATGGATGCTGGGGCCGGCCCTCGTGGCAGGTGTCGCGTACCTCGATCCGGGCAACGTGGCCAGCAACACGACCGCCGGGGCCACGTACGGGTACCTCCTGATCTGGGTCGTGGTGCTGGCCAACCTGATCGCGTGGCTCGTGCAGTACCTGTCGGCGAAGCTGGGCCTGGTCACCGGCCGCAGCCTGCCCGAGCTGCTGGGAGCGCGCATGCGCAGCCGGTGGGCGCGCCGCGCCTACTGGCTGCAGGCCGAGCTCGTCGCGATCGCCACCGACGTCGCGGAGGTGATCGGCGGCGCAGTGGCCCTGCAGCTGCTGTTCGGCCTGCCGCTGCCGGCCGGCGGGGTCATCACCGCCGTCGTCTCGCTCGCGCTGCTGGTGGTGCAGACGCGGCATGGCGCGCGCACGTTCGAGTTCGTCATCATCGGACTCGTCGCGATCATCGCGGTGGGCTTCGTGGCCGGTGTGTTCATCGCGCCGCCCGATGCCGCCGGCGTGGCCAGCGGACTGGTGCCACGGTTCTCGGACTCCGGATCCGTGCTGCTGGCGGCATCCATCCTCGGCGCCACCGTGATGCCGCACGCCATCTATGCGCACTCTGCCCTGACCCGCGACCGGTTCGACGGCGACACCACACCCGTGCGGCGACTGCTGCGCGCCACTCGGTGGGACGTCTCGATCGCCATGGCGGTGGCGGGCGCGGTGAACATCGGCATCCTGCTGCTGGCGGCGGCGAACCTCGCGGGGGTGGCCGGCACGGCGAGTCTGGAGGGTGCCTACGCGGCCATCCGCGACGGCATCGGCCCGGTCGTCGCGCTGCTGTTCGCGGTCGGCCTGCTGGCCAGTGGCCTGGCCAGCACGGCAGTCGGCGCGTATGCGGGGGCGGAGATCATGCAGGGTCTGCTGCACACCCGCATCCCGCTACTCGTGCGCCGGCTCGTCTCGATCCTGCCCGCGTTGCTGCTTCTCGCGGTGGGCGCCGACCCGACGCGGTCGCTCGTGCTCAGCCAAGTCGTGCTGTCGTTCGGCATCCCGTTCGCGCTGGTCCCCCTGGTCGCCCTCACCGCACGCCGCGAGCTGCTCGGCCGGTTCTGCAATCGCGTCGTGACGACCGTGCTGGGAGTCGTGGCATCCCTCGCCCTCATCACGCTGAACGGGATGCTGCTGGTGCTCGTCGCGACCGGGCACTGACGCCCCGTACCCTGGAGGAATGGCCTCCCCCGCCGTGGACGACTATCTGAAGACGATCTACCACCACACCGAGTGGCAGGACGAGCAGATCACGCCGTCGCAGCTGGCGAGCCTGCTGGCTCTGGCCCCCTCGAGCGTCACCGAGATGGTGCAGAAGCTCGCCGCGCAGGGTCTGGTCGCCCACCGGCCGTACGGGCCGATCACGCTCACCGAGGAGGGCGAGCATCGCGCGGCGGCGATCATCCGCCGGCACCGGCTCATCGAGACTTGGCTCGTGCGGGAGTTCGGCTATGCCTGGGACGAGGTGCACGACGAGGCCGAGGTGCTCGAGCACGCCGTCAGCGACCGGCTGCTGAGCGGCATCGACGAGCTCCTCGGACATCCGTCGGTCGATCCGCACGGCGACGCCATCCCCGACGCCGAGGGGAACGTGCACCGCGCCCGGTTCGTTCTGCTCGGCGACGCCGCACCGGGGCACCGCGGCCGCGTGCTGCGGGTCAGCGACCGCGACCCGCAGCTGCTGCGAGCCGTGGAGGATGCCGGGCTGCACATCGGCGTCGACGTCGAGATCGGCGGATCCGGCGCGGTGCGGGTGGCCGGCACCGAGCTCGTCGTGCCCGACGGCGCGGCGGATGCCGTCTGGCTCACGGCCTGACGACGCCGGCGCACCGCGATGCGATGCGCAGTGACGCGGCGCCACGAGCACACGGTCGGCACGACCGGCTCATCGCAGCCGTCGCCGGGCGCGCGCGGCCTTCTCGAACGGCCAGCGCACGCGCGTCGCGTTCTCGCAGTACTCCCACAGCCGCGCGCCCAGCTCGGGATCACGCACGAGCCTGGCCGGCTTTGCACGATGCGGTGTGCCGTGCAGCACGAATCGCGGGCCCCACAGCTGACCGCCCTCGACCTCGGCGTCGACGAGCGCGCGCACCAGCGTGTAGGCGCCGTGCTCCTTGGACTGTGCGATGGGCGTCTGCAGATTGTCGACGAAGCGGGTGAGCCGAGACGGTTCGTTGACCCCGCGGACGCCAGGCGTCCGACCGCTGATCGCGTATCCCGGGTGCGCGACCAGGCTCGCCACCGGGACGCCTGCTGCGCGCAGACGCCGGTCGGCTTCGATGCCGAGCACGGTGGTCGCGACCTTCGACTGCACGTACGCTCGCCACGGCGAGTAGTCGTGGACGAGCTCGGGGTCGACCGGCTCGTAGTCACCCATCACCGTGGACATGCTGCCCAGCCACACCATGCGGCCGCCGACCACCGCGAGGTTCTGCAGCAGCTCGCCGGCCAGTGAGAAGTGGCCGAGCACGTTCGTCGCGAACACCAGCTCGTGACCCCCGGCAGTCTGCCGCTGCCGGGGGGCATGCACGATCCCGGCATTCAGCAGCAGTCCGTGCAGGGGACCGCGGGTGCGCGCGGTCGCGGCGGCGGCACGGATGGACCCGAAGTTGCTGGTGTCCAGCAGCAGCGTCTCGACGCTTCCGGTCGGCCGATGCCGCGTCTCGGCGACGCCGTGCCCAGGCTCTCCGGCATCCTGCGCAGAAGGCTCGGCGGCGGTGCCCTCGCCGGGCAAGCGAGAGGCACCCAGCACTCGTCGTTCTATTGCGGCGTGTGCGGCGGCCAGCCGGTTCGGATTGCGTCCGGTCAGGATCACGTGGGCACCCGCACGCACGAGCTGTTCGGTGGCGAAATACCCCAGGCCACGGGTGGAACCGGTCACCAGGTAGCGCCTGCCGGTCAGGTCGGGCAGGCGCCGAGGATCCCAGGCGTTGCGCGCCATGTTCCGAGCCTATTCCCGCGGCGCCGGGTAATGCGGCAGCTCCCGCTCGGCGCGCCCGGCTAGGCTGGCCGCATGCGGACCCGAGCCGACATCGCCTGCTGGTTGACCGACATGGACGGCGTGCTCGTGCACGACAACCGTCCCATCCCGGGTGCGGCGGAACTGCTCGCGCAGTGGCGCGACACCGGCACCCCGTTCCTGGTGCTCACGAACAACCCCATCTTCACGCGACGAGACCTCTCGGCGCGGCTCGCACGGTCGGGCCTGGATGTGCCCGAGGACCGGATCTGGACGTCCGCTCTTGCCACGGCGCAGTTCCTGAAGACGCAGATGCCCGGCGGCTCGGCATTCGTCATCGGCGAAGCGGGACTGACCACCGCCCTGCACGAGGCCGGCTTCATCATGACCGAGACGCAGCCGGACTATGTGGTGGTCGGCGAGACGCGGCAGTACTCGTTCGAGGCGATCGCGCAGGCGATCCGGTTCATCGGTGCCGGCGCGCGGTTCATCATCACGAACCCCGACGCGACCGGGCCGACGCCCACCGGTGTCGTGCCGGCCACCGGCTCGTTCGCCGCACTCATCACGAAGGCCACCGGCAAGGAGCCGTACGTGGTCGGCAAGCCGAACCCGATGATGTTCCGCTCGGCGATGAACCAGATCGGCGCGCACTCGGAGAACACCGGGATGATCGGCGATCGGATGGATACCGACGTCATCGCCGGAATCGAGGCGGGCCTGCACACCGTGCTCGTGCTCACCGGCATCAGCGACCGCGGTGACGTCGAGCAGTATCCGTTCCGCCCCGACGAGATCGTCGACTCGGTGGCAGACCTCGTGCAGTGACATGCGCAAGATGGATGCCGCAGCCCGTGTGCCGGTCGAATCGGCCGAGCAGTGGCGGG
>CALKHM010000291.1 GCA_937988695.1 uncultured Microbacterium sp. | reverse complement strand
TTGTTGTTGCCGCGCCAGTCCGTCGCGCGCTCTGCGTAGGTGAACTGGTCGAGGTAGTGACCGCCGGTCTCGGCCGCCAGGCGTGCGGCCTCGGCGTACACCGCACCCGGGTCGTCGACGAGGTGGCACCGCCCGCCGTAGAACTCGATGAGGTCGATCTTCTCGCGTGAGGTCGAGCGCGGCACGACGGCGATGAACGGCAGTCCCAGCATCCGCGCGAAATACGCCTCCGAGACCGCCGTCGATCCGCTCGAGGCCTCAACGATCGTGGTGCCCTCCACGATCCAGCCGTTGCACAGCCCGTACAGGAACAACGAGCGGGCGAGGCGGTGCTTGAGGCTCCCTGTCGGATGCGTCGACTCATCCTTCAGGTACAGCTCGATGCCCCACGCGGCCGGCAGCGGCACGGTCAGCAGGTGGGTGTCCGAGGAGCGGTTCGCGTCGGCGGCGACCCTGCGCACCGCGTCGTTCACCCACTCGCGCGTGGCGCGGGACTCGTCGAGGTCGTGCATGGCCGCTCCTTTCGCGGCGAGCCTATCCGGTCCGTGGCTGCACCGGGGTGCTCGGCTACCATCGCACTCGTGACCGAGTCCTCCGTCCAGAAGCTGCAGGGTCTGTACAGCTCCGAGCGCGCGAAGGCGTTCATCGACGCGGTGGTGGCGATCGCGATGACGCTTCTCATCCTGCCGCTGATGGAGAGCGTGAGCGATGTCGCCGGCGCCGAGCACGGCGCCGCGCACTGGTACGCCGAGCACGGGATGCAGCTGGTCTCGTTCGTGATCAGCTTCGCCGTGATCGCCAGCTTCTGGGTCAACCACCACCGCATGTTCGCAGGGGTGCAGCGGGTCAGCAGCGGGCTGCTGTGGGTGTGCATCGCGTGGCTGCTGTCGATCGTGTGGATGCCGGTGGCCACGGCGATGACCGGGCTGATGAGCTCCGACGATCCGATCGTGGTGATCGGCTATGTCGGCGCGATGATCCTCACCAGCCTGCTGATGCTCGCCCAGCGGCTGGTGCTGGCCGCACGGCCGCAGCTGCACGACATCCCGCGTGACGATCTGCGCCGCGGCATGGCCGTGGACATCACGATGGCGGTGCTGTTCGCACTCGCGCTGGTGGTCGCCGTCACGGTCACCGAGATCGGCTACTTCGCCCTGTTCCTGCTCATGCTCACCGGGCTGGTCGCGCGACGCGTCGTGGCTCCGGTGCTGGGTGTGCGCCGCCGCGTGGGCTGACCGTCAGCGGCCGAACATGAAGAACCACCCGACGACGATGATGGCGGTCACCACGATGCCGCCCACGGGGAATCCTCGATGCAGCCGGCGGCCCTGCGCGGCGACGCCCGGCGGCGGTGACAACGGCGCGGGCGTGGCGACGAAGGGATGCGGCGTGGCCGCGCTCGCCGTCTGACCCGCTGCACCAGCGACCGCGGCGGTCTGCGGCGCGGATGCCGCACTCCGTGTCAGCGCGTCGGCTGCCAGCCGGTCATCGCGCCAGCGCGCCCACTGCGCCATCTTGTCGAGGATCGCGCCGACCGTGGCAAACAGCCATTGCCAGGTCGCGGCATCCAGCGTGGAGAGGTCCCGCTGCGCATACAGGAACAGCCAGTCGTCGACGATCTCGACGTCGAGGGCCGCGGCATGGTCGACGAAGCGGGCCATGATGTCGGGCGTGAACAGGTACAGGGCGTCCTGCTGGTAGCCTTCCGGGCAGTACAGCGTGAAGTGCTTGTCGAAATCGCCCTCGAGCGACAGACGCTGCACGCGGGCGAACGACTCCGGGAGGTTCGACCCGAAGATCCCGTTGTTGCTCTTCGCATCGAGCACGATGTTCGGCAGCGGCGTGTCGAGCCTGATGGCCACGTACCCCCAGCGGTGCGTGGTCTCCTCCTTGCCCGACCCGGTCTTGTACGAGTAGTTGCCGAACTCGACGAATCGCGGCTGCTGCCCGCGCACGAGGCTCGACGATCGGCGGCCGTGACCCTGCCCGAAGATCATCCCGGGAAGGCTGGGGTCGGCCATCCCCGGGTCGTACGTCATGCCGTTCGCGTGCGCGAAGCGGTCGAGCCGGTAGGCGCGAACGGCATCGCCGCCGCCGAGCAAGGCGCGCGCGGCGAAGGCCACGCCGGTGACGACGGCGAGGATGAACACGATCGGGACGATGAAGAAGATCGTTCCCAAGCCCGAGCCCAGTTGTGCCCCCGCGCGGAAGAAGGCGCCGAACACCTGACCGCCGATCCCGATGAACAAGACCAGGAACACGAGGATCATCACCGCCGCGATGATCTTCGACGCGGCGGCCCCGCCGGAGGGGCGCACCTGCCTCCAGAAGGCGCGCGCGGCCTTCTTGTCGACCGGCTCGGTGAGCGGCCGCGGGTCGAAGGGCGGGGCGATCTGACTCATCTGTTCACCTCGTCGGCGTCCGAGGAAAGCGCGGCGTCGGCGGGGAGGGATGCCGCCTCCAGCCGTGGATCGGCGACGATCGCCTCGATCAGCTCGATGTCTCCGGCGACGATCGTCGAGTCGGCGTCGATCTCGGTGACCATCGCCCAGGCGTGGTCATCGGGCCAGATGATGCTGGGCGACGGCGGATCGGGCCATCCCACGGTCGTCATGTCGCGCCACGGCACGCGCATGACCCAGTCGGGGTCGGCGAACTCCGCCACCCCACCCTGGAAGAGCACGTGGCCGCGGTGGGGCAGCTCCAGTCGCGGTCCGCGCGAGATGTCGTTGGAGAGGACACCGGTCCGCCAGACCGGCTTTCGGAAGGGGTTGTTGAAGACGTCCTTGAGCGAGCGGTACAGGACCGACCGGTGCCGGGCGTCGACGGTCTGGTCGCTCTCGGAGTACTCGGCGTACCGGCGAGGCATGCCCACGGTGAACAGCCCGGTCGGGGTCTGATCGATCTCGGCGCCCACGAGGCCGCCCCATCCCTCCCAGACGGCGATGCCCCCGGCATCCGGCGTCGTCGTGCGCGGCTGAAGGATTTGCGCCAGCGCCACCAGCTCGCCGGGTTCCAGCCGGCCCTCCTGCGGGGCCTCGTAGCGCCAGCCGGCGGCATCGCGCGGGGCGCCGCCGCCGTACGGGTCGTCGGCGCCGACGAGCCGGTTCCATTGCGCGAGCGGATGCATCACCCGGCCGAACGCGGCCGCGACCCCTGCCCAGGTGACGCGTTCGGCGTCGACGTCGGGGCGTTCCGCCAGGAACGCCTCCCACGCCGTGGCGTCGCCCTCGGTCGGCCACGAGCGTCCCACCGGCCGCTCACGCACCGCGGGATGGAACACGCGCGCGTAGGCGGCGAAGCCGCGGGGAACCACGTCATGCATCGTGCCCCGCCACGGGTCGTCGATGCGCTCTCGCAGCCAGTCACCGGCTGCGGCATCCGCTGTCCACTCCACGTGACCACGCTACCGGGCGGTGCCTGCGGGCACCCGGCGTGCGGCGCGCGGCCGTGCTCCCGGGTAAGGACCGGTGACGCGCATGGGCCGGCGACCGGCGTGCCGAGGCGATGATCGGTGGATGCATCGGGCTGCGGCATCCGTTAGACTGTCAAGGTTGTCTGGCGCGTCCTGTGCCGGGCGACGTGCAACACACCCTCCTGCTCATGGGAGATGCCCATGAGCCGTTCTAGTCCGAAGGAGGTGGGTTAGTGACGCACCAGTACGAACTCATGGTCATTCTGAACCCTGAGATCGATGAGCGCCAGGTCTCGACGCACTTGGACAAGTTCCTCAAGGTCATCACCGATGCCAAGGGGACGATCGAGAACATCGACATCTGGGGTCGTCGCCGTCTGGCGTACGAGATCCAGAAGAAGAGCGAGGGCATCTACGCCGTCGTCAACTTCACCGCGACCAGCGAGGCGACGCAGGAGCTCGACCGTCAGCTCAAGCTGAACGAGCTCGTCATGCGCACCAAGGTGCTGCGTGCCGAGGAGGCGATCGCTCAGGTCGCCGCCGAGAAGGTGCGCAGCGACGCCAAGGCCGCCCGCAAGTCGGCCACCGCCGGAGCGAAGGCGTAAGCACGATGGCCGGCGAGACGATCATCACCGTCGTGGGCAACCTCACGGCAGACCCCGAGCTGCGCTACACGCAGTCCGGCCTGCCCGTCGCGAACTTCACGATCGCGTCGACGCCGCGTACGTTCGATCGCCAGTCGAACGAGTGGAAGGACGGCGAAGCGCTGTTCCTCCGCGCGTCCGTGTGGCGTGACTTCGCCGAGCACGTGGCAGGCTCGCTCACCAAGGGTTCCCGCGTCATCGCGACCGGGCGCCTGAAGCAGCGCTCCTACCAGGACCGCGAGGGCAACAACCGGACCTCGATCGAGCTGGAGGTCGACGAGATCGGCCCCTCGCTGCGCTACGCGACCGCACAGGTCACGCGCGCGGCCTCCTCGGGCGGTGGGACCGGTGGCGCCCCGCGTCAGCAGGTCTCCGAGGAGCCGTGGGCGACCCCCGGTTCGTCGAGCGGCGCCGACGCGTGGAGCACCCCCGGCAACTACGGCGACGACACGCCGTTTTGAGTTGAGTCGGCTCGGGTCACGGTCGCGGAGCGACCTTGACGCGAGATCGACTCAAGTTGGGCGAGCCCGCGCGGAAGCGCGAGCGAGTCGAAACCCGTTGGGCCCGATCGCGGAGCGAGGCGTGAAGCGCCGAGTTCACACGATCGCCAGACCGAGGCATCCCTCACAACTCTCATCTGATCTAAGGAAACAACATGGCTGGAAAGTCGAGCGGCGACCGCCGCAAGCCGCGGAAGGGCGCGAAGAACGCCGCTCCCGCGAAGTCGATCCGTGTCGGCGTCATTGACTACAAGGACGTCGCCACCCTCCGCAAGTTCATCTCGGAGCGCGGCAAGATCCGCGCCCGTCGTATCACCGGTGTCTCCGTGCAGGAGCAGCGTCTCATCGCCCGCGCCATCAAGAACGCGCGCGAGATGGCGCTCCTGCCCTACGCCGGCGCTGGCCGCTAAGGAGCACCCGATGGCAAAGCTGATTCTCACGAACGAGGTCGCCGGGCTGGGTAGCGCCGGTGACGTGGTCGAGGTCAAGAACGGGTACGCCCGCAACTACCTCATCCCGCAGGGTTTCGCGGTGACGTGGACCCGTGGTGGCGAGAAGCAGGTGGCGTCGATCCGCGCCGCCCGTGACGCGCGCGCGATCCACGACCACGAGGAGGCCGTGGCGCTCAAGGAGGCCCTCGAGTCCACCAAGGTGCGCCTGGCCGTCAAGGCTGGTACCGAGGGCCGCCTGTTCGGCTCGGTGAAGACCGCCGACATCGCCGATGCGGTCAAGGCCGCCGGCATCGGCGACCTCGACAAGCGCCGCATCCACATCACCTCGCCGATCAAGGCCGTCGGTGAGCACGAGGCGACCGTTCGGCTGCGCGACGAGCTGACCGCGGTCATCACGCTGCAGGTGGTCGCCGCCAAGTAGGCGCGAACGCAGAACGGCCGCCGCCCCGCGGGTCGGCGGCCGTTCTGCGTATGGGTGGCGGCGGGCTCTCTCCCGAATGCTGCAGCTTGCCGCTGATGCGCCAGGGTTCGACCTGGCGCTGTAGCTTTCTGCTGATGCGCCAGGAAAAGGTAGGCGCATCAGCCGAAAAGTGCAGCACGAACGAGCGAGCGCGGGCGGCGCTCGGGCTCACGAACGAGCGAGCGCGGGGGGCGCTCGGGCTCACGGGCGCGCGACGCGTCGCGCGGTCTCAGAGCCCGCGAGCGATCGTGGCGGCTGCTGCCAGCCACGCGCGACGCGTCTGGGGGCGAAGCGCGTCGAAGGCGATGATGCCATCGACCAGGGCCGGATCGAACGGGATGGTCACGACGTCTCGCGCGATGGCACGGAACCCGTCGGCGACATGCCGGATGTCGGCATCCGTCGCCTTCGAATCGGCCTGCGTGACGATCGTCACCGCGTTGGCCGCCAGTTCCGCCGATCGTTCGTCGCGCTCGGTGAGGCCCTCCAGCAGCAGTGCGCCGGCCTCGGCGTGATCGTCACGGGTCGTGGTAGCGATCACCAGCTGGTCGGCGTGGTCGATCATCTGCAGCCAGAGCGGGTCGGTCTCATCGTTGCCCGAGTCGATGACGATGAGCCGGTAGTACTTCGCGGCGACCGCATGGATGCGGGAGACGTCCTCGGCGGTGATCCGCTGCGCGCTGGCCAGCACGGCGGGCTTCGAACGCAGCACGTCGTATTTGTCGGCGGTCTGATGATGCACGAAGTTCGCGAGATCTGCGGACTGGGCGTCCGCGCCGAGCAGGCGGCCGGTCTGCGGCAGCAGCTCGAGCAGCGTCGCATCGTGCGGACCCTGCTCGGTGCGCCATCCCAGCGTGCCTCGCGTCTGGTTGTTGTCCCAGGCCAGGACGCCGGCGCCGCCGTGACGCGCGAACACGGCGGCAAGGTCGATCGTGGTGGGCGTCTTGCCCGCGCCGCCCTTGCCGTTGACGACCGCGATCGTCCGCGGGCCCGCCCAGTGCTGCGAGACGGCGTCGAGATCAGCGCGCTCCGCGCGTTCGCGCGCGTTGGGCGCGACGCGCATCCCGGTACGCGCCAGCGCGCCACGCCAACCCTTCGTCGCGGGCTTCTCGGCCTGCTTGTTCTTCAAGAACGACTCACGTCGCGTTTGTGCGCGCGTGTCGGCGGCGGTGGAGGAAGCCGGTGGGATCAGGGCGCCTGCTTCGGTGGGGTCGTCGGGGACCACAGAGGTTCGGTCGACCGGCGGCGCGGGGTCGGCTTCCGCCTGCGGTGGAGCCGACTGTTCAAGGAGCGGCGGAATCGTGCCGCCCGCCTGCGTGGCCTCCGGCGCGGCCGGCGCGGGCATCTCCTGCTCCGGCGCCGTCACGTCGTCCTGGATCGCCGCCTGCACCTCGTCGATGACGGTCACCGAGCCGTCGGCGGCGACGATCAGCCGAACCGAGCCGTCGGGCTCGGTGACCGTGACCGGCAGCGGAGCGCCTGCGGCTGCCGCCCGTGAACTCACCCGGCGGACGATCTCGCGCCGAGCGTCCTCCGACCGCGTCGTCAGGATGCTCTCGGTGTGGCCATCGGCATCCAGCGAGGCCGAACCGTCGGGTCGGATGATCGCGGCGATCGCAGTGGCGTTCGGCATGTGCTGCTCCTCAGAGGATCGGAAGGGAGCCGGCGGTCGGATGGGCGAAGACTCATGCCCGCTGCGGCGGTCTCGCCACAGCCATCGGTGCCGCGTCCCCGCGCGGCTCGAGGATCCGGCAGAGTGTCACTGAACTCTTCGCCTCCCTCTTCCGCAGCCTCCGGGCGGGGCGGGGAAGTCCCCTCTCGCCTGTCGGCTGCGGTGGCGCCGTCGTGAGAGGGCACCCGGAGGAATTGTAGCCAGAAGCGATGGGAAGGATGCTGAATCCCTTGTCGGCGGCAGGGCACGCCGGATGCCGCGACCCGGAGTTGCTCACCCCGCGGGCCGCGGCATCCGATACGAGAACGTGGGCGGACGCGCTGGGGCCGCGCCCGCCCACGCGGACTACACAGCCCGGCGGCGCAGCATCGGAATGACGCCGAGGCCGATCAGAGCCAGGCCGAGCGTCAGGGTCCAGAGGGGAAAGGTCGCGCCCGTTTCCGCGAGCTCGCCGCCGACTGCCGTAGGGGCGGTGATGGCGACGTCGCCGACCGCGCTGGCTGACGTGCTCGCCGGGGTCGCCGCCCCGCCGTTGCCCCTGCTCGACACGGTGCCCCCCTCGGTCGCGGGGGTGCCTGGCGTCCCGGTGTCACCGGGAGTCCCCGGTGTGCCGCTGCCAGGCTCTCCCGGTGTCGTGCCCGGAACGTCCGTCGTCGGGTCTCCGATCACGGCGACGGCGTTGCCGTCGAGCGTGACGGGGAGCGCGAGCGGCAGCGCGAGCTGGGACCCGTCGAGCACGCCGTCGAGTCCGCCGGATGTCGGGCTGATGCCGAGCGTTCTGGTGGTGAGGGCGGGCGTTGCCATCGTCCCCATCGCCGTCGGGTCGCCGAGCACCGAGATCGCGTTGCCGCCGGCGGTGACCGGTGCGGTGACGGGCGCGACGAGCTGGGTTCCTCCGGCGGTGGCGTCCGTGCCGCTTGTGGTGGCCGCGGTGCCTGCTGTCGTGGCGGGTGCGGTCGTGTTCGCCGAGGTTGCCGAGTCGCCGAGCACCGAGATGGCGTTGCCGCCGGCGGTGACCGGTGTGGTCACGGGCGCGACCAGCTGAGTCCCCCCGGCGATCCCGTCGGTTCCGCTCGTCACCGGCGCCTCCGTCGCCGTGGTCGGTGCGGTCCCCGCGGCCGGGCTCTGTGCGGGCGCCGCCGACGAGCTGTCGCCGAGCACCGAGATCGCGTTGCCGGCCACGGTCACGGGGGCGTCGACGCCGACCAGTGCCTGGTTGCCCGACGCGGTGCCGTCCGTCCCGGAGGTCGTCGCCTCCGGCGTGGGTGCCGCCGGCTCTGCAGCGGATGGCGTGGCCTGCGTCGTGGACGGATCGCCGATGGCCGTCACGGCGGCATCCTCCACGGTCACCGGCACCTGGACAGAGATGACCGCCTGCGTCCCCGAACCCGTGCCCCCCTGGCCGGATGTGGACGCAGGCGGAGTCGTCGTCTGAGAGACCGGCGCGGCCGTCGAGCCGCTCGTCGACGAGGAACTGCCGATGAGCGAGACGGCGTTGCCGGTCGCGCTGACCGGTGCACCGACGTCGACGACTCCCTGGGTACCGGACAGCAGTCCGCCGTCCCCCGATGTCTCGGCCGCATTGGCGACCGTTGCGCCGACGAGCGTGATGCCGCCGGCCAGGAGCACGCCTAGAAGGGCGCGCTTGATGAAGCTGTGCATGGAGTCCTCCTCCTGGGACTGATCGAATGACGGCGCGAAGCGCGCCGGAGCCGTGTCGCCTCGATGAGGCGGCCAGGGCCCGATCAGTCGGGGGAGACGTCCGTGTCGAACACGGGCGCGGATGGCGACTGCTGGTCGCCGGGCCGTCCCCTTCGCATCCAGGCACGGTTCGCGAAGAAGAGGCCGGCCGTCAACAGGGCGGCCGCGCCGGGTCCCGCGCCAGCAGGGCCCGAAGTCGATGGGCTCACGCCGGCGATGGCGCCGGGCGAGGAGAGCAGGGAGAGCAGTGCGGACAGCGGTCGCGTCATGGCGTTGGCCGAGCTGATCATCGCCACTGGCACCGCTGCGGCCGAGCGTATGCCGGCCGTCACGGCCGCCGCCCAGAGCGACGGCAGTGAGGTCTGTGCGCCGCCGGACGCGTGTGCCGAGATCGGGCCTGGCGCCGTGAGCGCGCCTTCGACGCTACTGCCGGCATCCGTCGTCGACCGGACGAGCATGCTCACCCGTGCGACGATCGCATCGACGGTGTCGTCGATGACACGATCGGTCGTCGTCGCGGCATTATCGGCGGTGTCGACGACAGCGGTGGCGAGGGCACCGAGCGTGTCGTTGAGGTCGACAGCGGTCACGATGCCGCCGACGGCCGGAACCTTCTCGATGGACTCGACGACGGGCGAGGTGGCCGCCACGACGGTCCCCAGCGTGTCCGTGATCGGCGCGACGGTCTTGTGCACGATCGCGTTGTGCGCGGCCTTGTGCACCGGCGACGTGGCCCGGGTCGTGGCATCGGCCGCCTTCTCCGTGACCATCTTCGTGACGGGACTGGTGGCGGAAGCCTTCGTCGCGCGGTCTGTCGCCGCGTGTGCGACGGTCTGGATCGCGTCGGCCGCCGGGCGGCTCACGGTGTGGACCGCATCGATCGCGCCCTCGGCGGTGTCCGCGACCGACGTCACCAGCGACGACAGCCCTGGGTGCGGCGGCTCCTGGTCACCCGGGCCGCTGTCGGCGTGGGCGCTGGAGGCACCCCACCCGAACACGATCACCAGCGTCGCCCAGACGAGCGTGAACCCGACAGCCAGCGCCACGAACCACACGGTTCGGTTGGTTCTCGACGGAATGTCCACACTCACCTCCTCGCGACGAGATCGTCTTGCGCACGTCGTTGTACGCGTGGTGGGGGTGCCTGGACCTTCGAGGTTAGCGCTGTTGGATTGCGGTGTCCAGGGGTTTCTCAGAACCGACCTCGTCGCGTGGACAGGACCGGAGATCCGCATCGGCATCGACTTGCGAGACCCGCGCTATTGTGCATAACTCGCGACACGCCGGGAACCTTCAACTGGGGCTTCAAGCACACATCCATCCACAGAGTGTGAAATACAGAACCCCTGATGAAGTGGGATAAAAATCTCAAAAATCGAGAATTACACAAGTGTTCTCCACAGCACCTGTACACAGGCGTCTCGGCGTTCTCCGCATCTTCTCCACATAGTTATCCACAGGCCGAGTTGCACCCCTTGTGCGGCATCTCTAGCGTGGGGATCTGGCCCGTAGGGGGAGGGCGCGACTGCTCGCGACTGCGATGTCCGAGGTGCGTGCTGTGCTGTTTTCGCGGCATCCGGTCGACACGACTTCCCTGATCGGCATGCTGTGTGCCCCAGACGCAGAGGAGAACTGACGACGTGACCATTGCGGACATCTCCGACGAGCGACTGGGCGGTCCCCGCGAGCCGGAGCGTACGCCTCCTCACGACGTCCTCGCCGAGCAGAGCGCCCTCGGCGGCATGCTGTTGTCGAAGGATGCCGTCGCCGACGTCATCGAGAGCCTGCGTGGGGCGGACTTCTACGTGCCCAAGCACGAGCTGATCTTCGAGGCGATCCTGACGCTGTACTCGCATGGCGAGCCGACCGACGTCATCACGGTCACCGACGAGCTCATCAAGACCGGAGACCTGCAGCGCGCGGGCGGTGCGGACTATCTGCACACGCTCACCTCGATCGTTCCGACCGCGGCCAATGCCGGCTACTACGCCTCGATCGTGTCCGAGCGTGCGCTGCTGCGCCGGCTCGTGGAGGCCGGCACGCGCATCGTGCAGATGGGCTACAACGGCCAGGGCGAGGCTCTCGACCTCGTCAACACGGCGCAGGCCGAGATCTATGGCGTCACCGGGGCCGAGGCATCCGAGGACTATGTGCCCCTGACGGTCGCGGTGGACGCCGCCGTCGACGAGATCGAGGCGGCTCGCGGCCGCGACGGGCAGATGACCGGCATCCCGACCGGGTTCCGCGAGCTCGACGAGCTGACGAACGGCCTGCATCCCGGCCAGATGATCGTGGTGGCCGCGCGGCCGGCGATGGGCAAGTCGACGCTCGCGCTTGATTTCGCGCGCGCGGCGGCCATCAAGCACAACATGCCGGCGATCTTCTTCTCGCTCGAGATGGGACGCAGCGAGATCGCGATGCGTCTGCTGTCGGCCGAGGGGGCCATCCCGCTGCAGAACATGCGCAAGGGTACGCTCGACTCGCGCGACTGGACGACCGTGGCCGCCACCCGCGGCCGCATCAACGACGCACCGTTGTACATCGACGACAGCCCGAACATGACGCTCGTCGAGATCCGGGCGAAGTGTCGCCGGCTCAAGCAGCGCGTGGGGTTGAAGATGGTCGTGATCGACTACCTGCAGCTCATGTCGTCGGGCAAGCGCGTCGAGTCGCGCCAGCAGGAGGTCAGTGAGTTCTCTCGCGCGCTGAAGCTGCTGGCGAAGGAGCTTCAAGTGCCGGTGATCGCGCTGTCGCAGCTGAACCGTGGTCCCGAGCAGCGGCAGGACAAGAAGCCGCAGGTCTCCGACCTGCGCGAGTCGGGCTCGATCGAGCAGGATGCCGACATGGTCATCCTGCTGCACCGCGAGTCGGTGTACGACAAGGACAGCCGTCCGGGCGAGGCCGACCTCATCGTCGCCAAGCACCGCAATGGCCCGACCGCGACCATCGAGATCGCGTTCCAGGGCCACTTCTCACGCTTCGCCGACATGGCTCCGGCGGGCGACTTCGCGTAGCCGTCTCCACGCGAAGTAGGCATTTTCCACGGCGAGATGGCATGAACTTGGCATTTGCGCCGAGCACGCTGGACGTGGCATGCGAGTGGAGGGGCGAAGGTGGCCTGACTGTGTCGGTGGCCAGACGGCTTGTAGACGTCTAACGGCGACGATGTGAATGTCGGATTCGAGGTCGGCCGGATTCGTGGACTGCGGTGTCCCGCGTTGTCGTGTCGTAGACGGCCGCTATCCTCTGCGAGGAAGGACGGGACGACATGACGACATACGCGGTGGATTCACTCCGCGGTGCGATTGTTCGCATCACCCACGTCTCTGAGGGCACGCTCGCGACGGACGTCGGCGGCTTGGAGGCCGCCCCTGAGGCTCATCAGACGGCACTGGCCGTCGCGCTGAGCGAGCTCAGCGCGAGTGTGTGGTGGCACTACACCCATCCGGCGTCTGCGGCGCTCGATAACTTGCAAGACAACAGCGAGGGATGGCGGCGCGCCGGGGAAAGGGAACAGCTCGATCTGCTCGTAGAGTCACTGCGCAGCCCGAATCTGCCTCAGGGAGAACTCCTCTTGGTGTCCTACGTGCGCAGTGAAGAGGCTGCTCACCGTGTCGGGCGCATCCTTCACGAGATCGGCTCAGCTGAGCTGACGGAGGCGGTCGTCGCGGAGGTCGAATCCGAGATCGCTGCCATGCGGCTCGCGGAGCAGGGTGATTTCGCCGGCCGGGCGGCGCAAGCGCTGTTACTGAGTCGACCGGCGCCGTCTCCGACACAGGTATCCGCTGCTTTCGATCTGATCTCCGAGGATTTCTGGGACTCGCGCGGACTTGCACGGGCGGTTGACCCGGTCGCGGCTTCGGTCGCCGCCGCGGCGTGGTTGCATGTCGCTGCGGAAGTTGCCTCCGACGTGACGGGTGATCCGATCGAGTACGTCGTGCAGGAGGCGGACAACATCGAGGCGCTTCCCCACGAGACGCCGACGGTCGTCCTTGAGCGGTTGGAAGAAGGAGAGAGCCCTGAAGAGATCGTGTCCGATCTCGTCCGCATCGCCGTCGCGGCGGCGGAGGGTGTCGTTCTCGCGCCGGAGCACGTGACCCAGGCGATCATCGAGCGCGTCGGCGAGGACCCTGTGAGATTAAGTACGCTCGACCCTGCGCGACCCGCGCTCGACCTCCTCGAGGATCTCTTCCTCGGCATCCGTGGTGCATTCCTCCTGTGGAACGAGTCAGCGCCGGATGAACCCGGAGCGGCCGAGATCGACGATGACGATGACGAAGGCTGGGCCACCTACTCGCAGAGTCGGTTCGACGCTTTCGAAGCTGAGGTGGTGCAGCGGGGCGTGACACGCCGTGAGGACTATGGGATCTGAGGATGACAGCAGATTCAAGTGGCGATCAGAGTGCCTCGTACCGTCGGGGCGACTGGATTACGTTGCGGGGGGATCCTGTGACCGCAGGGGTGCGCGCTGTCGTGGTGGATGTTCGCGTCACGCGCATGACGGTGGCGTACCTGGATATGAGCGGGCGCGTGTCCACCCGCGATGTACGGATCTCAGATGCGCGACCTGGACACCAACTGCGGGGTCGCGGCCTACAGGCGATTACGCAGGATTTTGAGCGGCTGAAGGTGGAGGCTGCGCAAGACGTGACCGACTTCGCAGTCGTGACCGGTCGGCTCACTGTGACGGATGCCGCCGAGCTCCTGGAAGCATTTCAGCAGATGGCTACAGATCGACTTGACGCGGACGCGGAGCGCGCCGTCGCCGAGGAGCAACGGGTTCTGTCACGGTGGCTTGAGGGTAGCGGGGAGGGAGTCGGAGCCGGGCAGGACTCCTCTTCCTCCCGCTTTGTCGGGTAGCAGGCGTGTCGCTCCCGTGGGTGTCGGGTACGGCGATCACCACTCCCAACCAGTGGCTTCGCTGCCGGTGCCGTCGATGCCACTCCTCTCGGTGATGCCATGGGCGGTGTGTGCTGACGCGGTGGACCCTCCTGTTCGGGCGGTGATCGACATCGTGGACCTCGATGGAACTCCGATCGTGGCAGCGAAGATTCCGGAGCTGACCGTTGAGCAGAAGCCATGCGTGGTGAAGGCGCAAGGTATGAGCGCGGGGCCTACGTCCGCACGCACGACGGCGATCGGCGGTTCCGCCACTTGCCGCGCACGAAGCCACCCGCCCATACGTATGCAACTCTTTGGTCGGCCACGGACCGCATGTTGCAGAGTCCCATAACTTTGGATACCTTTGGTGCATGACGCCAGACGAAGTCGAGGCGCTGGCGGCCGCTGGCGAGGCTCTACGCGTTGAGTTCAAGCGCGGAGCGCGTCGGAGCTTGAACGACGACACGATCGTGGAAGCTGTGACCTGCCTTGCGAACGGTGGTGGCGGGACGCTGCTTCTTGGCGTCGAAGACGACGGCACGATCACAGGGCTGGAACCTCGCCACGGAGAGACAACTCAGCCTCATCTCCTGCAAGCGATGATCGTCAATCGGACAGAACCACCTGTCGCGACGTTTGTGGAAATCCTGACCGTGAACGCCTGTGCGGTGGCGGCGATCAGTGTGCCGGATGCCGACTCGCCGATCGGAACCAGCAGCGGCCGATATGTTCGGCGCCGGCTCGATGCCAATGGGCGGCCCGAGTGCGCACCGTATCCCCTTCACGAGATGCTCTCCGCCGGACTTTCATCGCAAGGGCGCGACTATGCGGCGACCCCGGCCCGCGGTGCGGTGAAGGAGGACCTCGATCCAGCGGAGTTCGAGCGGTTCCGGGGGATGTGCGGCTCGAGCCGGGGCGACGGAGTTCTCGCGTCGGCAAGCGACCACGACATCCTGCGCGCGCTTCGACTCGTCGGCCCAGGATCCGACGAGGTCACACTGGGTGCAGTGCTTCTCTTCGGAACTGAAGGCGCCGTGGGGCGGTTCGTCCCATCGGCGGAGGTCATCTTCACAGAGTTCCGCGGGGCTCAGATCGTCAGGTCGGAGGTCGTGCGGGACCCTCTGCTGAAGGCCGCGAACCGACTCTACGATCTGATCGCGGTGCGCAACACCGAACAGGAAGTTTTGATCGGCCTTCACCGAGTAGGCATTCGAAGGGTTCCGGAAACCGTCATCCGTGAGGTGATCGCCAACGCGCTCGTCCACCGTGACTATGCGTCGCTCGGCCCTATCTCGGTCCAGTTGGATGACGATTCATTCCGAGTATCCAGCCCAGGAGGGTTCCCACCTGGTATCACGCTCGACAACCTTCTCGAAGACTCTCGACCGCGTAGCCCGATCATTGCGGACGCCTTCAAACGCGCGGGAATCGTAGATCGCGCAGGCCGCGGTGTTCGAGAGATCTATGACCAGCTTCTCCGAGTCGGGCGCGGCGAGCCCGACTATTCCCGATCGACATCGACCTCAGTCGTCGTCTCCGTACCTACCAGTCAG
>CALKHM010000290.1 GCA_937988695.1 uncultured Microbacterium sp. | reverse complement strand
TCTCGGCATCCCGGTGCCGGTGTCGGAGTCACCGCGCGCGTTCGGCGCACGTCTCGTGCATGACCATGCCGCACCGGACGCGCCGATGTCACGCTTGGTGCGCGCGGTGGAGACCGCGGCATACGCCCCTGCCGGTGATGCCGGCGACGGGCGGGCGGGCGCGAGGGATGCCGGCGACGGGCCCGCGATCGCGGATGACGCGGCTGCCGTGCGCACTGGCCTGTATCTGTCCGTGCGGGGCGGGCGACGAGCGCAAGCACTGCTTTTCCCGCGGTCGTTGGTCGTGCGGCCGGGGAGCGTCTTCGCGCGTGATGGAGCATCCGCGCCGACCCGGTAGGATGGTCTGCGGCCCGGAAGGGCCACCTGGAGGATTCGCCTAGTGGCCTATGGCGCACGCTTGGAAAGCGTGTTGGGTGCAAGCCCTCGGGGGTTCGAATCCCCCATCCTCCGCTCTGTCCTGAGTCGCGACATAGGCGACGTGTGAGTCGCGACGTGGGCGACGGACGTCTCCGCGGGTCCGCGCTGCGGACGCTCAGGTGAGATGGTCGAACGCGCCGCTCACCCATCCGATATGCCGATCTGCCGAGCGTCGCACGATGCGCCGGGCATCCGAGGGGATGACGTTGTCGAAGTTGCCGTACAGCCGGTCGAAGGCGAATCGCTCCACGTGCGAGGCGATCCGATCGACCACCCGCGCGGACAGCGGGATGCGGTTCGGGTAGCTGCGCATGAAGCTTACCGACGTGCGATCGGGGTTCGCGAAGATCGTGTCGCTGGCCAGAAGCACGCCCCTGCCATCGGCACCTGCGGCCCAGTGCACGACGGCGCTTCCCGGAAAGTGTCCGCCTGGCTGGGTAAGCGTGACTCCCGGAAGGACCTCGAGGTCGCCCGACCACGTCCGGATGACCGGATCGGGCCGCGCGACCCACTGCCGGTTCTGTTCGGCGACGAGAACCGGCGCGCCCAGCGCGCGGCCCCATTCGACCTGCACGCCGTACATGTGCGGGTGGCTCGCGACGATCGCTGCCACGTCTCCCACCGACGTCACGGCATCCACACCCGCCTGGTCGACGTAGCCGATCGGATCGAAGAGCAAGCAGCCGGCATCCGTGCGCAGCAGCTTGGACTGCTGGCCGATGCCCACGCCGGGGGTGCTGCGCACAGCCCAGAGGTCCGGCTCCCGTTCCACCACCTGGATGCGCTGGCCTGCGTCACGAAGGTCGGCGAGGGTCATCCAGAGCTGTCCCTCGGCAGGCACCCACTGCCGGTCATCGGCGCAGATGGCGCACACCTCGGCACGCTCCGCATGCTCGACCCCGCACGTGGCGCAGATCCAGAACGACAAGGCGGACCTCCTCACGACCATGACCGACGAGCACCAGTCAACACCATGTGATCGGTCGCGGCTGCGGACCGAGAACGGGACCTCACGATGCGCGTGACCCCACTCGCCCGTCAACCGGCGCGCGTGACCTCGCTCCCCGTCAGCCGGCGCGCGCGTAGTCGAAGCGGGCCCGACCGCCCAGGCGTGGGCTGCGCGCGGGGTCGACGGCCGGCGGCGGAAGGAACCAGACCTCGGCCTTGGTCCCGTGACCGACGATGCGGATATCCCACCCGTTGTCATGGATGCGGTGATGACATGACTCGCACAGCAGGACACCCTCGTCGATGTTCGTCCGACCGTGATCACGTTTCCACCAGTTCAGGTGATGGGCCTTGGTCATGCCCGGCGGCAGGTGACACATCGCGCAGCCGCCGTCGCGTTCGACCAGCGCGAGCTTCTGCGCGGGGGTGAACAACCGCTTTCGCCTGCCCCAGTGCAGGATCTCGCCTTCGCTGTCCAGCACGACGGGGATGACGTCTGCCGTGGCCGCGTGATGCGCGGCGGCCTGTGCGGAGATCGGCGGGGTGATTCCGTCGATTCGTGCGAGGCCCTCGCCATTGCGAAGGGTCTCCAACGCCATGCGCACCACCACCGTGGCTCCGGCGAGGGGCAGGTCGCCGCGATCGCAGCCGAGGCCGTGCTCAGCGAGCTGCACGAGCGCATCGGCCTGGCGCTGTACCACGGCAGGCGGCTGGTCATCGGCCGGGACGACGTCGTCACGTCCCTCCCGGAACGCGGCCGACACGATGCCCTCGATCGCAGCCTTCACGCTGGCTCCGCCTGTGGCCGCATCGAGCTTTGCATCCAGATGCACGAACCCATCGCGTTCCCACAGCCGCAGGTACCGCTGCCCGCGCCGGTCACGCTCCGCCGGTTCGACGCCGTCTTGATCGAGCCACGCCTCGGCCTGACAGACCAGCCTGCGCAGGTCGTCGACGGACAGGCCCGGCGCGGACTCGACGAGGATGCGCTCGGCATCCTCGCGATCTTGCGCGCAGGCACGCACGACGACACGCTCCAGCATGGCGATGATGATCCCCGCGGCCGTGCTCGTGATCGTGGCCGCCTCCACTGCGGCGGCGACGTGCGGACGCCGGGGCGGAAGCTGCTCGCCGACGAGCGTGGTCCGCGGCTGGATGGCCTTGCCCACCGCGACCAGACGTTTCGCGTCGCCCGCGCCGACCCCGGTGACCGCCGCGATCAGCTGGACGGGGTTGCGGTATCCCTGCTGCTTGGCCAGGGAGTCCGCTCCGAGCTCGCTCCTCGACTGCCGGTCGAGCTCGGCGGCAACCTGCGCGCGCACCCCGTCGAGGCGGCGTCCGACCGCGCCGATGCGTTCCAGGACGGCCACCAGCTGCTGTCGAGAGAGCTCCGATGCTGGTCCGGCTCCCGCGCACTCGTCGCCGGATGCTGCCGGCACGACCGTGTCAGCCGGTGCGGCGGCATCCGCTCCGATCCAGGCAACCCTCAGCGTGGTCACCGCGCTTTCCAGGCCATCCAGTGGATCGTTCATGCTCCTATAGTACATCTTTTCGGTTTTTTGAGCCACTGTTTCTTCCAGATAGTCGAATCTGTGAATGAGAGCCCCGTACCCTGTGCTGGGGAGGAGCATCATCGGATCTGTGGAGGCCACAGGGGGATGATCCTGGGCATGTCACGATCCGGTGCCCTCTCTCGTCGTATTGGTATGGGAAAGCATCAGATCATCGTTCTCGGCGGCGGCTATACCGGAATCGTGGCCGCCGGGCGGCTCGCGCGGCGGGTACGCGCGGATGAGGCATCCGTCACCCTCGTCACGGCCAACGCAACACGTGATGAACGCATGCGCTGGCACCAACTGGCCGCCGGCCAACGGTATCCGCTGCTGCCGATAGCGGATGCCCTGAAGGGATCCGGCGCACGGCTCGAGGTGGCCCGCGTCGAGCGGATCGACCTCGCTCAGCATGCCGTGCTGACCGCTGGCGGGCCGGTTCTGCACTATGACTCGCTCGTGATCGCGCTCGGCAGTGTCATCGACTTCGGGGCGGTGCCCGGGGCACGCGAGCACGCGCACGGGCTGACGGATGTCGCGACGGTCAGCGCCGCAGCACGAACGCTCGACGCGCTGCCGGATCGTGCGCGTGTCGTGGTCGTCGGCGGCGGGCTGACCGGCATCGAGATCGCGACCGAGGTCGCCGAGTCGCACCCACGGCTGCAAGTGGCCATGGCAAGCTCGCACACGCCGGGGCACTGGCTGAGCGAGTCCGCCCGGCGCCACCTCGAGGGTGTGTTCGACCGACTTGGCATCGAGCAGATCACCGGCAGGGTGGTCCGCATCGAACGCGATGCCGTCGTCATGGCCGGCGGACACGACGTGCCCTCGGCGTTCACGTTCTGGGCGGGCGGCTTCCGCGCGAACCCTCTCGTGGCCTCATCCGGTCTCGAGGCCGACGAGCTCGGCCGTGCGCACGTCGACGCGACGTTGCGTGCGGTCTCGCATCCCGACGTGTGGGTGATCGGAGACGCCGCACGGGTGCCCGGCCCCGACGGAGCGCCGTTGAAGATGGGCTGCCGCACCGGGGCGTTCATGGCGTTGGCTGCGCCGGGCAAGATCGCCGAGGAGCTCGCGGGCGGGGCGGCGACGCCGTTCGCTGGCCGCTACTTCGCGGAGTGCATCAGTCTTGGCCGAGGTGACGCGCTGCTGCAGTGGTTGACGCCCGAGGGAACAGCGACCGACCGGATCGTCACCGGACGGGCGGCGCGATTCATGAAGGAGTACGTGCACCGAGGAAACCTGTTCGTGGCCCGCCACCCGGGTCCGTACGCACCGGTGCGACGTGCACGTGTGCACGCCGGGGCGGGTAGCCGTCGCGAGACGATCGAGGCATGATCGGGCCATGGCAGAGATCTCTGAGCCGCTGCGCCGCGTCGCCTTTGCCGCCGCCTACCGCATGCTCGGCTCCGTCGCCGACGCGGAAGACATCCCCCAGTCGGCGATCGAGCGGATGCTGCGGC
>CALKHM010000289.1 GCA_937988695.1 uncultured Microbacterium sp. | reverse complement strand
GAGGCCATGTTCCCGGCCACCGTCACCGATGTGAACCCGGCGATCCTGTCGGCGCTGTCACCGAACGCCGACGAGAACCACGACTTCTTCAGCGGATCGGGTTCGTCATACGTGATGGGCAAGGCCGAGGCCACCGAGGACGACGACTGGGACTTCTGACCTGGCCGCTTTGTCTGCGTGAGGTCGGGCCGGTCGCTCAGGCGGTCGGCTCGACCTCCTCCGAGCCCTCCGGCTCCCGCACCAGTCGCAGCCCGCCGACGGCGTTTGCTGCCAGGGCGAGGGCTTCGAGCCACGCCCGGTTGATGCCGGGTGGTCGGCTGCCGAAGTACTTGAACACGAGCGAAGACCGCGGATTGATCCAGATCGCCGTGCGTCCGTGGCCGGTTGCGGCGTCGTCGCGCCAGGTGAAGGCGAACGGCTCGCCACGGCGGAGCTTGTCAGCGATGACGATCTGCAGGTGGGCGAGTGCGCGGTCTTCGATCTCGACTTTGATCCGGTTGTCGTAGCTCAGATACCCCATCGGCGCTCCGCGACGCTGGCCTGGTCCGGTGCAACCGTGGCACGGTCCACAGGCGCCGCGGACTGTTCTGCCGTCGGCGTGGGCGCAGATGCGAGATGCTGCCGGCGTCGTCGCAGCTCGGCCGTGAGCATTCGTTCTCGCGAGCGCAGTCGTAGGCAGTCGTCATCCTGCCTCGCCTTCTCCACCCTGTCGAGCTCGATCAGCAGGTCGCGGATGCTCGCTCTCTCGATCTCCGCCATGGACGGCTGTGGCTCGGTCATGAAGATCCGCCTCTCGTCGCGAAGCGCCGGAGACGGCACGTTCGCTGTCCTCAGGATGACACCGGGAGACGACCCCGTGATGGAAAAGGTCGAAATTTCACCCCTACGGGTGAACCAGGCGAAGCGTAGCGTGAGCGTATGACTCGCATCGGCGTGGCACTGGTCAACGACTACGAGATCGTCGTGCAAGGACTCGCGCGCATGCTCCATGTTTATGAAAGCACCATCTGCGTCGTCGAGCTCGACGCACGCACGAGTGTGAGCGCACCCGTGGACATCGCGCTCTACGACACCTTCGCCCGCGCCGACGGCGGTGACGGAGTGCGAGAACTGGTGGCCAATCCGCGCGTGCGGCGCGTGGCGGTGTATTCGTGGAACACGGATCCCGTCGTCGTCGCGTCGATGCTCGACAGCGGCGCGGACGCCTACCTGTCCAAGGCGCTGCCCGCCTCACAACTGGTCGACGCGCTGGTCGCCGTCCATGAGGGCAGGCGGCCGGATGCGTCGCCGCCGCGAAGGCTGCGTACGGCCGTCGAGGGCAACTGGCCTGGCCGCGACCGGGGACTGACCCAGCGGGAGAGTGAGGTGCTCGCCCTTATCACACAGGGGCTGAGCAACGACGCCATCGCCCGGGCCATGCACTTGTCGACGAACTCGGTGAAGACCCACATCCGCACGTGTTACCGGCGTCTGGGGCTCACGAGCCGTCCGGCCGCCATCCTCTGGGGCATCGACCACGGCTTCCGGCCCGACCATGTCCGTATCGCCGAGGACTGAGCTGTCGTACCCCGTCGCTAGGCTCGGAGCGGAGGACGACGACGCCGCATGCCGAACTACATCATGGGATCCCTGCGGGGCGCCGCGGTCAGCCGCAGGCAGGCCGCGGCGCACGACGAGCGAAAAGGGCGGCGCCGGGCGCGGATCTGGTTCGCGGCATTTGCGATGTTCGTCGTGGCGGCGATGACGCTGCCCTGGATGCTGGGCGCACCTGCTGACGTGGTGAGCATCATCGGCCTGACAGCGCTCATCCTGATGACGCTTCCCGGCACCGTGCTCACGCTACTGGTCGCGGGGCGGCTGGAGGTCGCGCGGACGCGTGCGTCGGTGCTCGCGACGCGGGTTCGGCACGGTGTCGGTGTCGCATGGGCGGCCGCGGCCTTCACACTCGGGGCGTGGCTTGCCAGCCTCATGGCCATGGATCTCGGTCGCCTTGCCAGCGCCGATGCCGACGCAGACCCGTTCGCGTATCTCCTTCGGGTCCTGGCTCTGTTCGCGGTTCCCATCCTGGGGGCGGCGTGGATGGCGGTCTCGGTCCCCGCGGCCTGGGCAGTGTGTTCCGCAGGCGAGGACCGACGCACGAAGGCGTTGCTGAGGGGTCTTCCGGCGAAAGCTCGCGACAGCCTTTCGCCGACTGCGCGGACCTGGCTCGCCGACGTGGACCGGACGGGGCGGATGCCCGCGTTGGCCGATCCTTCGCTCGAGCGCCGCATACGGTGGCTGGGGTCGGACTCTTGCGCGCGCGTCAGCGCGCTTCTGACCGCCGCCTTCGGGATCTGCGTGCTTCTTCTTGCGATGCAGCTGTTGCCGACCTGACGGAAACGTGGCGAGCTGGCTCGCGGACTCGCCGGCCCTATGCGAACGCGCTGACGCCGGTCAGCTCCCGCCCGAGGATCAGCGCGCGGATCTCGTCGGTGCCTTCGTACGTGCGCACGGCCTCGAGGTTGGCCAGATGTCTCATGACGGGGAACTCGGCGGTGATGCCATCGCCGGCGAGGATGCTGCGAGCCTGGCCCGCGATCCGCAGGGCCTCGCGCACGTTGTTGAGCTTGGCCACGCTCAGCTGGGCCGGCACGAGCGTGCCGGCATCCTTCATCCTGCCCAGGTGCAGCGCCAGCAGCGCGCCCTTCTCGTACTCGACGAGCATGTCGGCAAGCTGCGCCTGGACGAGCTGGCGCGCACCGATCGGCGCACCGAAGACGTGTCGGGTGCGTGCGCGAGCGACGGCGACCTCCAAGCAGGCACGGGCCGCGCCCATCGCACCCCAGGCGATGCCGTATCGGGCCTCGTCCAGGCGGTGAACGGTGCCCGCAGGCCGTGCGCGTCGGGGAGTACCGCGTCGGAGGGCAGATGTACATCGTCGAGGTCGATGTCGCATTGGATCGACGTGCGCATCGCACGTTTTCCTGGAATCGGTCGTGCCGTGAACCCGCGCGCATCGGTGGGCACGAGAAATCCGCGCACGCCGTCGTCGGTGCGCGCCCAGACCACCGCGATCCGGGCGAGGGAGGCCAGGCCAATCCAGCGCTTGCGACCGCGCAGCACCCAGTCCGTGCCCTCTCGGCGGGCGAACGTGGTCATGGCCGCCGGGTCGCTGCCGCCCGCGGGCTCGGTCAATGCGAAGCATCCGACTGCGCGGCCGGCCGCCAGCTCGGGCAGCCAGCGCTGCTTGTGCTGCTCGGACCCGTACTGCGCGATGGCCGTCATCGTCAGCGATCCCTGCACCGACACGAACGTGCGCCAGCCGCTGTCGACGGACTCGATCTCCAGGCACGCGGCGCCGTAGGCCGTGGCGCTCGCGCCCGCGCATCCGTAGCCGTGCAGGTGCATGCCGAGAAGCCCCGCCTCGCCGAGCGCCGGAATGTGCTCGGCGCGCAAGCGCTGCGCGTCGAAGTCGTCCTCGATCGTGGGCGCCAACACCTCGCGCGCCAGCCGCCGAGCCGTGCGCTGCCAGTGCCGGGCGTCATCGGGCAGCAAGTCGTCGACGCAGAACACGCCGGCCACGGCGTCTTCGGACCGGGCATCCTCGCTCATGATCCGATCCTCTCAGATGCGGATCGAGCGAAGACTACGATGGATGCCATGCCCCAGCGTCGGTCCTTCAGCCCCGTCCTCTCGCTGCTGACGCTCGGCAGCATCTGGGACGGCCAGCTGAACAAGCAGCTGAGGGGCCTCGGACTGACCACGCGCAAGTATGGGCTGCTCGCGCACATCCAGGCGACGCCGGGCATCTCGTTCTCGGAGCTCGCGCGGCGCTCGCAGATCACCGTGCAGACCGCGCACACGGCCGTGCGTGCCCTCGTCGACGACGGTCTTGCGGCGGATGCCACGGCCCATGCGGGCGCCGCTTCGGATCTGCGGGTGACCGAGAAGGGAGCGGCGGCCCTGGCCGAGGCCGATGTGCGCCTGGCCCGCCTGGACGGTGCGTTCTCAGCCGGCGCGCCCGCACTCGCGCAGGCACTGCGCGGGCTGCACGAGGAGCCGTTCGGCGAAGACCTGGTCAGCTGAGTCGTGACACGGCCACCGGCCGCAGCACCGTGCGCCACAGGTTCACCAGCATCCAGACGAACGTCCCGGTCCACGCCGCCATCGCGACCCAGCTCTCGACGTAGCCGATCGTGTGCACGATGGGCAGATGGTCGACGTCGCTGAGGAACTGCGCGCCGACGCCATACATGCCGAGCGGGAAGATGATGCTCCACAGCGTGGCCTCGTAGCGGAACGGGATGCGGTGTCGCCCGTGCCGCCACCAGCCGGCGATCACGAGCGGCGGGATCAGCCAGGTGCCGAACGCCCAGAAGAACACCGCCGCGCCCGCGATGAGGCCGCGGGTGGCATCCACCATCGGAGCCTCTGCCATCATCACGATGCGTGCGCCGGCGACCACGGTGATGGCGGTCGCGCCCATCGCCACCCAGTACGGGGGAGTGAGATCCTCCGGGCGGAAAGGCGTCGTGAGCATCCGCACGCCGACGAACACGCCCACCGCGCAGTACAGGAATGTGCCCACCGACCAGGAGAACACCGCCAGCAGCGCGAGAGCCGGTCGCCAGGCCTCCAGGTCGACTTCGAGGGTCGCGGCCAGCACCGCGATCGACTGGCTGGCCACCGCCCAGATGAACCAGGTGCCGTTTGCGGTCGTGATCGGCGGCGCCTTGCGATCACCGAGCACCGCGGTCCACGGCACGGTGTATCCGAAGACGATCCACGCGATCGCTGCGACGAGCAGCAGCACGACGGCGACGCCGTGGAAACCGCTCTCCTGGCTGAGCCTGCTGCCCAGCACGCAGGTGGCGGCGACGAACGTGAAGAACCCGAAGGCACGCCCGGGGTCGGCGAAGTCGTCGACCATCCGCGCGCGGTGCCGGATCACGCGGATGACGTTCAGGAGCACGAGCACGAGATAGGCGATCCCGGCGATGACGAGGAGAACGACGGATGCCGGCAGCCAGTCGTTCGTGCGCATGCCGATCGAGACGATGCCGGTGGCCATCACCAGGGCGAAATAGCCCGGTGTGAGCCCGGCCACGGCGACATCGCCGCGGTCGCGCAGCGTGGACGGCACAGACACGCCCCCAAGGCTAGCGCCCGCGGAGTACGGCCGCGGGGTGCAGGATCGTGAATATGCGGCTGTCCAGCACCTCCACCCAGCGCACGTACCGGTACCTGCGGATCGCCATCGTCTGCGCGGCCGCCGTGCTGGCCATCGGCCTTGTCGTCGTGCTCGTGACCGACGGACCGGTCACCTCGATCAGCGCGATGTTCTACACGTCGGGGCGGACCATCTTCGTCGGTGCGATCTGCGCGATCGCGCTGGGTCTGGTGGCCTTGTCCGGCCACAGCGTGGAACAGGTGCTGCTGGATGTGGCGGCCGTGTTCGCCGCGATGATCGCCATCGTGCCCACGCCGATAGGCGTCGGTGATGTTGCCGTGCCCACGCCGATAGGCGTCGGCGATGTTGCCGTGCCCACGCCGATAGGCGTCGGCGACCTGTCTGGCTTGCTGCCGTCGTGCGCGGCCGCAGCAGGCGTGTGCGTTCCTCCGGGTGAGCTTCCCGGGGTGCAGACCGGCGTCATCGTGCTGGCGATCACCGCCGTCGCCGGCGCGATCCTCGCGCTGATCGTGGCCCGCGTGCAGCACACCCTGACGGCCGGCGTGCTGATCGGTGCGGGCGCCGCGACGGCGGTCGGCGTGGGTCTTGCCGGATGGCTCCTGGCTGCCCCGGCCAGTCTGCTGGCCGCGGGGCATCTGGTGGCGACCGCCGCGTTCTTCGGGCTCATGGTCGCCGTCGCGGTGATCAGCGCCCTCACCGCGCGCCGCCCGTGGCAGCGCATGTATGCCCTCGTGGCCACGGGGATGGTCGTGTTCCTGGTCTACCTGTTCGTGGTGGAGATCGCGCGGCTGGACGGCGCCGACCTCACCGGCCAGCCGTGGGTGCTGGCGGGCGAGGCCGGCCTCGTCGCCCTGTTCGCGGTGTTCTGGATCGCGCAGACCGCGCAGAAGTGGGACGAGGCCGACCCGTCGATCGTGCGCGAGCGCTGACTACCTCGCGGGCAGCTGCTGCAGCGTCCAGCGGTTGCCGTCGGGGTCGTGGAACGTGACGAATCGCCCCCACGCCTGCTCGTCGACGCCCTCGGCCGCCACGCCCACGTCGCGCAGATGCGCGAGCGCCTCGTCGGCGTCGGGGACCACGACCTGGATGGTGTTCTGCCGGCCCGGTTCCAGGTCGATGCCGAGGTTGGTTCCGAAGGCGATCGAGCACGCCGAACCCGGCGGCGTCATCTGCACGAAACGCAGCCCCTCGAACGGCGTCTGGTCGTGGTCGGGGTGAAAGCCCACCCGGGTGTAGAACTCCTTCGCCCGGTCGACGTCGGTCACGGGGACGAAGATCAGCTCGATGCGCCAGTCCATGGGATCCTCCTGAGATCGTGTACGCCCACGCTATGCGGGGGTTCCGACATCCTCGCCCGAGCGTCGGCGGCGACCTCCGCGTCCGCCGCCTCCGCCCGTGCATCCAAAGGAATACCTGACCGCGTCCCGCGTTGAACTTGATAACAGTGTGCTCAAGTTCGTAGACTTGACGCACCAGGACTCAAGTTTAGGAGTATCGAATGTCCGATGACCGCACACCACCGGTCGAGGGCGCCGCGGACGGCGCGAGCGCGTTCGACGACTTCCTCGCGCGCTACCTCGCCGGTGAGCGCGCGCGTCAGCAGCGTTCCATCGACCTCAGCCGGTTCATGACCGCCCGCACCCAGGAGTTGCTGCAGCACGCCGCGCACTACGCCCTCGAGCGCGGACAGCGCGAGGTCGACACCCTGCACCTGCTGCGCGTGCTCATGGACGTCGACGCCGCGCGCGACGCGGTACGACGGATCGGCGCCGACCCGGAGGCCATCGCGCGCGCGACCGAGCAGCGCCTGCCAGCGGCATCCGCCCCATCGGGCGACGCCGACGGCGCGGTGATCACACCGCCGCTGCAGCGTGCGCTGTTCCACTCGTTCCAGGTCGCCCGGTCGTCGGGTTCGACCTACGTCGACCCGGAGCACGTGTTCTTCGCCCTCGTGCTCGCGCAGGACACTCCGGCGGGGCGTGTGCTCGCGCAGGCCGGCGTGACGGCCGAGGCGCTCGCGCAGAGCGCGAACGAGACGGTCACCGCCGCCCCCGCCGAGGCCGGGAGCGCGACCGGCGACCTGCCGATGCTCGAGAAGTTCGGCACCGACCTGACCGCGCTGGCCGAGGCCGGCGCACTGGACCCGGTCATCGGCCGTGCCGCCGAGATCGAGCAGACGATCGAGATCCTGTCTCGCCGAACCAAGAACAATCCCGTGCTGATCGGGGCCGCCGGCGTCGGCAAGACCGCCGTGGTCGAGGGGCTCGCACGTGCGATCGTGGCCGGTCAGGTGCCGGAGCAGCTGCGCGGCAAGCGGGTGATCGCCCTCGATCTGACCGGGATGGTCTCGGGCACGCGCTACCGCGGAGACTTCGAGGAGCGACTGACCAAGACGATGGACGAGATCGCCGCGCACTCCGGTGAGATCATCGCCTTCATCGACGAGCTGCACACGGTCGTCGGCGCCGGAGGCAATGGCGACGGCGGCATGGACGCCGGCAACATCCTCAAGCCCCGGCTGGCGCGGGGCGAGCTGCACCTGGTCGGCGCGACGACCCTCGACGAGTATCGCCGGATCGAGAAGGATGCGGCGCTGGAGCGCCGTTTCCAGCCGGTCAAGGTGGGCGAGCCGAGCGTGGACGATGCCATCGGCATCCTGCACGGGCTGAAGGCCGCCTACGAGTCGCACCACGGTGTGACGTACACCGACGACGCGCTGCGCGCGGCCGTCGAACTCTCGGACCGCTACCTCACCGAGCGAGTGCTGCCGGACAAGGCCATCGACCTCATCGACCAGGCCGGGGCACGGCTGCGGCTGCGCCTGGGCGTGCAGGCCGACGTGTCGGTGCTCATGCAGCGACTGGCCGACCTGGAGGCCGACAAGAACGCCGCGGTCGCCGCGGAGCACTACGAGGAGGCCTCGCACATCCGCGACGAGATCGCCGAGGTCTCGCGCAAGCTCGATGAGCTGGCCTCCAGCGCCGGAGCTGCGAAGGCGGACGCCGTGGTGGACGAGCCCGAGATCGCCGCGGTGATCAGCCGGGCCACCGGCATCCCCGTCGCACGGCTCACCGAGAGCGAGCGCGACCGCCTCGCGATGCTCGAGCACGAGCTGCACGCTCGCGTGATCGCGCAGGATGACGCGGTCACCGCCGTGGCCAAGGCCGTGCGACGCAACCGCACCGGCATGGGCGACGCGCACCGGCCGATCGGATCGTTCCTGTTCCTGGGGCCCACAGGCGTCGGCAAGACGGAGCTGGCCAAGGCGCTCGCGCAGTCGCTGTTCGACGACGAGGGCGCGGTGATCCGGTTCGACATGAGCGAGTTCGGCGAGCGGCACACCGCCGCGCGGCTGATCGGTGCTCCTCCGGGCTACGTCGGCTACGACGAGGCTGGGCAGCTCACCGAGCGCGTGCGGCGCAACCCGTACTCCGTGGTGCTGTTCGACGAGATCGAGAAGGCCCACCCCGATGTGTTCAACCTGCTGCTGCAGGTGCTCGACGACGGGAGGCTGACCGACGGCCAGGGGCGCACGGTCGACTTCCGCAACACCGTGATCGTGATGACCTCGAACCTCGGCAGCGAGTTGCTCGCGTCGCGCGGCGGCGCCATCGGCTTCCTGGCCGACGGTGGCGGATCCACCGGGTTCGGCTCGGAGAAGGACCTGCGCGACCGGGTCTTCGGCAAGCTGCGTGAGGCCATGCGGCCGGAGTTCTTGAACCGCATCGACGAGATCGTGCTGTTCCGCAAGCTCGGCCGCGACGAGCTGCGCGAGATCGTCCGTCTCCTGCTGGGCGCGACCGAGCGCCGGCTGGCCGGGCGCGACGTGCGGGTGGCCGTCACCGAGGCCGCCGTGCAGTGGCTGGCCGAGCACGGCTACGAGCCTGAGTACGGTGCGCGGCCGCTGCGCCGGCTCATCCAGCGCGAGGTCGACGACCGCATCGCCGATCTTCTCGTGTCGGGCGAGCTCGTCGACGGGGGCGCGGTGCAGGTGGATGCCACGGACGACGTGCTGTCGGTGACGGTCTCGCCGGTGCACCAGCCGGCATAGCGGCATCCCGCGCGCGGGGTCACGACCGGACCCGGCGCGTGGCACACTCGGGAGCATGAGCGACGCACCTGTCTCCATCGGAGTGGCCGGCAGCCTCGATCCCGCTGTCATCGCACGGATCGCAGCGGCGGCCGAGGCTGCCGGCCTGTACGCGTTGTGGGTCAACGACACCCCGGGAGGGGATGCGCTGGCCGCCGTGCACGAGGCGGCGCGGGTCACCGACCGGCTCGTGCTGGGCACCGGCGTCGTGCCGCTGGACCGGTACACGCCCGACGAGATCGTGGCGAAGGCCGCCGACCTGCCGGTCGACCGGTTCATCCTCGGGATCGGGTCGGGCCAGGCCTCGGGGCCTGTGCTGGCCCCCTTGCGCAACGCCGTCGACGCGCTGCGCGAGAGGACGAGCGCGCAGATCGTCGTCGGGGCGCTCGGTCCGAAGATGCGGGCGCTGGCCGTCGAGGCGGCCGACGGCATGCTGCTGAACTGGCTGACGCCGCAGCTCGCGGCCGCGCAGTCGGCCGAGGCCCATGAGGTCGCACCCGGCGCGCACGTCGCGCTGTACGTGCGCACGGCGCTGGACGACGACGGGATGCCGCGGCTGCGCGCGGAGGCCGAGCGGTACGCGCGCTTCCCGAAGTATGCCGCGAACTTCGCGCGGCTGCAGATCGCTGCATCCGACACCGTGCTGACGCCCGGGGACGCCGAAGATCGCCTGCCCGGCTTCCGCGTGGCGGCCGACGAGATCGTGCTGCGTGCGATCGTCGCCTCCGACGATGCCGCGGCCTACGAGCGCTTCATCGAGCGGGCGGGGGAGCTGGCCGGGCGCTGACGAGCGCGCCCAGCGCGGCTAGGCGCGATCCTCGTCGGTGATCGGCACGTGCGGGATGAGCGCCGTGCAGGCGACCAGGAACACCGCGGAGATGGCCACACCCAGGAAGACCGCCGTCGAGCCTGCCTGCACAGCCGAGGGATGCTGCGCCCCGCCGCCTGCCGCGATCACGGCGTTCGCGATTGCGCCGTACACCGCCACGCCGACCGAGCTGCCGATCGACCGCGCGAGCATGTTCGTGCCCGACACGACGCCCCGCCGGCGCAGGTCGACCGAGGACTGCGCGGCGATCAGCGACGGATTGGCCACCAGACCCAGCCCGAGCCCGACGACGAAGCAGGCGAGGGCGGTCAGCACGAGCGAGGGCGTGCCGGCGAACGCCACCAGCAGCGTGGCACCCGCCACGGCCAGGACGCTGCCGATCATCGCCGTCGAGCGGAATCCGATCCGCAGGTAGAACCGACCCGCCAGCGCGCCGCTGATCGGCCAGCCCAGGCTCAGCGCGGCCACCGCCAGACCCGCCAGCAGCGGCGCGGCACCGGCCGTGGACTCCAGGTACGTCGGCACGAATGAGGTGAGCCCGATCAGCACGGCGCCCACACCGAGCGCTGCCATCGACGTGGTGACCACGACCCGGCTGGTGAGCACCCACGGCGCCAGCACGGGATCGGCCGCTCGGCGCTCGACGAAGGCGAAGACCACCAGCAGCGCCGCACCCACCACGAAGCATCCGATGCTCTGCCAGCTCGCCCAGGCCCACCCCTGACCGCCCTCGAGCACGCCGAGCACGAGCAGCACGAGAGCGGCCGTCAGCACGGCCGCACCGGTGACGTCGATGCGCTGCCGATGTCGCTCGAACCTCTCGTGGTAGCTGCGCAGCAGCATGAACAGCGCCAGAAGGCACAGCGGCACGTTGATCCAGAAGATGCCGCGCCACGACAGGAACTGTGCGAAGACACCGCCGAGCGTGGGGCCGGCCACCGACGAGATCGCCCAGACGCTGGCCAGATACGCCTGCGCGGTCGCGCGTTCGCGCAGGGTGTAGATGTCACCGGCGATGGTCATGCTCACCGGGGTGATCGCGCCCGCGCCCAGCCCTTGCACGGCGCGGAAGCCGATGAGCGCGGGCATGCTCCACGCCAGCGCAGCGGCGATCGAGCCGGCCAGGAACAGCAGGATGCCGAGGACCATGATCGGTCGGCGGCCGAAGGTGTCGCACAGCTTCGCGTACACCGGCACGGAGGCCGCCTGCGCGAGCAGATAGATCGAGAACAGCCAGGGGAACTGGGAGAACCCGCCGAGGTCGGCCACGATCGTCGGCACGGCCGTGGCCAGCACCGTCGAGTCGATCGCGATGAGGAACGACGACAGCATGAGCGAGAGGAGGATCGGCCCCCGGTCACCGCGCAGCCCGACAGTGGCCATGCTCAGCCCGCCCTCATCGATCGGCTCTCATCGGTGTGCCCGTCCGTCGGCATGTCGGCCGCCCGTCAGTCGGCATAGTGCAGGCGGGCATCCGCCGGCCCGCACTCGTCGCCGATGCGCACCGCGACCGCGATGCGGTCCTCTGCGCGCAGTCGGTGCAGCTCTGCCACGACCCGCTGGCGCAGCGTCCACGGGTCGATCGTGTTGACGTACACCTTCGTGCCGCCCTCGAACCCGGCGGGATTGGACACCCGCCACTTCAGCACGATGCGCCACGGCATCGGAGCGGCCGCCGGAGCGGGCCGGTAGTGCCACTCCTCGTTGGTGGGCACGAGCACTCCGGTCGCCGCGTGCAGCGCGTGCACGAGGTCGGAGACGGCGCGCTGCTCGCGTGGCGAATGGTCGGCGGGGTGGTTGGCGGGGGCCGTCGAGTACACCTCGAACGCGGGGTAGCGGTGACCGACGCCGGCGAAGGCGACCGCACCGTCGGTCGCGGCGACGATGAGCCCCTCCCGCACGGACAGGTCGGCCACGGCGTGCTGGTACAGGCGCCGGTCGATCTGCAGCAGGGCGAGCTCACGCTCGGTCTGCGGGCCGTACTCGTCGATCGCGACGAGCTGCTTGTGCAGATGCTCGAACGACGCGCCCGCCGGGCGCAGCCAGTTCTGGAACACGGAGACGTATGCGGCGTACGGCTGCGCCGCCGCGATCTCCCGCATCGAGTCCACCGCGAACGCCATGTAGGCGGCGTGCTCGTCGGGCGTCAGCATCCCGCTGGAGACGAGGTCGTCGTCGCTGGTGGCATCGTCGCGTACATGGCGGCGCGCGACGATGACGTCGTGCGACCCGCCGACGAGGTCCTGTGCGGCCGCACGCAGCTCGACGGGTGCGTTCGAGGATGCCGCGCGGATCGCGGCGAGACGTTGGACGTGTGCGCGCCCGGCCGGATCGGACAGGTACTGGTCGGCCCACGCCACCACGTCGTCCGGGAGCGTGAACGCGTGGTTCGTGCGCCAGTACTCGGCCGAGACGATCTCGAAGAGATTGCCGAACCGGCGGAACTCGGCCACGCTCTCGTGCAGCGCACGCGCGGGCACCCGGTCGACACGCGTGAAGTCCGGGCCCACCAGCCGCGCCTTCTCGGGGGTGGTCTCCAGGTAGCGGTCCTGACAGAACGCGCACAGCCGGGTGTGCTCGCCCGGCTCGAGCTCGCGCGGCGCGTCTCGGGGGGCTGCCAGCGGGCGATGGGCACGGCCGGGCACGGTCCACACCCGGGTGCCGGTGAGCGGGCCGACCTGCTTGACGGTGCCGTCGGCGAGACGGCGCAGCGCGGGCAGGCTCACGAGCGTTCCGGCTGCAGCCGGACCCGCACGATGTTCGTCGACTCGTCGAGCTCGGCCACGTCGGAGTGCGCCTTGACGAAGTCCGAGAACGACTTGTGCCCGAGTGCCTTCTCGCTGAAGGACGGATCCATGCGCTTGAGCAGGTTCTTCACCGCCGACAGGTGCATCCACTCGTCGTCGGTGCGCACGTGCTCGAGCTTGAGCGCACGCTCGAGCAGCTCGCCGGCGGGATCGGGGGCGGGCTCCTTCTTCTTGCGGCTGCGGGCGGGCGGGGCATCCTTGGCCGTCTGCGCGACGGGCACCTCCACGTGGGTGATGCCGGGAAGCTCGTCGTAGCTGTCGAACTGGTCGCACGCGGCGGCCAGCGACTTCGCGGTGGACCCGGCTACGCCCACGCCCACCACGAATCTGCCGAGCCGTTTGCAGCGCTGGGCAAGCGGCACGTAGTCGCTGTCGCCGGCGACGATGACGACGTGGGTGAGGTCGGGCAGCCGGAACATGTCCTCGACGGTGTCCACGGCCAGGCGGATGTCGGCGCCGTTCTTCGCGTATGCGGCGGCGGGGAACAGCTGCACGAGGTCGACGGCGCGTGCCACGAGCTGACTGCGGTACCCGGCGTTGACCGGGTTCGACCAGTCGGCGTAGGCGCGGGTGAGCACGAGGGTGCCGAAGGATGCCGCGTAGTCGATGATCGCGCCGACGTCGACCCGGGCCTCGGCCAGGCGCGCAGCGATGCCGGGCTCGGTCTCGTCCGCCATGATGCGCTGCCGGTCCTTGGAGTACGAGTTGCGTCCGTGCACGCGGTCGTACCAGGACATCACGATGTTGTCGAAGTCGAGGTAGACGGCGACCCGTGCGTCCTGTGTGTTCGTCATGTGTCCAGTGTGACAGGTGACCCTATGCTCGTTGTCATGTCGTTCGTCTTCCCGCTCCTGGTGCTGGCCGCGACGGTGATCGCGGTCGTCGACATCATCGTGCGCGACGACGCGCAGATCAAGCACATGCCGAAGGCGCTGTGGCTGCTGCTGGTGATCCTGCTGCCGCTCGTGGGGGTCATCCTGTGGTTCGCGATCGGACGGGAGTACGCGGAGTCCGGGCCGCGGCTGCCGCGTGCACCGCGGAGGTCGCGGCCGCCGACGCCCCCTCCCATGCCGCCGCAGGCGCGTCCGCACGACACGCGCAGCACCGAGCAGCAGCTCGCGGATCTCGAGCGCGAGATCGAAGAGGAGCGGCTGCGTGCCGAGCTGCGTCGCCGGCAGCAGGGGGATCAGTCGCCGCAGTAGCTCACGCCGGGTCGTCGGCGGGGTAGCGCACGCCGATCTGCGCACGGATCTCGTCGAGCGTGCCCAGGATCGCCACTGACTCGTCGATGGGGAGGATGTCGCTGTCGCGGGCGCCGGCTGCGACGATCTCCTGCGCGGCCAGCGCCTGGAACTGCATGCCGCGGCCGTCGATCTGTGAGGTGTACTCCTCGACGACGCCGTCGCCCGGCGCGACCACGCGGAAGCTCGTCGCCTTGTACCACACCGGGTCGATGTCGATGCGGGCCTCGGTGCCGACGATGTGCGCGGTGTTGGGGCCGACGCCTCGCGACGATGAGATCGTCGTGGAGACCGCCCCGCCCGCGTGCGTGAAGATCGTCGCGACCTCGGTGTCGGCGCCGGTCGAGCCGAGCCTCGCCTGTGCGCTGATCGCGGTGGGCGCGCCGAGGATGTCCCAGGCGAACGAGACCGGGTAGATCCCGAGGTCCAGCAGCGCGCCGCCGCCCAGCTCGAGCGCGTTGATGCGGTGCGCGGGCTCGGACGAGAGCCGCTGGGTGTGGTCGGCGAACAGGGTGCGCACCTGCCCGAGGACGCCCGTGCCGACCAGCTCGCGGATGCGGCGCATGTGCGGCAGGTAGCGCGTCCACATGGCCTCCATTGCCAGCAGCCCGCGCCCGGCCGCGGCATCCCGCACCATGGCCGCCTCCCGTGCGGTGACCGCGAACGGCTTCTCCACCAGCACGTGCTTGCCGTGTTCGAGGCACAGCAGCGCGTCTTCGGCGTGCATCGGGTGCGGGGTGGCGATGTAGACGATGTCGATGTCGGGGTCGGCGGCCAGCTGCTCGTACGAGCCGTGCGCACGAGGGATCTCGAAGCGCTGGGCGAAACGGTCGGCGGCCTCGGGGCGGCGGGAGCCGACGGCCTGCAGGTCGAGGCCGGCGGTGCGCAGGTCGGAGGCGAACGCGTGGGCGATGCCGCCGGTGGCGAGGATCCCCCAGCGGAGGGTCGAGGAAGGGGTGGTCATGCGTTCAGGGTACTGAACCCTCACGCCAGAGCGCGGTCCAGATCGGCGATGAGGTCGGCCGGGTCCTCGAGGCCGATCGACAGGCGCACCGTCGACCAGGAGATGCCGGCGTCGGCCAGCTGCCGCGGCGACAGGTGGCTGTGCGTCATGGATGCCGGGTGCGTCACGATGCTGCGCGCGTCGCCGATGTTCGCCAGCAGGTGCAGCACCCTCAGCCGCGAGACGAACGTCTCCGCGCGGGCGAAGTCGGCCTCGGGGTCGCCGGCGGAGGGCAGGTCGATGGAGAACACCGACGGCACGCCCCGGGACAGGTACTTCTGGGCGGCGGCGTGCCAGGGGTTGTCCACGAGCCCTGGGTGGTGCACGCGTGCGACGCCGGGATGGGCGGCCAGGTGTTCGGCGACCTGCTGCGCGGATGCCGCATGCCGCTGCATCCGGATGTCGAGGGTCTCCAGGCCCTGCAGCAGCTGGAAGGCCGTGGACGCCGACAGCGTCGGCCCCAGGTCGTGCATGTGCTTGGCCCGTACCAGCGCGATGAACGGCGAGCTGCCCTGGAAGTGCTCGAGGAGCGACTCGCCGCTGGGCAGCCGCCGGCTGGGCTCGGTCAGCGCGGGCCATCTCGCCGGTTCGGCGGCGAAATCGAACGTGCCGAGGTCGACGATGGCACCGGCGATCACCGTGCCGTGCCCGCCGATGAACTTCGTCGCGGAGTGCACGCTGATGTCGGCGCCGAACTCCTTCGGACGCTGCAGGTACGGGGTGGCCACGGTGTTGTCGACCACCAGGGGGACCCCCGCCGCGTGCGCGACGTCGGCCACTGCGCGCACGTCGAGCACCTGGGCGATCGGGTTGGCCACCGTCTCGGCGAAGAACAGCCGGGTCTGGTCGCGCACCGCCGCACGCCACGCGTCGAGGTCGTCCTGGTCGACGAACGTGGTCTGGATGCCCCAGTCGGGAAGCGTCTCGACGAGCAGATCGACGGTGCCGCCGTAGAGCTGGTTGGCGGCGACGACGTGGCCGCCACGACCGACGAGCGCCAGGATCGTCAGCGCGACGGCGGCCTGACCCGACGCGAGCGCGGCGGCGGCGACGCCGCCCTCGAGGGCCGCGATGCGCTGCTCGAAGACGGCCGCGGTGGGATTGCCGGTGCGCGCGTAGACGTCGCCGTCGGCCCGGTGGGCGAACAGGTCGCGGGCGTGGGTGAGCGATGCGAGCTCGAAGGCGTTCGACTGATAGATCGGCGGCACGGCAGCCGTCGGCGCCGGAACGGGCGCGTAGCCGGTCTGCACCTGCGTCGTGGCGAAGGACGGCAGGGGACAGTCGGCGCTCTCGGACATGGGTCCATTCTCACCGCGGAGCGCGCGGCGGTGGATGCCGTGTGTCGAACTGTTGCGCCCTCTATGGGACGAGGGTGATCTTGCCGTCGACGCCGGCATCGAGCACCCGGTGCGCCTCGGCGGCGTCCGCGAGCGGGAACGACGGGCCGAGCTCGACACGGAAGCGGCCGGCGGCCATGAGCGCCAGCACGACGGGCATGGCCTCGGCGCGCAGCTGCAGCTGACGCGGTGTGAGCGGGTCGGGGGAGCCGCCCAGGAACGCGCGGATACCGAGGGCTGCGGCATCCTTGCCTCGCACGAGCGTGGCGATCCGGCCGCGGTCGGCCACCAGGTGCAGCGAGGTGTCGATGGCCTCGTCTGTTCCGGCGATGTCGACGACGGCGGTCACCCCCTGCGGAGCCGCCGCGCGCACGCGCCCTTCGAGGCCGTCGCCGTAGGCCACCGGGACGGCGCCGAGCGCGCGCAGCCGGTCGTGTCGTCGTGGCGAGCCGGTCGCCACGACCGGGATGCCCCACAGCACCGCCAGCTGCACGACCGCCTGCCCGACCGCGCCGGATCCGCCGTGCACGAGCAGCGTGTCGCCCGCGCGCACGTCCAGCGAGCGCAGCGTCTGGTACGCCGTCCCGGCGGGCACTCCGAGCGCCGCGCCCTCCGCGGCCGAGACGTTCACCGGCCGGGGCTGCACGTTCGCGAGGGCCACGGTGATCTCCGTGGCGTAGGTCCCCGTCGCGCCGAACACGATCACCGGGTCGCCGATGCGGAAGCCCTCCACGTCGGGGCCGACCGCGCTGATGGTCCCCGCGCCGTCGCTGCCGCTTCGCCGGGGCGAGGTGATCGCGCCGGTGGGCCGCAGTCCGGAACGGACCTTCGCATCGATGGGATTGACGCCGGCCGCCGTGATGCGCACGGTGACCTCCCCGGCCGCAGGGGCCGAGGAGGTCACATCGTGCAGCGTCAGGACGTCCGGTCCGCCGAACTCGACGTATTCGATCGCCTGTGCCATGTGCTCCAGCTTGTCACGGAGCCAGCGGGTTGGTCTCGTCCAGCGCGGCCTCCCGCTCGATCTCGGCGACCTTCGGGTCGTTCTCGTCGGCACCGTAGTCGCTCGGCCGCGTGTTGTCCGCGGTGTCCTTCACCTTGAACGCGCGCAGGATCAGCGTGAGCGCGACGGCCACCACGGCGTTGGCGACGAACGCGGAGACTCCGATGTACACCGGGATGCCGGTGAAGGGGAAGTTCGCGATCGACCCGCCGAAGTGGTTGTGCGTGGCGGGGTTGACGACGTTGTACGCCGCCACCGTGCCGTACACGATGCCCACCACCCAGCCGATGAACAGCGCCCACTTGTTGAACCACCGCGTGTACAGGCCCGCGACGATCGCCGGGAAGGTCTGCAGAATCCAGATCCCGCCCAGCAGCTGCATGTTGATGGCCGAGGACTGGTCCATGCCCAGCACGAACACGAGCGCGCCGACCTTGACGATCAGCGACACCAGCTTGGAGACCTTGGCCTCCTGTGCGGGCGTGGCATCCTTCTTGAACAGATCCTTGTAGATGTTGCGCGTGAACAGGTTGGATGCCGCGATCGACATGATCGCCGCCGGCACCAGCGCGCCGATGGCGATGGCGGCCAGCGCGATGCCCGCGAACCACTTGGGGAACGCGTCGGTGAACAGCTGCGGCACCACCAGCTGGGCGTTGACCGCGCCGTTCACGTCGATCGGCGCGGTGCCCGCCTTGATCGCCACATAGCCCAGCAGCGCGAGGCCACCGAGCATGAACGAGTACAGCGGCAGGATCATCGCGTTGCGACGGATCGTGTTGCGGCTCTTCGTGGCCAGCACGCCGGTGATCGAGTGCGGGTACATGAACAGCGCCATCGCCGAGCCGAGGGCCAGGGTCCAGTACGCGTTGAACGTTCCCGCGCCGGGGATGACCGCGCCGAACGGGTTGCCGGTGGCCGGGTTGGTGGCGCTCAGCTTCGTGTCGGCGGCGTGGAAGATGGCATCCCATCCGCCGAACTTCATCGGCAGGTAGATGATCGCCACGATGATGGCCGCGTAGATCAGGATGTCCTTGACCACTGCGATCAGCGCCGGGGCCCGCAGGCCGCCCGTGTAGGTGTAGGCGGCCAGCACGACGAACGCGATGATCAGCGGCAGGTCGGCCATGAACGCGTTCGTGTTCGAGCCGAGCCCCAGCACCGTGAGCACCGACTTGATGCCGACCAGCTGCAGCGCGATGTACGGCATCGTCGCGACGATGCCGGTGACCGCCACCGCCAGCGAGAGGCTACGGCTGCGGTAGCGTCCGCCGACGAAGTCCGCCGGGGTGACGTATCCGTGCCGGTGCGAGACCGACCAGAGCCGCGACATCAGCAGGAAGACGATCGGGTACAGCACGATCGTGTACGGCACGGCGAAGAAGCCGCTGACCGCGCCCGACGCCCACATCGCGGCGGGCACCGCC
>CALKHM010000288.1 GCA_937988695.1 uncultured Microbacterium sp. | reverse complement strand
GCCGCCGGCCCGGTGGCCGGAGACGTGAACGACTTCACGTTCACGAGCCTGCACGCCGACTACACGCTCGGTCGCGACGACGACGGCACCAGCACGCTCACGGTCGTCGAGACGTTCGTCGCCGATTTCCCCGAGACCGATCAGAACCATGGCATGAAGCGTGCCATTCCGGATTCCTACAACGGTCAGCCGTTGGACCTGCGACTGATCTCGGTGACCGATGCCGGCGGCGCGCCGCGACCCGCGGTCGTCGGCCGCGGCGACGGTCAATACACCATCACGTCGCGCTCGGACGGCTACGTCCACGGCGCGCAGACCTACGTCTTCACCTACACGCTGCGCCACGTGACGTGGTACTTCGGTGACGACGACGCCGACGAGTTCTACTGGGACGTGAACGGGAACGGCTGGTCGCAGCCCTTCGGCGTCGTGACCGCGACCGTGCACGTGCCGGCCGCACTGGCGTCGGCTCTGGACGGGAACCGCAGATGCTATGCGGGGGCGTACGGGGCGACGACCGGCTGCGAGATCTCCGCCGCGGCCGGCGCCGACGGCTCGACTGTCATCTCGGCGACCGCCTCGGACGTCGCGCCCGAGGCGACCATGACGATCGCCGTCGGCTTCGCTCCCGGCACGTTCACGTCGTTCGACACCTCGCCGCTGGCCTCGCCGTGGGGCTGGGCACAGGGCGTCGGAGGGCTCGGGGTCCTCGGTGCGATCGTCTGGGCGGTCATCGTCCGCGTGCGCAGGCTGAAGGACGCCCCGGGCCGGCCGACGGTCATCGCCGAATACACGCCCCCGGAAGGGGCCGACGCGCTCCTGTCCGCTGTGTTCACCGGCAGAACATCGAAGGCGGTCCCCGCCGAGGTGCTCGAGCAGGCCGTGGGCGGCAGCATCCGTCTGCTGGAGGGCGAGCGGCGCGTGTTCGGTGCGCGCAAGATGCAGGCGCAGCTGGTCGACGCGTCGCGCGTCGCCGACGCGGATGGGCGGATGCTGCTCGAGGGCCTGTTCGGCCGCGCAGCCGCTCCCGGGGCGATGTTCACGTTCGGCGGCAGCAGTACGCGCTTCACGAAGGCCGGGCAGAAGATGCTCGCCTGGGCGACTGCCGAGGTCAAGCGGCGCGGCTGGCGCCGCCGGGTGCCTGCGAAGACGCGCGCGTGGCCGATGGTGTTGGCCGCGGCAGGCTTCGCACTCACGATCGGCTCCGGGATCGGAGCGCTCGCCTCGTACGTCGCCCCCGGGTTCGCGGCCGGTCTCATGGTGGGCGGCACCGCCGGATTCGTGGCTTCCATCGTGCTCCTCGCCCGCAGGCCACTCAGCGCCCGCGGGGCGGAGGTGCGCGACCACCTCGAGGGACTGAAGATGTTCATCGAGTGGGCCGAGGCCGACCGGATCCGCATGTTGCAGTCGCCCTCGGGCGCGGAGCGTGTCCCCGTGGATCCGGGCGATCCACGACAGATGCTGAGACTGTACGAGAAGCTGCTGCCGTACGCTGTCGTGTTCGGCCAGGAGAAGAAGTGGGCCGAGCAGCTCGCGGTGATGTACCCCGCCGGACAGGCCCCGTACTGGTACGCCGGGAACACCGCGGCCTTCAACGCCGCCGCCTTCTCGGCAGGCATCGGCTCGTTGACCTCCGCCGCGGCATCCTCGTCGTCGACGTCGGGCGGATCCGGAGGCGGTGGCTCTGCCGGTGGCGGTGGCGGCGGGGGAGGCGGCGGCGGGGTCTGACGCCTCGCGTCTCATCCCGTAAGCTTCCGTCGCCGTCGGTCACGGGCCAGGTGCATGGACCCCGCAGGTCGGCACCATCGTCGTGCGGGGTCGGTCGCCGCCGGCGCCCGCACCTTCGGAACGCCATCGGTCATGCGAATCTCCCATCCACTGGTCTGGATCGTGCGATGGTGCCACCAGCACAGCGTGACGCCGTTGCTCGTGTGCGTCGGGCCGCCGCGTGCGTGTTCCACGACGTGATGGATCTCGCACCAGGCAGCCGAAACGTGGCATCCGGGGATGATGCACTCGCCATCGCGTGCGACGATGGCGCGGCGCTGCTGGCCGGAGAACGTGCGGTTCGCCGACCCGAGCTCGATGATCCGGCCGTCGCCGCCGACGACGAGTCGCTGGATACCGCCGCAGCATCCGGCTTGACGCGCGACGAACGCGGGAACCGTGCAGTCGGTGCCGTCGACGAAGCCGACGCCATCCTCACTGTCGAGCTCGGCGGCGGAGATCGTGATGAGCAGGGTCGGCGCGAGCCCTCCGAGCGTCGGCGTCTCGGCCGCTCGTGCGGCGACGCCGAGCAGCGAGGCGAAGACGTCGTGCACCTTCTGTGCGTGGGTGCGCGCATCGGAGGTGGCCTCGGCCGTGTCGGCGGGTGCCTCACGAAACACGACGCCGGGGTCGTCGGTGCGGTCTTCGACCCGCGGGCTCAGATGTGCGTCGACGAGTCGCTGGAACTGGGCCGCGACGTCCGGCAGCAACTCGCCGTGCAGTCGTACCAGCCCGTCGTGCTCGCGGCCCAGGACGATACCGCGGCGCCGCACGGCCCGCTCGTACTCGGGCAGCGCTCCGTCGGGATCGAGGACGAGCGCCCAGACCTTCGCCTGCAGTCGCGTGTCATCGGCCGTGCACGGCGGTGCCTCGTCGGGTGAGGTTCCCGATGCTGCGGCGACCAGCTCGCGCTCTGCCGCGGCCAGGTGCGCGGGGTCGCAACGATCGGCGATCGGCGCGAGCGTGTTCACGATCGCGCCGATGCCATCCATGCCTATCGCGCCGTTCGACACCGCGTCTCGAAGGGCCGGGAACAGGGCGGGAATCGGCGCGCCGGAAAGTGTGGTGCGCGGTAGGACGGCGTGCGCCTGCCGCATCCGCATCCTCGCTGTGACCGCCGAGCTGCGGGTCGTGCGACTGAGCAGGTCGGTGGCGTTCGTGCAGCCGTGACATGCGGACAGCCGCTCATCGCCGAGTTCGGGGCGTGAGCGCTCATCGATCTGTCCTGCCGCGATGATCCGCAGCGCATCGACGCGGCGGCCGAGTGATTCCGTCACCTGCGTGAACGTCAGGATCTCGGCATCCGTCATCGCTCGCACGACGTCGTCGCGCGTGGTCGCGCGCGTCGCACCGTCGAGCAGCTCGTCGAGTCGCGAGAGCGTCTCGAGCACTGTCGTCGGTGCCGTTTCCATGCTTCCATCATCGCGACGACCGCCGACATCGGAAGACGACGATCCCCCGGTCAGAGCCTGTTTCTGTGGAGAACTCCGCGACCGCACTAGATGGGGAGGAACGGGTGCTGTGACGGACCGCCGCGCGCAAGAGTAAGGGCCGGTCGGAGAGGCTCCCGACCGGCCCTTTTCCCTTGCACCAAGAGTGTCCTGCAATCACATGCCGGTAGCTGCCACAGCAAAACAACTACCGTGCGATCACTATATAACGAGAAGATAACGGGCGCTAGCCCTCAGCGTTATCTTTTCGTGATTCTTAAGAAACCGATAGCTCACGCTGGGCCGGTGCTGCAGAACGCATCTGCCAGCGGTCGCCTGCCAGTACGAGGCATCAGCCGACAGGGTCGAGCTCCTGGCGCCGACGGAGCCGCGCACCGGCTCGCCGACGCCGCGGCATTCCGACGGATTACTTGCCGCCGAGCTCGAAGGGGTGGGTGAGCCGCCACCAGGCGGTGGGTGGGCTGATACTCCCGGCGACGGTCACCTGGGCTGTTGCAGTGCTCGGACCGGCATGCCAGGTGATGCTGCCGATCACCTCCCCGTTGGCATATCTCTTGGGCGTGGTGGTCTTCATCGTCGCCGTGATCGGGGTGTCGGACCACGTCAGTATCGACGCGCTGCTGCTCACGACCATGCGGGCCGTGGCGCCCCACGGCGTCGAATAGGTGCCGATCTGCTGGCCGGACGTCGTCAGAGGCACCGTGTGGAAGCCGGCGCGGATGCCGTCCAAGGCCGCCAGCACACTGCTGTCGACCCCTTGGCGCGAGTCTCCGCCGAGCACGACGCCGATGATCTCGAGCGGCTTGTCCACGCCGACGTCGAGTGAGGCGGTATACAGCAGCGCGAAGCTTCCCTCGCCCAGGTTTCCGGTCTTCAGTCCGCTGATCCCGTCGGTGCCGAGCAGGTCGTTGGTGTTGAACATTGCGCCGGGACCTGGCAGAGAGAGGGACGACGTTCCGGTGATCTTGACGATCGACGGATTTGCCGCCGCCAGCTGGCCGATCTTCAGGAGATCCTTCGTGGTGCTCGTGTTGCGGTGACTGATCCCGGTAGGTTCGACGATAGTCGTACCGGTCAGGCCGTGCGCGGCGAGCCATCTCCGGGTGGCCGAGAGGAAAGCGCTCTGCGACCCGTACGCCCAGGTGGCGATGGCCTCCGCGTAGTTGCACGCGGAGGGGATGAGCATCGTGGCCAGCGCGTCGTACTCTGACATCGAGCTTCCCCGTGGCATCGCGGCGATCGTGGCGCCCATCACGTAGTACTTGTCGTACAGGTCGTGGTCGGCCTTGCTGAAGGTGATGGTGGGGCCGGTGTCGTCAGCTCCGCTGAGGGGCCTTGCCTCGAGGACGACAAGCGCGGTGATCAGCTTGCTGATGCTGGCGATCGGGCGGGGCTTGTCCGACCCGCTGCGCAGGGCGATGCCGGTCTTGGCCGCGCTGAAGTACGCGTCGCCTCCCGTGATGCGCAGGGCCGAGGCTCCGTCGGACGCAAGAGGCACACTCGCGGCGGACGATATCGGGACGCTCGGCGCCTGCGCGGCGATGTGGGGAGCGCGGACCGGGGCGTTCAGCGCCCAGCCGGTGTAGCCGCCGACCACGGCGAGCACGACCGCGATGGTGATCGCGGTGACGATCAGGGCGCGGCGGCGACGTCTGCGCCGCACCGGCGAGTTCTTGTTGACAAGCGGGTCCGAGGCCTCTTGCCCGTGTTGCAACAGTTCCGCGAAGTCCGACAGGTCGTCCGGTGTATGGTGATCGATCGTCATTGCGGCTCCGTGCGATGTGAGGTCTGTGAAGCACGACCTCCACGTCGCAGGGACGCACCTCATGAGACGTGTATATCAGCGGTGCGCGGTGTGCGGCGCCGATTCGGGTTGCCGGGCGGATGACGCGCGCCGGCCGATGGACGACGGCGCGGCCCCGGCGGCATCCCGCGTTCAGGACCTCGGCACTCCCCGGGGCCGACGTCCGATGCGGGGCCGCGCCGTCTCTCGTCAGGAAAGAGCTTCTGGCTCGCGTCCTGATACACGCGTTGCGCCCGCGCCGGGGTCGTGCGAGCTGCCGGCATCCGTATCGCATGCCCTCACCTCGCCGCGCATCGCCGGAGCCGAGGGTCCTACGCACTTCGAGGCGGGTGTCGTGCAGGCCTGAGTCTCGGTGAGTCGCCGGCATCGGCCGGCGCCCGCCCTCGGCCCGCGGATCCGCGGCAGGATGGTGGCATGGGAATCACCGCCGTCGAGAACATCGACGCACTCGTGCCCGTCGAGCCGGGCAGACGTACCTCTCAGGTCGCGCTGTCGGCAGACGGAGTGCGCGTCGTCGTCTTCGCCTTCGATACGGATGCCGAGTTGACCGAGCATTCCGCGCCGGGTCCGATCGTGGTGCAGGCCCTGGACGGCCACCTCACGTTCACTGCCGAGGGCATCACGAAGCACCTGCGACCCGGCGGCATCCTGCATCTGGACGCTCGCATCCCGCATTCGGTGCGTGCGCTCGAGCCGTCGAGGATGATGCTGATGCTGTTGCGTCGGAGCACCGAGGCCGCCTGACGCGCGGTGCCGTCCCGGTCGTGCCGTCAGCGTGGCGCGGTGTTGTGCTGTCCCGGTCGTGCCGTCAGCGAGATGCAGTGCCGTCCGTTCGCTGCGCTGATCGTCGCGACGGATGCCGCGGCTCTGCCTCACCGAGCACCCCGTCGATGATCGCGTCGACGGTCCGTTGCGCAGCGGCATCCCGTTCGCTCTCGCCCAGGCGCCGCAGCGGTCCGTGCAGGGCGAGCAGCGCGAACCCGTGCACGGCCGACCAGCATGGCCATTCGGCGCCGGCGCGGTCGGACGGTGAGAGGCACCCCTCCGCGACGAGCGCGTCCAAGGCGCCCACGAGAGCGGACAGAGGTGCGGGGATCGGCGTGTCGGATGGCGCTGCATCGATGCTCGTGAACGCGGTCTGGAACCAGCCCGGCTCGTGGATCGCGAACCGGATGTATCCGAGTCCGACCGCGCGCAGCCGCTCGCGCCCTGAAGGCGTCGGAGTCCTCGCCGCGGCCGTCATGCGCTGAGCCATGGCGTCCTGGATACGCGCGGCGACCGCCGTGACCAGACCGTTGCGGTCGGGGAAGTGCCGGTAGGCCGCGCTCGGCGACACCCCGGCCGTGCGCGTGAGGTCGCGCAGCACGAGAGCCTCCGGCCCGCCGCGTCGGGTCAGATCGAGTCCAGCCTGCACCAGCGCGTTGCGCAGGTCGCCGTGATGGTACGTCTCGCGGGCACGGTCGGTCATTCGTCCTCCGGGATCTTGACAGGCGAGACGTGATGTGTACGCTGTCAACATATCATGTGAACGTCGTACACATCATTGGAGGAGCCATGGGAACTGCACTCCCGCCGGTCGTCGACCGGCAGACATGGCAGTCTGAGCTGGACGCTCTGAGGGTGCGCGAGAAGGCCGCGACCCGCGAGCTGGATGCCATCGCCGCGCAGCGCCGACGCTTGCCGATGGTGGAGCTGCCCGACTACACGCTGGTCGGCAAGGACGGACCGATCCGCCTGTCCGACGTGTTCGAGGGCCGCTCCCAGCTGATCACGTACCACCACATGTGGCGCGACGGCGCCACCTGGCAGTGCCCGGGGTGCACGGGGTACACGGCTCAGTTCGACCGGCTCGAGTTCCTCGAGGCCTACGATGCCCGGTTCGTGATCGTGACCCAGGGCCCGATCGACGAGGCGCTCGCGTACCGCGGGAAGGTCGGCAATCGGATGGAGTGGTACTCGACCGCCGGCAGCGACTTCGGCGCCGAAGTCGACGCCCCGCCGAACGGCGGGTTCGCGGTGAATGTCTTCCTGCGCGACGGCGACCGCGTGTATCGCACCTGGCACACGAACGGCCGAGGGACCGAGCAGCTCTCGCACACCTTCCCGCTGGTCGACCTGCTCCCTTACGGGCGTCAGGAGGAGTGGCAGGACTCCCCGGACGGCTGGCCGCAGTCGTCGACCTACGACCGATGGTTCGACTCTCCCGGCATCGCGCGTCTGTACGGCCCGGCCGTGGACTGACCGCCCCGCGCTCTCGCCCGCGAAGGTGCAGGCGTCCGCCGCGCGCCCTCGCCCGCGAAGGTGCAGCTGACCGCCGAGGGAGTGGGAAAACGCCGCACTCTCGTCCGCCGGTTGCGCTCTCGCGGGGCGCCGGCCGCGTCGCGGGGCGCCGGCGGCGCCGGCCGCGTGGCGCCGGCCGGGCGGGCCGCGCGTGCGGCGACGGATGCCGCTAGGCGCGGTGGGTGCGGTAGTAGTCCAGCAGTGCGCGGGTCGAGGCATCCTGCGACGCCACGGCCTGCGGATCGCCCTCGATGGCGGGGGCGATCTGCAGTGCGAGCTGCTTGCCGAGCTCGACGCCCCACTGGTCGAACGAGTTGATGCCCCACACCGTGCCCTGCGTGAACGTGATGTGCTCGTACAGCGCGATGAGCTCGCCGAGCACACGCGGAGTCAGCGCCGGGGCGAAGATCGACGTCGTCGGTCGGTTGCCGCTGAACGTGCGGGCTGCCACGAGCGCGCCAGTGGTCCCTTCCGCCTCGACCTCCTCCGCGGTCTTGCCGAACGCCAGCGCCTTGGTCTGCGCGAGGAAGTTCGCCAGGAACAGCCCGTGCACGTCCGTGTCGCCGTCGCGGAGCGGATACGCCGGGTTCGCGAACCCGATGAAGTCCGCGGGGATGAGCCGGGTGCCCTGGTGGATGAGCTGGTAGAACGCGTGCTGCCCGTTCGTGCCGGGCTCGCCCCAGAACACCTCGCCGGTGTCGGTGGTCACCGGCGAGCCGTCCCAGCGCACGGACTTGCCGTTGGACTCCATCGTCAGCTGCTGCAGATACGCCGGGAACCGGTGCAACAGCTGCGCGTACGGCAGCACCGCGTGCGACTGCGCGCCGAGCAGGTTGTTGTACCAGACGTTCAGCAGCCCCATCAGCACCGGCACGTTCTGCGCCAGGGGAGTGGATGCCGTGTGCACGTCCATCGCGTGGAATCCCGCCAGCAGCTCCTCGAAGGCGTCGGGGCCGAGCGTGAGCTCGAGCGACAGCCCGATCGCGGAGTCGACCGAATAGCGGCCGCCGACCCAGTCCCAGAACCCGAACGCGTTGGCGGGGTCGATGCCGAACGCGGCGACCTTGTCCAGCGCCGTGGAGACCGCGACGAAATGATGGGCGACGGCGTCGGTGCGCGCCTGCTCGGTGTCGCCGATGGCGCCGGATGCCGCAAGGCCGGCCCACAGCCAGTCACGCGCGAGCCGCGCGTTGGTCAGCGTCTCTAGCGTCGTGAACGTCTTGGAGGCCACGATGAACAGCGTGGTCTCCGGGTCGAGATCGGCCATGGTCTGGGCGAGGTCGGTGGGGTCGATGTTGGAGATGAACCGCGCCTGGATGTCATGGGCATACGGCTTGAGCGCCTCGTAGACCATGACCGGGCCGAGGTCGGAGCCGCCGATGCCGATGTTGACGACGTGCGTGACCTTCTTGCCGGTCACGCCCTTCCACTGACCGGAGCGCACGCGATCGGCGAAGGCGCGCATGCGACCGAGCACCTCGTGCACGTCGTGGTCGACGTGCTGCCCGTCGACGACGAGCTCGGGCTGCAGGCCGGCAGGGCGGCGCAGCGCCGTGTGCAACACGGCGCGGTCCTCGGTCGTGTTGATGTGGACGCCGGCGAGCATCTGCGCAAAGCGCTCGGCCACGCCGGTCTGCTCGGCCAGACGCACGAGCGAGGCGAGGATCTCGTCGGTCACGAGGTTCTTCGACAGGTCGACGTGCAGATCGGCGGCGGTGAAGCTCAGCCGCCGTGCCCGGTCGGGATCGGCGGCGAACCAGCCCCGCAGGTCGGGCTTGAGCGCGGCCCTGTGCTGCAGCAGCTCGGCCCAGGCGGGCGTGGATGTGACATCGATCGGAGCGGTCATGCTACCCACGGTAGTGCGCACCCGCGGGTCGACGCACGACCGTGCGCTCGTCGTCGAGGCTGCCCTCGGCAGGACAGCCGTTCAGAACTCATCCAAAACGGGCAGCGCGGAGCCGGCCTGGCCCCCAGCCACGCACCAGCGCCCGGATTTGGATGAGTTCTGAACACGCCGGGACCCGCACGGCACCGATGTATCGCGGCGGGCCGACCAGGCCTCTCCTTCCCTAAGGACGGCACCGGGCCGTCTGGAAAGGAGCGGGACCATGGGGCTGCCCATCGGCGGAGGCATCGGCCTTGCCACATCATCGGACGGAAAAGTCACACCCGTCGACTTCTTCGGCGGGGTGCTCGACCTCGCCCTCGGACAGGCGTGGTCGGACTACCGGCCGCAACTGGAGGCGGAGCTCGTCGCCTTCCTCGGGACGGGAGACCTCATCGCGCGCGGATTCACGCTGTACGACGTCGGCGTGTCGATCGCGCGAGACCTGTCGTACTCCATCGATCGCGACGGCAACGGTGACGTCGTGGTGTCGGTGACCACCGGCACGAACACGATCCGAGCCCACTCCACGCAGCCGACGGCTGCCGGACGCTGGGCCGATCCGGCGCTGTCGATCTCGTTCGGGCTGTCGTTCTCCTACGTGCTCGACATCCCGCCGATGACGGGGCCGCTGTCGGCGACCGGGCTGTCGCACGCGCGCGTGCTCTCGCCGCACATCCGGCCGGAGAACCTCATCGCCGACATCGCGTTCTTCCTCAACGACGTGTTCGCCTGGATCTCGGGAACGGACTGGATCGACAAGGTCGAGAAGCTCGTCGCAGCGGCGGACTTCGTCTCGGTCGTGAACCAGGCGCTCGGCCCGCTGAACGCCGAGTTGAGCCGGCTCGCCGAGGAGGGCTACTGGTACCTCGACGTCGTGGTCGATCAGCTGGACGGCCACAGCGGGACCCTGCACGCGCAATCGTTCCCAGGCTTCGCGAGTGCGCCCGCCGATCGGCTCGGCATGCTGCTGACCGCGCACGGCTACGAACGCACGGGCATCATCGAGGGCGAGGTGCACTGGCCGGCGACTCTGGGATCCCCGGGGATGCCGATCGCCCAGCAGCTCGCCGACCTGTCGCACCTGTCCAGCACCGTGCTCGCCGGTGCATCCCTGCCGTCGGTGGCCGTCGTGCCGGCGGCGGCCACGGCGTCGCTCTCGGCCGATATGACACCCCTGGCGCAGGCGGCCGTGCCGCGCGTAGCCACCGAGGTCGGGTCGCCGGTCGGAACCGGGCTGTTCGACCGGGCGTTGCTGCGGCTCGCACCCACCGAACGCCCGGCGGCGGTCGACGAGCTACGTCAGGCCAAGGCGTCCCGCATCGTCTCGCTGCTGGGGACCGAGCAGACGCGCCGCCTGCTCTCGCAGTTCGCGGGCCGTGTGAGCGATCTCGCGATCGAGGTGACCACTCCGGTCAGCAGCGGACCGGGGATGTTCCCCACCGACCGGCCCGTCGGACGCCTCGGCGCGCTGTGGGCGACGGACGACGACACGACCTGCCGGCGCCGGTATCGATTGGTGGAGGTCGCCATCGATGCCCCGCTGACCGTGCGGGTCTCACTGGCGAAGGGCCAGGTGTGGCGCGGTGCCGCCGACGAAGTCTCCGCCGAACCCGACGGCTGGGACGGCACGATCACCGTGCACAAGCAGGCCCCGAAAGACCGGTTCGTGCTGCAGACGCCGCTGCTCTCCGGGGCGGTGAAGGATGCCGTGCGTCCGGTGTCGCGCGGCGATGCCGATGCCGTGGCCCTGAACCCGCAGCCGCTGCCGCCGAAGGAGGTCGGCGGGTTGCGGCGCGTGCTCGCCGATCGCAACCTCGTCGTCGGTGGAGCCGGGGGCGTCGGTGGGGCCGCCGCCGCCAGTGCTGTCGAGGGAGTCGCTGGTGCCGCCGTCGGGGCAGTCAGCGCCGTCGCCGCCGTCGAGGCGCCCACAGGGGAGGTCGCGTCGCACCTGCGTGTCGACCCCGACCTGATCGCGCGGGTGGTCAAGCGTTCGAATCCCACGGGGAAGGGCATCGTGACGGGGATCGACTTCACCCTGCAGGAGTACCACCCGACCGTGATCCGCTGACCTCCGCGCGATCGTGTCGGGCCGCCGCGCTCTCGTGCGCCGGCCCGACACGATCGTCAGCGCTTCGCCCTCAGCGCGTCGCGCGGGCGAGGTTCGCGCGCAGCTCGTCGACGTTCTGCCGCACGACGTAGGCGGGCTGGTCGCGCTCGACGCGCCAGCTCTCGGCGAGCGGACCGATGTTCACGGTGTCGAAGCCGAACTCGTCGTACAGCGCGGTGACGTGGGCCACGGCATCCGCGTCGTCGCCCGCGGTGGCCAGGGCGCGCCGGCCCGCGGTGCCGGCGGAGGTGCCGTCGGTCAGGATCTCGGTCGAGCGGATGTGGTTGAACGCCTTCGCGACCTTCGATGTCGGCAGATGCTGCTGCATGAGCTGCGAGGTCGTCGTCTGCTTCTGATCGAGGGCGGGGATGTGCCCATCGCGCTCCCAGTAGTAGTTGCAGGTGTCCAGCACGATCTTGCCGGCCAGCGGCTCGACGGGGATGTCGCCCAGCGCCTTCAGCGGCACCGTCACGATCGCCCAGTCGGCGGCCTCGGCCGCCTCGGCTGCGGTGGCCGCACGAGCCCTGCCGCCCAGCGGCGCGATGACGTCGGCCAGCGTCTCGGGCCCGCGCGAGTTCGCGATCACGACGTCATAGCCCCGCGCCACCAGGCCCGTGGCGAGGGTGCTGCCGATGTTTCCTGCTCCGATGATTCCCACAGTGGTCATGTCAAGCACCAACGCAGGATGCCGCGAAGCATTCCCGCACGTCAGCGGCGGTCCGTCATCGAGGCCACCAGCAGGTACTTCTGGATCTTCCCGGTCGTGGTCATCGGGAGATCCTCGACGGCTGCGAACGTGATCCCGCGGGGCACCTTGAACGGGGCAAGATGCGCTCGGGCGTGGGCGACGAGCGCCCGCGCGTCCAGCTGCGCTCCCTCGGCCGGCACGACCCATGCCCAGCCGACCTCACCGTAGCGCTCGTCGGGGATGCCGGCGACGTACACCTGGCTGACCCCGTCGGCGCCGCTGAGCACCTGCTCGACCTCGCTCGGGGCGACCAGCTCGCCGCCGACCTTGAAGAGCTCCTTGCTGCGCCCGCGCAGGCGGATGTAGCCGTGCTCGTCGACGACGCCGAGGTCGCCGGTGCGAAGCCAGCCGTCGGCATCCAGCGCCGCCGGCGCATCTTCTCCGACGTATCCGCGGGTCACCTGCGGGCCGCGCACCACGAGCTCCCCTTCCGCGCCGTCGGGCAGCGGGTGCCCGTCGAACGGGTCGACCGTACGGTATTCGGCCAGCAGCCCCGAGGCGTCGGTGGCGGCAAGGCCTCCGCGCTTGAACGCCCCGACGACCGCCGACACCGTCTCGATCGTGTCTCCCGGGTGGGTGAGCGCGGTCGCGGCCGAGACCTCGGTCTGGCCGTATCCGGTGAAGATCATCTCGGGGTTCAGATCGGTCATCACCCGCTTCCAGAGCCAGACGGGTGCGGGTGCGGCCGCGGAGAACACCGACTGCAGGCTGGAGAGGTCGAAGCTCCCCTTGACGGCCTGATCGACCACGGCCACGGTCATGGTCGGTACGAACAGCACCTCGTTGATGCGGTGCCGCTGGATCTGCTCGAGCGTCGTGCGCGGGTTGAACACGCGCTGCGGCACGATCGCGCCCGACACGAACATGGCCGCCAGCATTCCCTCGACGTAGCCGAACACGTGATACAGCGGCAGCGCGAACCCGATCCGCCAGCCGTCGTCGAACGCGCGGTGGTACGCCGAACCGTACGCGCTGCGCAGCAGCATGTCGTGCGTGAGCTCGGCGCCCAGCGCATGACCGGTCGTGCCCGACGTGAACACGATGTCGGCCACGTCGTCGGCGCTCACGCCCGCTGATGCCGCATCCACCGCCTGCACATCGCCGCGCTGGGCGAGCGCAGGGATCGTCAGCGCGCCGTCGCGCCAGCCGTCTTCGACGAGCACGATCCGGCGCAGGGTCGGCGCGTCGTCGGAATGCAGGTCGTCGCCGGCGTTCGCGTCCCAGCCGTCGAACCGCTCGTCGAACACGGCGAGGAAGTCGGTGGCCGTCGACGCGTCGATGCTGATCAGCACGGATGCGCCGGCCTGCGCAAGCCGTTGCACGATCTCCTCACCGCGATACGAGTAGTTCAGCGCCACCGCGATCGCGCCGGTGCGGGCGATCGCGAACTTCAGCACCGGGTAGTCCACACGATTGTCGACGAGCATCGCGACGCGGTCGCCACGACGCACGCCGAGGGCGATGAGGCCGGCAGCCACCCGCCGTGACTGCTCCGCGACCTGCGCATAGGTCAGGGTCGTGGCATCCGTGATCACGTACGGCCGGTCGGGGAATCGGGCCACCGCGTCGTCGAAAGCCGAGGCGAGGGTGCGGGGGCGCCACGCGCCCAGGCTGCGCTCGAGCGCCTCGCGTCGGCGCGCGACGTCTTCGGGTGAGATCGTGCTCATGCCGGTGAGGTTACCCCTGCGCGCGTGCGCGCGGCAGGATGGAATCATGACCACGATCCCCACAGTGACCCTGAACGACGGCGCGGAGCTTCCTCGGCTCGGACTGGGCACGTATGCGCTCACCGGCGACGAGGGAGTGGATGCCGTCGCCAGCGCGCTCTCGGTCGGCTATCGGCTTCTGGACTCCGCTGTCAATTACGAGAACGAGGCCGAGGTCGGCGAGGCGGTGCGCCGCAGCGGCGTCGACCGGGAGGAGATCTTCGTGACCACGAAGATCCCTGGCCGCGATCACGGGTACGACGAGGCTCTCGCCAGTGCCCGCGGCTCGCTGGAGCGTCTGGGCCTGGATCGCATCGACCTGTACCTCATCCACTGGCCGAACCCCAGCGTCGACAGATACCTGGACACCTGGCGGGCAATGATTCGGCTGCGCGAGGAGGGGGTGGTGCGTTCGATCGGCGTCTCGAACTTCACCGAACAGATGCTCACCCGCCTGATCGACGAGACCGGCGTGACCCCGGCCGTGAACCAGGTCGAGCTGCATCCGTACTTCCCGCAGGCCGCGCTGCGCGCGTTCCATGCCGAGCACGGCATCCGCACCGAGAGCTGGAGCCCGCTCGCGCGCCGCACCGAGCTGTTGGCCGAGCCGATCGTCGCCGACGTCGCGGCCGCCCACGGGGTCACTCCGACGCAGGCGGTGCTGCGGTGGCACACGCAGCTGGGCTCCATCCCGATCCCGAAATCCGCGCATGCGGGTCGCCAGCGCGAGAACGCCGACGTGTTCGGTTTCACGCTCACCGACGCCGACCTCGCGTCGCTGTCCGGGCTGGAGCGCGGCCGGATCCGCGCGGACTTCGACCCCGACACGCACGAGGAGATGTAGCCGGACGACGTCGGGGTTAGCGTGGACGAATGCGCACGACGCCGTTCGACTCGCTCGAGGACTACATCGCCCTTCCCCGCACCGAGTCCCTTGCGCTGTCGCCCGACGGGCGCTGGGCGGTGCTCGGGATCGCGACGCTGAACAAGGACGGCACAGGCTATGACCGCGCACTATGGCAGGTGCCCGCCGACGGCTCGGATGGCGCCCCGCGCCGGCTCACCCGCTCGGCGAAGGGCGAGTCGTCGGCCGCATACACGGCCGACGGCGACCTCCTCTTCCTGTCGGCCCGGCCCGACGGCGGCGGTACTGATGACGAGCCTGCGCAGCTGTGGCTGCTGCCGGCCGCCGGCGGTGAGGCCCGGCCGGTCACGCGCCTGGCCGGCGGCGTGTCGGCGATCGAGGCGGTGGCTGCGGCATCCGATGTCGTCATCGTCTCGGCACCGCTGCTGCCGTCCGCCGAGACCATCGAGGACGACGCGCGGCTGCGCGCCGAACGCACGAAGCACAAGGTCACCGCGATCCTGCACGAGACATATCCGGTGCGGTATTGGGATCATGACCTCGGTCCCGACGAGCCGCACCTGTTCGCGCTCTCGCTCGGCGAGCTCGCCGAGCAGGTGGGCGTCGAACGCGCCGACCCGGCCGGTGGCGAGCGGGGCGCCGGCGAACGCAACGGCGGGGCGGTCGGCGGCCGGGCGGGTGGCGAGCGCGAGGGCGGCGGCGGGGCGGTCGGTGGCGAGGCGGGTGGAGCGCGGCGAGAAGGATGCGGCGAGCACGCCGTATCCGCCATCGCTGCCCCACCCACGCGATCTGACGCCGCACCCGGGGCGCTCGGCCGACACCGCCGGGGTCGCGATCACGCCCGACGGCACCACCGTGCTGGCCGCGATGACGCGGCATGAGGGACGCGACACCCGCACGCGCCTGGTCGCGATCGACGTGGCCACCCGCACGGACACCGTGCTGCGCGACGAGCCCGGCGTGGACAACGAGTCTCCTGCCGTCAGCCACGACGGCTCACGATTGGCCTGGGTGCGCACCGCCAAGAGCACCGCGGCGGGGCCTGCGGACCAGGAGCTGTGGACGAGCGCGATCGACGGATCCGTCGCTCACCGCCTCGGCGCCGGCTGGGATCGGTGGCCCACGGGCCTGGAGTTCGCCGACGACGACGACGCGCTCATCGTCTCGGCCGACCAGGACGGCCGCGGGCCGCTCTTCCGCGTCCCCCTCGGTGGCGGCGCGGGCGATGCGCCGGGTGGGGGCGTGCGACAGCTCGTCGACGACGACTTCACCTACCTGAGCGCGACCGTCGACAGGATCGGGGGCGACATCGTCGCGCTGCGGACGAACTGGATGATGCCGCCGCACGCCGTGCGGATCCATGACGGCCGGGTCAGGGCGCTGCCGAGCCCGGTGCCGCTGCCGGCGGTGCCGGCGAGTATGACGGAGGTCGAGACCACCGCTGCTGACGGCGCCCGCGTGCGGGGCTGGCTGATGCTGCCCGAGGGGGCATCGGCGCACAGGCCTGCTCCGCTGCTGCTGTGGATCCACGGCGGACCGTTGAACAGCTGGAACGGCTGGAGCTGGCGGTGGAACCCGCAGCTCCTGGTTGCGCGCGGATACGCGGTGCTGCTGCCCGATCCTGCGCTGTCGACCGGCTATGGCCTGGAGTTCATCGCGCGCGGGTGGAACGACTGGGGCGGTAAGCCATACACCGATCTGATGTCGATCACCGACGACGTGACTGCCCGCGCCGACATCGACGAGACCCGGACGGCCGCGATGGGAAGCTCATTCGGCGGATACATGGCCAATTGGGTCGCCGGTCACACCACCCGGTTCCGCGCGATCGTCACGCACGCGAGCCTGTGGGCGCTGGATCAGTTCGCCGGCACCACGGACCACTCGCCGTACTGGCAGCAGATCTTCACGCCCGCGGCGATGATCGAGAACTCGCCGCATCGCCATATCCGCGACATCCGCACCCCCATGCTCGTGGTGCACGGCGATCGCGACTACCGAGTGCCGATCGGCGAGGGACTGCGGCTGTGGTCGGAGCTCAACGAGCATTTCGCGGCCGAGGACGGCACATCGCCGCACAGGTTCTTGTACTTCCCCGACGAGAACCACTGGGTGCTGCGGCCTCAGCACGCCGTCGTCTGGTACCAGACGGTGTTCGCCTTCCTCGGCGAGCACGTTCTCGGTCAGGACTGGGTGCGACCCGATCGCGTGGGGTGAGCGCTCCGCGCTACGGCCGCGCGCCGTGGTCACAGCCGCGCCGTGCTCAGTCGCGTTCCGTGCTATGCCGACGCGTCGCGCTCAGTCGCGCTCCGCGCTACGGCCGCGCCGCGCTTCGTGCTCCAGCCGTGCTTCGTACTCCAGCCGCGTTCCGTGCTCCGTCGTCACGGCCGCGCCGTGCCTCGTGCTATAGCCGCGCTCCGTCATCATCGTCGTCGTGCAGCCCTGGTGAGTGACCGCGCTGCGACTCGTACGCCATGAACCAGCCGATCGAGACGAGCACCGCCAGCAGCAGCCCCAGCCAGATGCTGCCGAGCACGAGGCCGACGACCGCACCGACGACCAGCAGCAGCACCGTGCCCAGCAGCCACTGCACACGGCCCCGCGGCCACCCCGATCCTGCCATGTCTCCCAGGCTAGGTCACCCGGCGGACGTGTCGATCGTCACGTACCAGGCGACCCCGAACCGGTCGGTGACCATGCCGAACATCCCGCCCCATGGTGCGGGACCGAGCGGCATCTGCACGTCGCCTCCGTCGGCGAGTGCGTTCCACTGCCGGGTGAGGGATGCCGCGTCGTCGCCTTCGAGCGACAGCGCGACGCCGGCGGGGGCGGCATAGTCGGTGGCCGACGGAGTGTCGGATGCCTGCAGCTCGATGCCGTCATCGGTGTGCAGGTGCGCATGCATGATGAGGTCGTCATCACCGGGATCGTGCGGCAGGTCGGGGAAGTCGCGAAAGTGAACCAGGTCGAGCGTGCCTCCGAGCACGGACTGGTAGAACTCCATGACCTCGCGAGTGTTGTCTTTGAAGGAGAGATAAGGAGTGATCGTCGTCATTCCGTGAGTCTTGCGCGTACCACCGACATCGGCAACGGGGTCACCGGTCGCGGTGGTCCTCCGGGGCCAGCCGCGGCCCGCGCCGTGGCTCACGGGCCGGGCTCAGCCGGATCAGCCGGATGACGCGCTGCCGGTGTCCGGGCCACGCGGCGAGCAGTCGCAGCATCCCGTCGTCGTCGGTGCGTGAGCCGGCGAGCGCGAAACCCACCTCGTGGGCGAGGTGGTAGTCGCCGACGCTGACCGCGTCCGGATCACCCAGTGCGCGAGCGCGCGTCTCTGCGGCGGTCCACGCCCCCACTCCGCGGATGCTCGTGAGCGCGAGATCCCGAGCCGGCCCGTCGGCTGCGGCGACGGTCGCTCGCACCAGGGAGCGGCCGCGCCGGGCCGCCTCGACGATCGTGCGGGATTGTGCAGGCTCGAGTCCCGCCCGGTGCCACGCCCATGACGGGATGCTCCGCCACTCGTCGATCGTCGGTGGTGCGAACATCGGCGCCGGTGTCGGGCCGGGGGCGCGCTCGCCGAACCAGGTGAGCAGTCGTCGCCAGGCGCCGAACGCCTGCAGACCTGTGACCTTCTGCTCGACGATGGCGCAGGCGAGCGCGTCGAACAGCAGGTCCGTGCGGCTCAGGCGCAGTCCGGGGTGGCGGCGTTGGGTCTCGGAGACCAGCGGATGCCGGGACGCGTCGAACCCATCGAGGTCGTCGTGCGCGCCGCACAGTGCCGGCGCCTGGTCGAGAGCCCACTCTCGGCCGGCGCCCCATGCCGCCACGCGGATCACGCCGGGGGACATTTCGCGCAGCGCGAGCGTTGCGACCCCGTCGGGTGTGCGACAGGCCCGCCAGATCACCCCGGAGATGACGGCGAACGACGGGTCGTGTGCGCCGCGCTGCTGGATGCCGACCGTGCGCAGCAGGTCGAGGGGATGTCGTGGCCGGTACTCGCTCTCGCGCGGCCGGTCTGGCGTGGGTCGCGGATCACGGCGCTGCCTCGTCGACGTGACCTGGACCCCCGGATGCATGAGCCCACCCTACGCGGGGACCTCCGACATCCTTGCGCCGTCGCCCGGGTCGATGGGTGGATGAGACCCGGTGCCGATCCGCGGGCCGTCCGGGATCGCTCGGCCCGGTGCGTGTCGGCCCGCTCGGTGCACATCGGCCCGCTCGGTGCGCCTCGCGCTGCCCGGTGCGTCTCGGGTCGCCCGGTGCGTGTCGAGTCGCCCGGTGCGTGTCGAGTCGCCCGGTGCGTCTCGGGTCGTCTGGTGCTACTCAGCCTGTTGCGCGCCGGGTCGCCCAATGCACATCAAACCGCCCAATGCACACCAAATTGCCGGCGGTTTGATGTGCATTCGCCAAATTCACATGAATTCGACGCACACGAGTGAGGCGGGGCAACGCACACGCGCGACGCGGGGCGACGCGGCGGCGACGCGGAAGGGGCTGGCCCTCGGTGCGCGTCGCGGCGTACGAGGGTCAGAAGCGGTCGGGAGAGGGAGTGCCGTGGCCGTAGCGGATCACGACATCGGCGTGGCGGTCGAACCGGTAGCCGACACCACGCACCGTGCGCACGATGTCCTCGTAGCGCCCGAGCTTGGCGCGCAGCCGCCGCACGTGCACGTCGATCGTGCGCTCTCCCGGGGCATCCTTATCGGAGGAGCCCTGCCACAGCGACGAGACCAGCTCGCCGCGCTCGATGGTGCGACCCTCGCGCAGCACGAGGTACTGCAGCAGCTCGAACTCCTTGAACGTGAGCGCTGCCGACTCCCCGTCGATGATGACGCGTTTGCGTGAGATGTCCACCGTCACCCGACTGGCGGTGACCTCTTCCTCGGGATCGGGGTCGTTCTTGGCGCGAGCGACCGCGCTCGGCTCCTGCAGGGCACGGCGCACGACGTCGACGTCGCGTCCGCCCGCACCGATCGGAGCCAATGCGACGGTCGCGTAGGTCTCGGCGCCCGGGGCGACATCCGCCAGCGTGCGACGCAGGGCGTCGACGATCACGCCGAGCGAGACCCCGGATGCCGCGGCCTTGGCCTCGTCGAAGCCGACATAGAGGGCGAATCCGCGCGGCGTGGTGCCCGCCGGCAGGTGATGCTCAGGGACACTCGGTGCGGCGGGGACCGTCGAGGGGCGGTCGGTGATCAGGCGCAGGGTGGGCCGAGCGGTGGTGCTGGTCGTGGTCGGGCGGTCGAGAAGGGCGGTGTTCGACATGGGAAGATCCTTGACTTCAGACCCGGTGGTCAGGATGGGACCGGAACCGGGTATGGACGTGTTGCGATCGCGGCCCGCAACGGGGCCGAGTGCGAGGCATCCTTGCGCGGTGTGCGACGAGGTGCTCGGGGGCTTCCGACGCGAGCGGCCTTCCAGGTGAGAAGGCGGCGTCCATGAGCCCGGCGGGGGTTACCGATTCAGCGGCACATTCGACAACACATGGCAACGCGGCCGGGCATCATCATCCCGGCAGTCCCGTTCGCCTCCCAGGCGGACAGAGAACGCGCATTGCTAGTCATGTGCCTGATTATGACCGAATGCGTCCCCACGCGTCAAATCGCACGGATGCTGTGGGCGAACCGTGACGGAATGTGACAGATTGCTCAATCTCGGGCTCTGCGACCCAGGTTCTGCTGAGCCGAGACGCCGTCCCACATCCGCGTCGCGCGCCCTGCCGGCTGGCAGACTGTCCCCTCGTGAAGGTACGCATCGTCGGGACGTCGGGATCGGGCAAGTCTCGTCTGGCCGAACGTGCCGCCGCCGTGCTGCAGGTTCCGCGCCTCGAATTGGATGCGGTCTTCTGGGACGCCGGCTGGACGTACCGCGACCTCGACGAGGCGCAGACAGTGGTCGCCGACTTTGTGCGGGCACACCCGGACGGCTGGGTGATCGACGGCAACTGGACGTCGCGCCTGGGGGATGCGCTGGCTCCTCCGCATCAGCCCGACGTCATCGTATGGATCGACCACTCCCGGCTGCGCACTCTGGGTCGTGTCGTGCGTCGCACGCTCAGCCGTGCCATCCGGCGCGAGGAGCTGTGGCACGGCAATCGGGAGCGTCCCCGGTCATGGCTGTCGACGGATCCCGACGAGAACATCGTCCTCTGGTCGTGGACCCAGCACCCGAAGGAACGTGCACGCCTGCGGCAGCGCATGGCCGACGGCGAGTCCATCGTGCGCTTGTCCGGGCAGAACGCGGTGGATGCCTGGGTTCGGGCACTACGCGGCCCCGAAAGCTCACCGCGGGGTTAGCCTGTCGGCGTGAGTGAGTTCATCTTCGCGAACGAGCCCGACGCCTCGCGATACACGCTGCACCTCGGCGACGACCTGGTCAGTGTGCTGGACTATCGGGACGACGGGCACACCGTGGCGATGACGCGCGCCTACACCGTGCCGCCGTTCCGCGGACACGGGTATGCCGGCGAACTCGTCGAGCGTGCGGTGGCTGACCTCCGATCACGCGGCGACCGCGCCGTGCTGCCGGTGTGCTGGTACGTGTCCGACTGGTTCGCGGCTCATCCCGAGCACAGCGGCATCCTCGCCGTACGGGAGCAGCAGCGCTCGGCACGCTGACACGGGTCATCGCCCCCGGACGGCTGCCCGCGTGACGGGCGGGCCGCGATCCGCTCGCCGGGCGGGGCCGCGATCCGGGCGCCGGGCGCTCGCCGGGCAGGCCGCGACCCGCTCGCCGGGCGGGGCCGCGGTCCGGTCGTGACCGGCTCGCCGGCGCGAGATCATGATCCGGCCGTGACCCGCTCGCCGGGGCGAGGTCGTGCCACCGTGCTTACGCCGGGCAGCCCACGCAAGGGGAGACCGGCTGCGCCGGTGCCGTGCGTGGTCGCCGTCGCTCGATGGGTGCTGGCGCGGTTGCGGCGCGCTCGAGCGCGACGCGGCGGCGCTCGATCAGGCGGGTGATCTGTTCAGTTTCGGACCGGGACAAGACCTCGGCCACAAAAGCCTCGTACATCGTCGCTTCCTTCTCTCGTCTCCTCACACACGCTAAGCGGGGCCTCCGACATCGCACATGCAGAGGGTGCCTTCGGCGGTGGTGATGGGGATACCGGCCGGATGTGTGTCGCTTCACAGCCACGAAGCGACAGCTCGGGACGGCGTTCGCCCGCCGCCCCCAGCATCGGCGACCCGCCCGCCCGTCCGCCCTCCGCCGGGCTGCGACGCCCCACGCCCGCTATGCGCTGCACCGCGTCCGGCCCGTCGCGCGGCCGAATGTCCGACGCCCCGCCTACCGTGGGAGTCATGCGGATCCTGCACACCTCTGACTGGCACATCGGTCGCACCTTCCACGGCAGTGCGACGTTGGCGGCGCTGCACGGCGTGCTCGATGCGCTGGTCGGTGAGGTGCGCAGTCGCAGCGTCGACGTCGTGGTCGTCGCCGGCGACGTCTTCGACTCGGCCACGCCGGCCGCCGACTGCTATACGGTGCTGACCGACACCCTGGCCGCCCTTCGCGACACCGGCGCGCAGGTCATCGTCACCAGCGGCAACCACGACTCCGCCGCGCGCCTCGGCTTCCAGGCGAAGCTGCTGCGCGATGGCATCCACGTGCTCACCGATCCCTCCGCCGTCGCGACGCCGGTCACGATCGTCGACGACCATGGGCCGGTGCACTTCTACGGCATCCCGTACCTCGAGCCCGTGCTCGTGCGGCGGCTCTGGCCCGGCGTGCGCACGCAGGCGCAGGCGCTGGCGCGCGCGATGGACCTGGTGCGCATCGACGCTGTCGTCCGTGGCGGCCGGTACGTCGCGGCCGCGCACTGCTTCGCCGCGGGTGTCGAGGCGACCCCGCATCTCGAGCGCGACATCCAGCAGGGCGGGCTCGACGTCGTGCCGTTGTCGGTCTTCGACGGCCCCGACTACATGGCGCTCGGTCACATCCACGGGCGCAGCGTGCTCGCCGAGCGCGTGCGGTATGCGGGTGCGCCGTTGCACTACAGCTTCGGCGAGCGCGACAAGCCGCGCGGGGCATGGCTGGTCGAACTGGATGCCGCGGGCTCGGTGGAGGTGGAATGGGTCGATCTCCCCGTGCCGCGACGACTGAGAGTGCTCACCGGAACGCTCGACGAACTGCTCAGCGACCCCCGCTACACCGCCGACGAAGACGCTTGGGTGAGCGCCCGCTACACCGACACCGCCGCTCAGGTCGACCCGATGCGACGGCTGCAGCAGCGCTTCGCGCACTGCGCCGAGGTGCGGCACACGCCGGTCGTGCGTGACGATCTGGACACGCGCTCGTTCACCGCGCGGGTCGCGGCGGCCGGCGCCGACGACGCACTGCTGGTCGATGCGTTCCTCACGCATGTGCGCGGCGGTCAGGGAGCAAGCGATGACGAGTCCGCGCTCATTCGCGAGGTGCTCGGCGAACGTATGGCCGCGGAGGCGGCGGTATGAAGCTGCACCGACTCGAACTCGAGGGATTCGGGCCCTTCCTCACCCGGCAGGTCGTCGACTTCGACGCGTTCGACGACGACGGGATCTTCCTCATCGCCGGGCGCACCGGAGCCGGCAAGTCGAGCATCCTCGATGGCGTGAGCTTCGCCTTGTACGGCGGCGTACCACGTTACGACGGCGGTGCGAAGCGACTGCGCAGCGATCACTGCCGACCTCAGGACCGCAGCGAGGTGCGCCTGGAGTTCACGGTGGCTGACCGCCGCTGGCGGGTGACACGATCGCCGGAGTATGAACGGCCGAAGAAGAACGGCACCGGTCTGACCATGGAAGAGCATCGTGCTGTTGTCGAGGAGCTCGTCGACGGCACCTGGGTCGGGCGTGCGGCCAAGCCTCGCGACGCGGGCGAGCTTCTCAGCGAGATCCTGGGGCTCGGCCGCGAGCAGTTCCAGCAGGTGATCCTGCTCGCGCAGAACCGGTTCGCTCAGTTCCTCCTCGCGCGCAACGACGACCGCCAGGCGCTATTGCGCGCGCTGTTCGGCACTCGCACCTACCAGGACTACGAGCGCGCTCTCGGGGAGCGTCGTACACGCGCCGAGGAGGCCGTGGCCGATCGGCTGCGCGAGATCGAGGCCGTGCTCGACGAGGCCGAGCGGATCGTCGCAGCCCAGTCCATCCGCGATGACGGCGAGGCCGGTGCCGCTGTCGCGGTCGCTGTCGGCGATCGCATCGCCAGACTGGAGCGGGCGGCGGGCCGCGGGCGATATCGTTCCGAGGTGCTCGCCGCGAGCCGTGCCGAGGCCGTCACTGCCCGCGATGAGGCCGTCGCCGCGCATGAGGGTCTCAAACAGCTGCACGAACGCGCCGCCGCGCGGCACTCCGCACGCAGCGCGCTCGCCGCGCTGGAAGCCCGCGCCGACGAGATCGCTGCCGATCGTCACACTCTCGCCGAGGCCCGCCGGGCCGAGGGGCTGCGCGCCCCGCTCGAGGCCGCCGCGCGCGCTGAGCAGACGGCATGCGAGCGGCGCGATGCCGAGGCGTCCGCACGGGTCGCGTGGGAAGCAGCGGGTGGCGACGAGGGCGCAGACGCCACGTTGCTGCAGATCCTCGTCGACGGTCTCACCGGACGACTGGCGGTCTGGCAGACCGCACACGCGCAGGAGGTCGATCTGGCAGGGTGGCGGGCACAGCAGGAGGAACAGCAGGCCACCGCTGCCGAAGTGGCCGAGCGGGTCGCCGATCTGGAAGCACAGCGCGCCGCGCTTCCCACCCGCCGCGCCGAGCTCGACACTGCCTTACGCGCGCACGTGGAGCTTGCCGCGACGAGCGACGACGCCCGCCGGGCCGTCGGCGAGGCTTCCACGCGGTGGGAGGCAGCGCGGCTCGCCCACGCACGGGAGACGCAGCTGCACGATGCCGAGGAGCGACAGCTGGCCGCGCAGACCGAGGCCAACGCGCTGGCCGCTGCCGCCACAGCCCTGCTGCGCCGTCGCGTCGAGGAACGCGCCGGCGAGCTGGCTGCGGGGCTCATCGACGATGAAGCGTGTCCGGTGTGCGGTTCGACGGAGCATCCGCATCCGGCGCCTCGCGCATCCGCGCCGGTCACCGACGACGAGCTCGCGACGGCTGACGAGCGGCGGGATGCCGCGCAGCAGCGCGCGCGCACGGCCGGTGAAGGGGTGACCGCGGCGCGCGCCGCGCACGCGGACGCCGCAGCGCGTGCGGGCGGCCTCGACGTCGATGCGGCGACGCGTGCGTACGACGAGGCGAGTGCGCGGCTGGTCGCGGCCGAGCACGCGACTCGCGCGCGAGACGCGGTGCGTGCGGAACGTGACGGGCTCGAGACCGTCGATGCCCGCACCGCCGCCGAGCTCGTCGAACTGCGCGCACGACTGTCCGTGCTGCAGGCGGAGGCGGCGGCGCTGACCGAGCGGGTGCGCACCGCGTCAGCCGCTGTCGATGCCGCCCGCGGGGACTTCGCGACCGTCGCCGATCGCATCGCCGAGGGAGAGAGCCGGCGCGTCGCCGCCATCGCGCTGCGTGAGGCCATCACCGCCCGGCTCGCGGCCGACGCCGCCGTGCAGGCCGCCGTCGACGACCGTGACCGGCGGGTGGCGGCATCCGATTTCGCAGACCCGGAGGCCGCCCACGCCGCGCTGCGTGACGAGACCGTGCGTCGCGGCCTTGATGAGACGATCGCCGCGCACGAGAAGGCGGTCGACGTGCAGCGTGCGTTGCTGATGCAGCTGGAGATGGACCTCGCTGGTGCGCCCGATCCGCTCCCCGGCCTCGACGAGAGCGCCGCGGCCCTCGCTGAGGCGCGCGAACGCGCGGATGCGGCGGCGGCAGATGCTGCGGCATGCGCGCACGCCGTCGTTGCGCTGACCGAGCTCATCGCGCGAGCGCAGCGCGGATACGCGCAGATCGCCGACCTCGAGATGCGACACCGGCTCATCGCCGGGGTCGCCGATGCCGTCGCGGGCCGCAACGAGCGGAAGATGGACCTCGAGACGTTTGTGCTCGCCGCCGAGCTGGAACAGATCGTGGCGGCGGCGAACCTGCGGCTGGACGAGATGTCGGCGGGACGATACCGGCTCGCGCACACCGACGCCCTCGCGGCGCGAAACGCGGCCAGCGGCCTGGGGCTCGAGGTCGTCGACGCCTACACTGGCCAGGCACGTCCGGCGCAGTCGCTCTCCGGCGGAGAGACGTTCCTGGCGTCCCTGGCCCTGGCACTCGGGCTGGCGCAGGTTGTCACCGACCGTGCCGGCGGCATCCGATTGGACACCCTCTTCATCGATGAGGGATTCGGGTCGCTCGACCCGCAGACCCTGGAGTCGGCGATGCGCACGCTCGACGAGCTGAGGGAGGGCGGTCGCACGGTCGGCGTGATCAGTCATGTCGAGGCCATGAAGGAGCAGATCCCGGCGCAGCTCGTCGTGCAGGCCGGCCCGCACGGGCCGAGCACTATCCGTCAGCCCGCGCTCGAGCGGGTGTGAGCAGACGAGCTACTCGACGAGATACGCCTGTGCCGAGGAGAGCACCGCGCGCATGAAGCGCTCGGCCTGATCCTCGGTGACGGCGCCGTTGCTGGAGTCGACCATCGACTTCGCCTCGGTCGTGAGCGCGTCGTCGCCGAGCGTGTTGTACTCGTTCAGCAACGACGTGCCGATAAACACGAGGGTGTCGTCGGGATAGATCGCATCGATCTGGTCGTCGGTGATGCCCGGCTGCACCTCCTTGATGATGCTGCGCAGATTGTCGCGCACGTCGTCGAGGTAGGCGGCTTCGTCGTAGATGCCATCGGAGGTCTGGCTCGCGTCATCGGTGGGCGCGGACGGATCGGCGGGCGCTGAGATGGCGGGAGCGATGCCCTTCTCGACGGCATCCTGGATGTGACCGTATGCGAACCACCACAACGAGACGAGCAGTGCGAACACGAAGACGATGCCGCCGATCACCGACACGATCAAGCCCGCGATGCCCAGGCCCTTGCCGCCTTGCCTCTTGCTGGCCAGGGTCACGATCGAGAGGATGAAGGCCGCGAGCAGCAGGACGCCGCCGATCAACGCGAACGCCAGACCGGCCGGGGCGAATCCGACACAGGCGGCGATGAAGCCGAGAACGGCGAGGATCAGCGAGACCAGCCCCAGCGCCTTCGGACGGTTGTCGGACTGGGGAGGAAGACCTGCGCCGGACTGTCCGTAGACCGGCGGCACCGGCGGGTAGGCGCCGGTCGGCGGCTGCCCGTACGGCGCACCCTGCGGGGCGGGCGCGGGAACCGGAGCGGGCGCGGGAGCCGGAGCCGGCACGGTGGACCCCGGTGTCACCGGCGCCCCCGACGGTGCCGGAGGCATCGGAGGAACGGGGACCTGACCGTTCGCGTTGTCGTTCGGTTCGAAGGGAGTGGACACACGTGGCTCCGGTTCTCTGGTAGGGACCGGTCAAAAGCCTAACGGGTGCCTTTGCGCCGGCTGGACAGTTCATCTCTCCACGCCGTGAGGAACCGGGCGCACGAGGACCCGGCGGCGATCGCGTACCCAGCAGTGACCGGTGCGGTGCCGTTCGGCCGCGGTCGCGAAGCGGTAGCGGTACGAGACGACGCGGATCCATCGCGGTTCGGCACCGTTGAACGGGTCCTCGCGCAACAGCCGCAGGGTCGCGGCATCCGCCTGCAGCAGCTTCACGAGCAGCTGCTCGAACCAGTCCTCCAACGATCTGCCCAGCGGCAGGAACCACATCAGCCAGTCCAGACGCAGGTGGTACGGCGCGAACTGACCAGGACGGCGGCTCACCGGGCCGGGTTTCCCCTTGAACACATACTCCCGCCAGGCCGCCTGCTCCGGATCCTCGTCGAGGGTGGCTTCGATGACATATTCCACGCGGGTGCGGGTGACCGTGCCGAACGCGCCGTAGGCGTTGGCGAGCTGCCAGCGGTTGAAGCTCGCGTTCATCAGCTGCCGGTGTGCCACGAGGTTACGCGCCGGCCACCAGCTCAGCACGACGTAGAGGGCGAACACCGCGCCGGTGACGATGAGCCAGTACGGCGGGATCGCGGCGGATGCCGGTCCCGGCGAGGGGATGCCGTAGCCCGATGCAGCGAGCACGATGGTGGCCCAGTTCAGCCAGGCGAAGTTCCCCGTGGCCACGAGCCACAGCTGCGTCACGATGATGAGGGATGCCGCGACCGCGCCGACGATCGCAGGCACCGGCGAGTCGATCCAGATCCCCAGGATCGGGGCGAACAGGAACCACGGGACGACCAGTTGCGCGGCGTGATTGCCGAGCACCTCGAGGCGGTGGAACCAGCGTGGCAGCAGATGGGCGCGGCGACTGAGCGGACCCGGCATCGGCTGTGTCTCGTGATGGTAGGTGAGCGCGGTGAGGTCGCGCCACTCGCGTCCACCGCGGATCTTGATCATCCCGGCGCCGAACTCGAGCCGGAACACCAGCCACCACAGCAGCACGATCACGAGAGTCGGCGGCGGCTGAGGCGACGAGCCGAGGAACGCGGCGAGGAATCCGGCCTCCAGCAGCAGCATCTCCCAGCCGAACCCGTAGAAGGTCTGGCCGATCGAGACGACCGACATGTAGCCCAGCCACAGCGCGCCGAAGCACAGCATGGGTACCCAGGGCGGACCGAGCTGGGGGATGCCGATCACGAGCGCGACGCCGACGACGATGCCGGCCGCGCACAGCGCCCGCAGCCGCCGGTCGGTGTACCGCACCCAGCGGAACACGGTGGGGCGCAGCACCCGCATCGGGCGCCGGCGCGATGCACGGGATGCCGAGCGGGAGCGTGCCGACGCCTGCCGCGCCCACTGCAGCAGGCGCGGGGCCGGCAGCAGCCCGCGCTCGCCGAGCAGCGCGGGGAACTGGTTGAACGTGGAGATGAACGCGATCACGAAGAGCGCGGCCACTCCGCGCTGCACGACCTCGCGAGCGAACGCGAAGTCGACGGCCGCGAGAGCGTGCACGTCAGCCTCGGCGCGCCTCGTCGGTGTGCAGAACTCCGCCGATCGGCGCGTGTGCAGGCTGCAGCGGCCCGCCGCCGGGCGGGTGACCCACGATCTGGCGGAGTTCTGCGCGTCCGGTCACGGGAACAGGTCCTCGAGCTCGGCGGGCGTGCCGACGTCGCGCAGCGCCTGACGCGCCGCCAGCCATCCCGGCATGCCGTGCACGCCGGGGCCGGGCGGCGTGGACGCCGACGCAAGGTAGACGCCGCGCATCGGGGTGCGCCACGGCGTGGGGGAGAGCACCGGGCGCCGGAACGCCTGGGCGAGGGAGAACGCACCGCCCAGGATGTCGCCGCCGATGTCGGCGGGGTTGTACACCTGCCGTTGCGCGGCGGTCATCGTGTGCGTCGCGAGCACCCGGTCGCGGAAGCCGGGAGCGAACCGCTCCACCTGGCGCGTCACGGTCTCGGTGGGATCCAGCGTCGAGCCCGCGGGCACGTGGATGTAGGCCCACAGCACCTGGCGGCCCTGCGGCGCGCGACTCGGGTCGTGCACGCTGGGTTGCACCGTCAGCACATACGGCCGCTCGGCGACGCCCCCGCGGGCGACGGTGTTCTCGCCGGCCTCGATCTCTTCGCGCGTGCCGCCGAGGTGCACGGTCGGCGCCTCGGCCACGTCGGGGTTCGCCCAGGGCACCGGGCCGTCCAGCGCGAAGTCGACCTTCGCAGCGGCCGGGCCATACCGGTACCGGCGCACGACGCCTGCATAGTCGGCGGGCACGTCGGGCAGGGTGAGCGCCAGGCGCGGGGCGGTGTCCAGCAGCAGCAGGTCGCCCGCGCCGGGATCGCCCCAGTCCAAGGCCGACAGGTCGGCGACCCGGTGCCCGACGTCGACCGTTCCGCCGTGTGCGAGCAGGTCGTTCATGAGCGCATCGGCGATGGTCGCCGCGCCGCCGCGCGGGTATGCCCAGCCCGTCGAGTGCGCGTGCGCCAGCAGGTACAGCGCCGACGCGGTGGCCGCCAGCGATGGCAGCCGCGTGTTCGCATGCGCGACGACGCCCGCCAGCAGCGCCGCCCCCTCCTCGGTGCGCAGGGTGCGCAGCAGCACGCGCCCGGCCGTCGTGCCGAGCTCCAGCATCCGTGCGGCGAAGCGTGCGGCGGTCAGGGGATGCCGCGGCATCCGCAGCAGCTGATGTCCGGTGAGCTCGACCACCGCGTCCAGGGCGCGATTGAGCGGCCGGACGATCTTGCGCCATGCCGTGCCATCGGCGCCAAGCCCGGCCACCGTTCGGTCGAGATCGCGCCAGGCGATGGCCGCGCGACCGGAATCGAGGGGGTGCGCGAAAGAGATCTCGGGCACGATCCAGTCGATGCGATCCAGCCCGAACGCGCGGAAGAACGGTGAGCTGAGCGCGGCCGGATGCACGGCCGAGCACACGTCGTGCCGGTAGCCGGCCAGGGTGAGGCCGGCCGTGCGCACCCCACCGCCTGGCGTGGCGGCGGCCTCGATGATCCGCACCGCATATCCCGCGCGGGCGAGCGCGACGGCGGCCGTCAGGCCGTTCGGTCCGCTGCCGACGATCGTCGCGCGCCGTGCCATGGCTCCAGTCTCGCATCCCGCCGACCGGGTGTGCAGGGGCCTTGCCCCTGCCGTCGGATGTGTGCTCTGCGTGTACTCACAGCGCGTTGATAGACCACGACCACACGATCGCCGCCGGACGGGCCATGATGGAACCCACAGGATGGCACCCGGGGAGGTTGACATGGAGACGACGGAACTCGCTGCGCCACAGGGCATCACTGCACGACTGGGTTGGGCACCCGGGTCGACGCCCGCGGAGCGTATTCGCAGCCTTGCGAAGGACGCGCTCGCCGATCGGCTGGACGTCGATCGGGACAGCATCAGCGTCGACCGGGAGCTGGTGCCGGCATTCGGTCACAACACCGCACTGCTGCCGTCGATCGGCGGGCGGGAGCTCCCGCTGGTGGTGCGCACCGCCAGCGGACGGACGGCGTCGGTCGTGGCCGTCGCCGAGCCGCATCGGCTGATCGGGCTCGACATCCGCAACCGGCAGGCCGACGAGACGCTGCTGCACGAGATCCGCGCGCACTCGCGGCTGTGGGGCGACAGCCTCTGGGACACCGCGACGGACGAGAGCCTCCTGCTGCACTGGTCGCGCGTGCAGGCGGTCCGCCAGGCCGATCCGCGCGGGGTGGAGATCCGCCCCGAGCACGTACGAGATCGGAAGAGCGTCGTGT
>CALKHM010000287.1 GCA_937988695.1 uncultured Microbacterium sp. | reverse complement strand
GGCGTGGCGGTCAGCGAACCGGGGGCGGCCGCCGTCGTACGCGGCGTCGTCGTTCCCGTCGGGGTGGCCGGGCCGACCCCGACGGCGTTGATCGCGGACACGCGGAACGCCAGCGGCTCGCCGTTGGTGAGCCCCGCGGCGACGTACGAGGTGCGGGTCGAGCCGGTGTCGGCGACGACCGTCGCCCAGGTCTTGCCGCCGTCGCCGGACTGCTCGATGCGATAGCCGGTCACCGGCGCGCTGCCGCTGGATGCCGGCGCCGACCAGGTCAGCGTCGCGGAGGAGTCGCCGGGGGCGACCGCGGCCGAGGCCGGCGCATCCGGCACGGCGTACGGCGTCACCGGCGCGCTCGGGTCGCTCCACGCGCCCTGGCCGTTCTTGCTGATCGCGGCGACGCGGAAGACGACGGCGTCACCGGCGTCCAGCCCGCTGACCGTGCGGCTGGTGTCGGTCGAGCCGCTGTCGGCGGTCACGGTCGACCACGTGGCGCCGTTGTCCGTCGACCTCTCGATCGCGTACCCGGTGATCGGCGTCCCCGCCGTCCACGAGGGCGCGGTCCAGGTCAGCTGTGCGCTGCGATCGCCGGCCGTGGCCACGACGGCCGTGCTCTGGCCGGGCGCGGTGGCCGGGACCTCGAGCGAGACGGCCAGCGTCTGGCGCACGGTCTTGGCGGGGCCGGCGGCGGGGGAGAGATCGGGCGCCGTGATCTCGAACTCGAACGACTCCTGGTCGTCCGTCTGCCGCGCATCGGCGGCATCCGCATCCGGGACGAAGGCGTACGCACCGGTCGTCGGGTCGAGATAGAGCGTGCCGTAGGTGCCGGCCTTCTGCTGGGTGTAGGTCACGCCGCCGATGGTCTTCGTGGTCGCCGTGCCGCCGACGATGGACGGGGTGACCGGGCTGTCCGGGTCGGTCGTGGTGAGCGTGCCGGTGGTCGTCGGGTAGGTCTGCGCACCCTCGGTGTTGGTGAGTGTGATCGGTGCCACCGAGGCGAAGGTCGGGGCGTCGTCGACCGGCGTGATCTGGATAGGGATGCTGCCGGCCGTCGACACCGCGCCGTCTCCATCGGCGACTGTCACCGCGATCGTGCGCGAGGTCTGCGGGTCATCCGACGAGTTCGCGTACATCAGCTTGTCGGCGATGTGGCCGACGACGGCGTCGCTGACCTTGCTGCCGTACACGCGCACGTTGTCGATCAGCAGCGTCGCACCGGCTGCCATCCCGCAGGTGCGGTCTTGTGTGCCGCCCACGAACACGAACCGGTAGGTTCCCGTCGCGGGGATCGTGGTCTCCTGGGTGAGGAACGTGTTGACCTCGTTGCCGCCGGTGCGATCGAGCACGGGCGTCTGCACGCCGGTGTCGGTGTTCAGGATGTAGCCGTAGACGTGGAAGTTGTCGGAGCCCTGGAACGCCCGCCAGTCGAAGTAGATCTTATCGTTGTGCGCGGCCTCGAACGGGTCGCTGTACACGGCCGGCCCGTGCACGACGTCGCAGCCCTCGGCGGTGGTCATGTCGGAGGTGAGCTCGAGGCTGTTGCGGCCGTCGCTGGCCACCGTCGAGTTCAGTCGCACCGTGTAGGTCGCCCGCTGCGGCGCCGCGTTGTCGTCCTGCGGAGCCGAGTACCCGCTGCCTCCGGAGATGCCGGTGTACGTGCTCTGGTCCTGGGCGACGAACCCCGCGATGTTCGTGACGCCGAGGTCGACGCGGCTCTGGATCGCCGTCCAGCCCGTGATCGTCGACCCGTCTTCGAAGCTCGGGTTCTGGAACGGGCTCACGAAGTTGATCCGGAGCGCACCGTTCGCGCCGGAGCGCGTGCTGTCGACGCTCCCGACCACGTCCGCGCCGGATCCGTTGCCGAGATAGACGGTGTCGCCCACGATGGTGACCGCTCCCGAGGTCGTGTCGGGCGAGGATGCGGTGACCAGCGACAGCGTCTCCGCCGCCGAACCGCCGGTGACGCCGAAGTCGACGTATCCGCCGCCGTACTTCGAGCCACCCGAGAACGTCACACTCTCGCCGACGAGCACCGCGGGCGCCTGCTCGACATAGGAGACGGGGCTGCTGGATGTCGTGATGCTCGGCGCAGCGGCGAAGGCGGCAAGCGGTTGGACGGCGAACACCACCGCGCACACCGCGCCGCACGAGGCGAGCTGAGCGAGACGGCGCCGGCGACCGCCGGAGCGGGAAGGGGCAGCTGGGGACTGCGATGTCATGGGTGAGACTTTCGGGGAAGGGGAAGACGACCCGTCGCGACAAGACGAGGAGGATCCCCGGCCAGGGCGCGCGGGTATCGCCAGAGCGCCGCCAGCGTAGCCAGCGCCTGTGCGCCCCGACCAGGGAGGAAACTCCTGGTCGAGGCATGTCGGGCCCGCATGGCGACGGCGCGATCCCGGCCGATCGCCGGCGGCGTCCCGCCCGCGCTCGTCGCTCAGCGGTCAGTGCGTGCGAGCACCGCCGCCGTGCGCGGACCGAGGCCGAGCACCGCTGCGGCATCGAGCTGTGCGACGGTGTCCACGTCGCGACGTAGCGTCGGCCCGGCATCCAGCACCGCGCAGCCGATCTCGACGTGCCGTGCCAGCGAGTCGGCGCCGAACGCCGACGCCCACGGCAGGCCCGCGCGGGCGGTGACCAGGGTGGAGCCGCTGCCCTCGGCATCCGGCACCACCGTCCGGTCCGCGGCTGCGGCCGCCTGGAGCGCTGCGGCCAGCTCCTCGGGCCGCAGCGCGGGCAGGTCGCCCAGCATCGCCGCGCGGTGGCCGCTGTGTGCGGCCTCGACGCCGGCGGCGATGGCGGCGTTCAGCCCGCGAGGCTCGCGCTCGTCGACGATCGTCGCTCCCAGGGCGCGCGCGGCGACCGCCACGGCGGCATCGGCGGTCACGACCGTCACCGCGCACACGCGCCGGGCAGCCGCGATCGTGTCCAACGCGATGGCGCGGGCAAGCTCGGTGCGGCGCGTCGCGGCCGCGGCCAGCCGTGACTTGCCGTGCACGGTGGGTTTGACGGGGATGACGACCGTCCAGCCCGTGCAGAACTCAGCCGATTCGGTGATGATCTTCCTCCGTAGGGCCGGATCCGGCCGTCGACCGTCGAGATGAGCTGAGTTCTGAACGTGCAGCCGCGGTCATCGCCCGTACTTCGCGCGCAGCCGCGGCAGGATCTCGGCGCCGTACGTGCGCAGGAACTCCTCCTGGTCGGCCCCGGGGTCGTGGAAGACAAGGTGCTGGAAGCCCAGCTCGATGTACTTCCCGATCCGTTGGACGTGCTCGTCGGGGTCGGTGGAGACGATGAACCGCGACGCGACCCGTTCGATCGGCAGCTCGGCAGCCCGCCGCTGCATCTCGATCGGGTCGTGCACGTCGCGCTTCTCCTCGGGCGAGAGCGCCAACGGCGCCCAGAAGCGCGTCTTCTCCAGTGCCGTGTCGTGGTCGGGGTGGTACGAGACCTTCACCTCCATGAGGGTGTCCACGTCCGCGGCGTCCCGCCCGGCCTTGCTCAGACCGTCCCGCAGCGCCGGCAGCAGCGTGTCGGTATACAGCGCCGGATCCTTGCCGCTGGTCGTGATGTAGCCGTCGGCGATGCGGCCCGCCAGGCGCGTGGCGGCAGGCCCCGATGCCCCGATGTAGATCGGCACCTCGTGGGCGGGGCGGTCATAGATCGTGGCGTCCTTGACCGACCAGAACGCCACCTCGTATGTGACGCGCTCGCCGCGCCAGAGCGCGCGGATGAGCGTTATCGCCTCCTTCAGCCGCTGGAAGCGCTCGGGGGCGTCGGGCCAGTCGAGTCCGAGCGTGACCTCGTTCAGCGCCTCCCCGGTGCCCACGCCCAGGATCACGCGCTCGGGGAACATCACCCCGAGCGTCGCGAACGCCTGCGCGATGACGGCGGGGTGGTACCGGAAGGTCGGCGTGAGCACCGAGGTCCCGATCAGCACGCGCTGCGTCTGCGCCCCCAGCGCCCCGAGCCACGGCAGGGTCGCCGGGGCGTGGCCTCCCTCGTGCATCCACGGCTGGAAGTGATCGGAGAGGAAGACCGAGTCGAATCCCATCTGCTCGGCAAGCACGCCGAACCGCAACAGCTCGTCCGGGCCGAACTGCTCGCTCGAGGCCTTGTATCCCAGCCGCAGCGTCATCGTGCGCCCCTCTCGATCGGGACGGGGAGGAACTCGCCCCCGTCGGTGTCCAGCCGCGCTCGGAACGCATCGACCGTGCCCGGCCACAGTAGCGTGAGTCGCCCCGATCGCTCGTCGACGTACCAGTTGTGACATCCGCCGGTGATCCAGGGCGTGGATGCCGCGGCCGTATCGATCTCGGCCGTGTACGCCGCTTCGACTTCCGGGTCGACCCGCAGCACGCCTGCGCGGCGGGCCAAGGTACGTGCCGTGTACGCGGCCTGCGCCTCGATCATCAGCACCGACGAGTTGTGGCCGAGCGAGGCGTTCGGGCCGTCGAGCACGAACAGGTTCGGGAAGCCGGCCACGACCGTCGATCCGAACGACGTCATGCCCTGCGTCCAGTGCGCGGCCAGCGACTGCCGCTCGCCGTGCACGAGCTCGGCGTACGGCTGCCGCGTCGACTCGAACCCGGTCGCGAGCACGACCGCGTCGACGTCGTGCCGCGCACCGCCGGCGGCGATCAGCGCGGTGCCCTCGACGGCGGCGAGTGCCGAGGCCTCCAGCTGCACGCGCCCGGAGGCCAGGGCGGGGTAGAACGTGTCGGACAGCAGCACGCGCTTGCAGCCGAACGCGTAGTCGGGCGTGAGCGCGCGACGCAGGGTCGGGTCGGGCACCTGCCGGCGCAGGTGCTGAAGGGCGACCGCGCGGGCGGCTGCGGCGGCATCCCGGTCACCGGAGCGTGACGCGAAGCGCGCCTCGCCCTCGGCATACAGCTCGGCTCGCAGCCGGGACAGCAGCGCCGGGTCGGTGGCGAAGGCGGCGCGTTCGGCGGGCGAGTACGGCCGGTCGCCGCGCGGGACGATCCATGCCGGCGTGCGCTGGAACAGCGTGATATCGGCGACCTCGGACAGCTCAGGGACCAGCTGCACGGCTGTCGCACCGGTGCCGATGACGGCCACGCGCGCGCCGCGCAGATCCGTGTCGTGGCTCCAGCGTGCGGTGTGGAAGATCGGGCCGGGGAAGGACTCCAGACCCGGCACCTCGGGGATCTTCGGCTCGGTGAGCCGCCCGCACGCGAGCACCAGTGCGCTGGCCCGCACCTCACCGGCGTGCGCGCCGCCCGTGCGGATGCGCCAGTCGTCGCCGCTCCAGGACGCGTCGAGCATGGGCGTGTCCAGCAGCGGCGCGACGTGCTCGATCTCGGCGACGTGCTCGAGGTACGCGCGGATCTCTTCGCCGCGGGCGAAGATCCCCGACCACCGCGGGTTCGGGTGGTTCGCGAAGCCGTAGAGATGACTGGGGATGTCGCAGGCCACGCCCGGATAGCTGTTGTCGCGCCACGTGCCGCCGACCGATGCGCCGCGTTCGAGCACCAGCACGTCATCGATCCCGGCGTCGCGCAGTGCCATCGCGGCCGCCAGGCCCGCGAATCCCGCGCCGACGATGACGACGTCGGCGCGGTCCGGGAGCTGCCGGGGCTTGCTGTGCTCGCTCAACGGCCGGTCCTTACGACGCTCGGGCGCGCGCGTGCGCCCGAGCGTCCCTCGCCGTAGTCGGTGGACCGCATCCGGAGCGGCCGGAACAGGTGCGCGGCGATGGCTGCGGCATCCGGGATCGGCAGCTGCTGCCCGTGCTCGACGCCGGCCTGCGGGCGTACGCGGCCATCGAGCAGCGTCCCGCCGAGGTCGTCGCCGCCGGACTGCAGCAGCGTGGGCACCGCTGTCCGCTCCAGCCGGGTCCAGGGAATCTGCACGTGCCGGATGCTGCCGTTCAGCAGCAGTCGCGACACGGCGACCATCGCCCGGTGCTCGTCGACCGCCGTCCGCCCGGGGACCAGCGGCACGCCTCCGGCGGCGGCCGGCGCCTTGGTGGCCGGCGAGACGGAGGGCAGGGGGATCGGCACGACCTCGGTGAACCCGTGGGTCTCGTCCTGGATCGCCCGCAGCAGGCGCAGGTGCGCGATCCGCTCGGCGGCGGTCTCCACGTGACCGTAGAACAGCACGCTCGTCGAGCGGAAGCCGGCACGGTGCGCCGCCCTGATCCCCTCCACCCAGCGGTCTGTGGGCAGGTCGCCGGGCGCGACGAGCGCGCGGACGCGTTCGCTGAGCACCTTCACGCCGGTGCCCGGCACGGTGTCCACTCCCGCCTCGCGCAGGGCGCGCAGGGCCCCGGCAAGGCCGAGGCCGCTGCGGTCGGCGAGGTCCCAGACGTCCTGCGGCCGGTACGCGTGCAGATGGATGCCGGGGGCCGCTGCCTTCGCCGTGCGCACGATGTCGAGGTACGCCGCGGGGTCGGCCGAGCGGGGCAGCCGGCCCTGGATGCACAGCTCGGTCGCGCCCAGGTCCCCGGCGTCGGCTGCGATCGCGGCGACGTCGTCGAGCGTGAACGTGGCGGGGTCGTCCTCGCGGGCGGTGCGGAACCCCGTCGTGGTGAGGTTGCGGTTCACGACGATGCTGATCGCCTCGCCGACCGTGTAGCGGCGCACGTCGTCGGCGGCCTGCGTTACGGCGTCGAGATCGGCGCCGGTCGCACACAGCAGCCGCTCCCACTGCGCGTCCTCGAGCGCGAGGGGGTCGGCGGCCGCCGCCTCGGCGAGGCGGGCAAGCGCGCCCGACCGACCAGAACTCCGCCGGTCGGGGCCGCTTCGCGCGGGGACCGGGGGTTCCGGCTCGTCCGTGCGCGAAGTGGCGGAGTTCTGAACGGGCGCCGCGGCGGACCCGGGCGCGGGAAGGGCGGAATCCCGCCGTGCGAGCCCGGTCCGTCCGTCGGCCAGGGCGGCGACGGCCTCGTGCAGCCCCGGGTCGATCCAGGTCGCGGCCTCCCGGATGTACTCCGGATGGGCAGTGAGCCGCTCCGTCAGGGCGAACCCCGCCGCGGCGGTGTGTGCGGCGAGGTCGTCGATCTGCGGCCACGGCCGTTCCGGGTTGACGTGGTCGGCGGTCAGCGGAGACACTCCGCCCCAGTCGTCGATGCCCGCGCGCACGAGCAGGTCGAGCTCGGCGGCATCGGACAGGTTCGGCGGCACCTGGATGCGCGTCCTCGGACCCATCACCAGCCGCGCGACAGCGACGGCGGCGAGGTATTCGCGCAGCCCGGCGTCGGGTGCACCGCGCATCGCGGTTCCCGGCTTCGCCCGGAAGTTCTGCACGATGACCTCCTGCACGTGTCCGTGCCGCTCGTGCGCCTCGCGGATGGCGATGAGCGACTCGGCGCGGTCGCGCACGGTCTCGCCGATGCCCACGAGAATGCCCGTCGTGAACGGGATCGATGCCGCTCCGGCATCCTCGATCACCTGCAGCCTGACGGCGGGATCCTTGTCGGGCGAGCCGTAGTGCACCTGGCCGGGTTCTTCGTACAGCCGGCGCGAGGTGGTCTCCAGCATCATCCCCATCGACGGCGCGGTCGGGCGCAGCATCCGCAGCTCCTCCGCGGACATGACACCGGGATTCAGGTGCGCGAGCATCCCGGTCTCGGCGGTGATCAGGCGCGCTGTCGCCGCGACGTAGTCGAGCGTCGAGGCGTACCCGTGCTCGTCGAGCCAGGTGCGCGCGGCCGGCCAGCGCTCCTCGGGCCGGTCGCCGAGCGTGAGCAGCGCCTCCTTGCAGCCGAGCGCCTGTGCCTGGCGCACGACCGCGAGCACCTGTTCGGCCGACATGTACAGCGGCTTGTGCAGCTTTGCGAGCTGGCCCGGCGTGTCGACGAAGACGCAGTAGTGGCAGCGGTCGCGGCACAGTGTCGTCAACGGCACGAACGCCTTGCGGGAGTACGTGATGACGCCCCCACGACCGACCGACTCCAGGCCTGCGTCGCGCATGGATGCCGCAAGCTCCAGGAGCCGCTGGAAGTCCGGACCATCGGCGCGCAGCAGCGCCTCCGCCTCGTCGACCTCCACGCGCGCACCACCGGATGCCGCATCCAACGCTGCGGCAGGCGTCGGTGCGGGGGAGGTGGCGGTGTCCAACGACGTCACCGTCCCAGTCTGTCACCGGTGGGCACCACGGGCGTCGCGTGGATCGTTGTCGCACTGTGAACAAAATCAGGGTCGTCTTGCCCGGCAACGCTGGCACACTGGAACTCATGGTGACGCTCATGCTCGACTCGACACAGCTCGAGGTCGTGCTGTCGGTCACCGAGCACGCGTTGACCCTGCGTCGCCAGAACGTCATGATGGAACGCTCCCAGATCGTCAAGGTGCAGCTGACCGATGACGCGTGGACGTGGCTGCGCGGCGTTCCCGATCCCGGCGTCTACCTGCCGTCGGCGGTCGCGATGGGCACGTGGAAGTCGACCGGCGGCAAGGACTTCGCTGTCATCCGTCGTCGTCGCCCAAGCGTCGTGATCGACCTGGAGGGTCATGACGAGTTCCAGCGGGTGATCGTGACGACGCGCCACGGGCTGGCGCTGGTCAAGGCGCTGCGCATGGACACCGGTGACGATCTCGCCGACGTCGCCGAGATCGCCGCCAAGCAGCCTGCGCGCAAGCGGCGGGCGGCAGGACCGCGGCCCGCGACGGCCTGACTCCGGCGACGTCCAGCAGGAGCGGTGGATCGCGCTACTCGACGTCGCGGCGCCAGCTGGTCAGATGTCCCAGCACGATCAGGACGACCGCGTACGCAAGCAACACCGCGCCGCCGGCCCACCAGACCAGCTGATCGGAGGAGGCGGTGCCGCCCATCGACGCGGAGTAGATGCTCGTGCCCACCAGCGCGTCGCCGGCGGCGGCGGGCAGGTAGCGCAGCACCGGGTCGAGCCCCTCGACGAACATGCCGGCCACGCGCGCGATCGGCTCGAGGAACTGCGTGAACGCCAGCACGATGACGACGGCGGCCACCTGGTTGCGCACGAGTGCGCCGACCCCGATGCCGAGCAGTGCCCACAGCGCGAACGCGATCACGACGCGCCCGAGCATGGCCCAGGTACTCGATGCGCCCAGGCCCGTGGGCTGGCCGAACCCGGTCAGGAAGCCGGCCGCCGGCCCCACCGACGCGATGAGCGCGAGCACGGCGTAGACGACGCCGATCGCGACGGCGACCAGCGACTTCGCCCACAGCACGAGACCGCGCCGTGGCGTGGCCAGGAAGGTGGGGGTCAGCGTGCGGTGGCGGAACTCCGCCGTGACCATGAGCGTGCCGATCAGCAGCGGGAACACGTATCCGACCGAGGTGGCCAGGCTGTACAGCAGCGCGGGCGTGTCGCCGCCCGGAAGAGCCGCGCCCTGCGCACGGCCGGGCAGGTCGCCGGCGGCCGATGCGCTGAACACGAAGCCGAGCCCCGCGGAGGTGAACCCGATGTACCCGATGAGCACGATCGCGAGGATCCACCACATCGCCGTGCTGAACAGCTTCGTGCTCTCCGAGCGGGCGGCTGCCGAAAGGCTCATCGCTGGTCGCCTCCGTTCTCGCTCGGTGCGTCGGTATCGGATGCCGCCGGGCCGGCGGTCTCGTCGAAGGAGTGGAAGAACGCGTCGGCGTCGAGGTCCGACTGCGTCTTCTCCTCCTCCTGGCGCCAGTCGTCAGGCGGAAGCGCGTCGGGCTCGCCGGCGACGACCTCGTCGCGGTCGCCGGTGGGCTCGGTCGCGGCGGCCGGTTCGGGCTCGGGCTCGGGCTCCGGCGCCAGCTCCCGCGCGGCGTCCGGTGTCAGCGTTTGTTCGGGCTCCGGCGCCGGCTCGGCGTGCAGTGTCAGCGTTTGTTCGGGCTCCGGCGTCGGCTCGGCGTGCGGGGCCTGCCCCACCTCCGGCGTCGGTTCCGGCTCGGCGGGAACGTCCTCCTGGGGCGGGATGACATCGATCACGCCGGTCGAGGCGACGGCATACACCGTCGACGTGCTCGGCGCTGCCGTCGTGACCTGCTCCTGCTCCAGTGCCGCCGGCACGACATCCACCGCCTCGGCGGCGTCGTCGATCCCGGTGGCGTCCGCTGTCTCGTCAGCTGCGGGCTCCGTCGCGGCGGCCGGGGCGGCGACCGCCCCGGCGTGGTCGTCGACCTCGGCGGCCGGGTCGGCGGTGCTCGCCGGAGTCGGGGCATCCGCGCTCTCGGCCGCGCTCGCCGTCATCTGGGTGTCGGCCCCGCCCGCGGCGGCATCCGCGTCGACGATGGCCGGATCCTGCGCCGACGAGTGCACCCGCAGGCCGTTGACGAGCTCGAAGAAGACGTCTTCGAGCGCGGGGCCGCGCCGCTGCAGCAGCGACAGCGCGATGCCGGCGTCCGCCGCGACCCGGCCGATCGCGGCGACGTCGGGATTGCGGATGACAAGCCCCGAGCGCAGCACCTCGAACGGCACACCGGCGGTGTCCAGCGCGGCGGTCAGGGCCGCTCGATCGGGCGCGTCGACGACCGTCGCATACTCGTTGGGATCGGTCAGATCCTCCAGCCCGCCCTGGAACACCAGGCGCCCGGCGGAGATGATCATCAGCCGATCGACGGTCTGCTGCACCTCGGCCAGCAGGTGCGACGACATCAGCACGGTGCGGCCCTGACGCGCGAGCTCCTGCAGCAGGCCGCGCATCCAGGTGATGCCCTCGGGGTCGAGGCCGTTGACCGGCTCGTCGAGCACCAACACTCCCGGGTCGCCCAGGAGGGCGGCCGCAAGGCCCAGCCGCTGGCGCATGCCCAGCGAGTAGCCGCCGACCCGACGGCCGGCGACGTCTGCCAGCCCGACCGTGCCCAGTGCCTGATCGACGGCAGCGTCGGGCAGCCGGGCTGCCCGAGCGAGGATCCGCAGATGGTTCGCGGCCGAGCGGCCGGGGTGGAAGCTGGATGCCTCCAGCACCGCGCCCACCGTCTGCAACGGGTGCGCGAGCTTCGCATACGGCACGCCGCCGATCGTGACCTGCCCGGCGCTCGGCCGCACGAGCCCCAGCAGCATCCGCAGCGTGGTGGTCTTGCCCGCTCCGTTGGGGCCGAGGAAGCCGGTGACAGCGCCCGGCTCCACCCGTGCGGTCAGGTTGTCGACGGCGAGCACCGATCCGAAGCGTTTGGACAGCCCAGCGAACTCGAGCACCTGGCCTTCGGGCATGCCGAACCTCTCATCGTCGCGGGAAGTGATCCCCCCTATCTTTGCGGAAAGTCGCCCCGGTGTCCTCCCCCGCGCAGCAACCGTTCGGCCGGCCCCGGTAATCTGACGGACGTGTCAGAGTCGTCCGTGCCCGCCGAGCCCACTGTCCTTGCCCGCACCGACGGCGTCATGGGCCGGCTCACCCTGAACCGTCCGCGCTCGATCAACGCTCTCGACCTGCAGATGATCGGCCTCATCGACGCGGCTCTGGATGCCTGGCAGGCCGATCCCGCGGTCGAGGTCGTGGTGCTCGACGGCGCCGGCGGCCGCGGACTGTGCGCGGGTGGCGACGTGCGCAGCCTCTATGACCAGATCAAGGCAGGGCGTCCCGACGACACCGCCGTGTTCTTCCGTGCCGAGTATGCGCTGAACGCGCGGATCGCCGAGTTCCCCAAGCCCGTCGTCGCGCTGGCCGACGGCATCACGATGGGCGGCGGCATCGGGCTGGCCTCGCATGCGGCGATCCGCGTGGTGACGGAGCGGTCGGTGCTGGCGATGCCGGAGACCCGTATCGGGTTCACGCCCGACGTCGGCGGCACCTGGCTGCTCGGTCGCGCTCCCGGGCATCTGGGCGAGTACCTCGGGGTCACCGGGACGACGATGGATGCCGCGGACGCGATCTTCGCGGGTTTCGCTGATCACCTCGTCCCCGCCGAGAGTCTCGACGCGCTGCGCACGGCTCTGGCCGCCGGCGGCGACCCGGACGCGATCGTGCGCGGGCTCGCGCGGGAGACGGGCGTCTCGGCACTGCAGACGGCGCAGGCCTGGGTGGACCAGACGTTCTCGGCGGACACCGTCGCCGAGGTGGCCGAGCGGCTGCGCGCGCACCCGGAGCCGGCGGCATCCGTTGCCGCGCACGCCATGTCGGAGCTCGCGCCCACCGGCATGGCGGTCACGTTCGAGGCGGTGCGCCGCGCCCGTAGGCTGCCCGACCTGCGTGCGGACCTGGCACAGGAATACGGCCTGGTGATGTGGTTCGGGCACACGCAGCCCGATCTCGTCGAGGGCATCCGCGCGCAGCTGGTCGACAAGGACCGGAACCCGCGCTGGGAGCCGGCCCGTCTGGACGCGGTGACGGCCGAGACGATCGCGGAGGCGTTCGCCTACACGCCGGCCGCGCCGCTGTGGGACTGACGTGTTCGACAGCCCCCTCTCCGCCTCCGCATACGAGGTGCTCGGCGTCGAGGTCACCGTCACCGACGAGGCGCTGCGCCGCGCATACCGGCTGCGGCTGCGGCAGACCCACCCCGACACCGGGGGAGATGCGGCCCAGTTCATCCAGGTGCAACGTGCGTGGGACCTCGTCGGAACGCCCGATGCCCGTGCCGCCTACGATCGCGGACACGGGTTCGGGCAGGATCCCGCACCGCGGGGGAACGACTGGCGTGCGCCGGCAGCCCGCACCGACACCCGGCCGCGTGCCCGCTCGACCGGGCAGCCCGGCGGGCGTCGCCGCGAGCAGTTCCTGGCGTTGATCCGCGAGTGGGCAGGGCGTGGCGCAGAGCTGCCCGACCCGTACGATCCCGCACTCGTGCGCTCGGCGCCGATCGAGATCCGCCGGCTGCTGGCCGACGCGCTCGCCGAGGAGGCCACCGCACGCATCGTCGGCGATCTCGGGATGGGGTACACCGTCTGGCACGACGTGGCTGCCGGACGGCATCCCGACGAGAAGGTCGATCACGTCGTGCTCGCCCCCAGCGGGCTGTATGGCCTGCTGTCGGAGGATCTCGGAGGGCCGGTGCGGGTGCGCCGCGGCGAGCTGGTCGGGGACGCCGTGGCGGGTGCTCCGATCGCAGACCTGATCGCCGGCATCCGCACGATCGCCCGCGAGGCGCGCGTGCGGTTCGGAGGCGCGATCGTGGTGCTGCCCGACGACGACGTGGCGGCGCCGGTCGAGCAGCTCGGCAAGGTGCGCGGGATGCGCACGGCGCTGGTGGCCCGCAGCGCGCTGGCCAACGTGCTGCGCCAGGGGATCCCGGGCACGCACGAGATCGGCGGCAACGAGATCTTCGACGTGCGCACACGACTGAACCGCGCCGTGCGGTTCGCGTAGTATCGTAGATAATTGTCTACTTTTCTCCTAGACTGTTCGCATGGAGGCGACAGCACGGCCGGAGCCGCAGATCACCATCGGCCAGCTTCGGCAGAACCCCACCGAGATGATCCGGAACGTCCGCGAGGGCGAGGAATACGTCCTCACCGACCGGGGTACACCGGTTGCGCGCATCTCTCCGGTCGACCCACAGCTCTGGGTGAGCCACGATCGAGCACAGCGGGCATTCCGTCATCGGGTGGATCCTGCCTGGGCCGGTGAGGTGCGCGAGCAGCGCGAGGAGTCCGACATGTCCGACCCGTTTGAACGATGAGGGCCGTGCTGGACACCAACGTGCTGGTCGACGACGACTTCGGCGCGTATCCCGGGGTCGATGCGTTCGCGATCGCGTCGATCTCCTACGCCGAACTCCGGTTCGGTGTCGCGGCGGCGCGCGACGCCGACCAACGTGCGATGCGCTCGCTGCGGCTGAGGGACATCGAGCAGCAGTTCGGTGGTGGCATCCCGTTCGACGACCGTGCGGCGTTCAGCTACGGCATCCTGACCGAGCTTCTGCTCGCCCGCGGCCGTTCGCCCCGAGGGCGTGTGGCCGACATCCTCATCGCCGCCGTCGCGCACTCCCGCGATGCCGCGGTCATCACGCACAATGTGAAGGACTTCGCAGGACTTGAATCCGTGCTGACGATGATCCCCGCCGCCACGGTCGGATGAACCCGGGCATCGCCACGCGTAGGGTGAGCCCGTGACCAGAATCGCCGTGCTGGGTGCCGGGGTGATCGGGCAGGTCTATGCCGGACGACTCGCCGGCGCCGGGCACCCGACCTGGATGCTCGCGCGCGGATCGGCCCTCGCACACCTGCGCGAGCACGGGATGCGACTGTCGGACGGGCGCCATACGGCGACCCCGCCCGTGACCGTCGTCGGCGAGGCCGACGAGATCCCGCCGGTGGATGTGGCATACCTCGCCGTGCGCGGCGACCAGGCGGCGGCCGCGCTGCCGTCGCTCGCGGCGGTCGATGCGCGGGTGGTGGTGACGCTCGCGAATCTCGCCGGTGAGGTCGATGCGCTCGTCTCGCGGATCGGGGCGGAGCGGACGGTCGTGGGTTTCCCCGGCGTGGGAGGCGTGCGCACGCCGGACGGTGTGCGCTTCCATGACGTCGCCCAGCAGGCGACGATGCTCGGGCGCTCGGGCGGGCGCGAAGAGCACGTCGCGGCGGACCTGCGCGGCGCGGGGTTCGCCGTCGATGTCGTCGGGGATGCGCGGTCATGGCTCGCCACGCACGCGGTGTTCATCGCTGGGGTGGGAGCTGCGGTGCTCGCCGCGGGCAGCGTCGAGGCGGTCGGCCGTGAGCGTGCGCGTGCACGGGCGATGGTGTTGTCGGTGCGCGACGGATTCCGCGCGCTGCACCGTCGCGGCGTCACGGTCACTCCGACACCGCTGCGCGTCATCTTCACCAGGATGCCGCTGCCCGTCGGGACCGGATACTGGGCCGCGCAGCTGCGCGGCGAACTCGGCCGGCTCACCCTCGCCCCGCACGTGTTGGCCACTCGCGACACCGAGTTCGCCTACCTCGCCGACCGGGTGCGAGAGCTCACCGGCGGCGACGCGCGGCTGCTGAACGAGGCGCTGACGCGGGCGGGCCTCATGCCCAGCGGCTCCGCCCCCTCGTAGTGGTCAGCCGATCCCGAGCAGGTCGAGCGGGTGCGTGACGCGCCACCAGAAGTCGGGGCCGACGACCTCTGCCGACAGCGTCGCGGTCACGGTCGTCGTGTTCAGCGGCCCCGTCGTCGTGAGCGTCCCGGCCTTGGCATCCTTCGCCCAGTCGCCGAGCTTCACGTCGGCGGTCACCTTCGCGGTGGCGCCGTTCCACAGCACGACGGCGGCGTCGGCGTCGGTGACGACCGGCACGGTCTGGCCCCAGCGCGTGTGCACGGTGCCCACGGTCGTGCCCGCCGGCACCGACGGCGCCGCGTTCAACTGCTTCTCGAGCTCTGCAAGAAGGCTGCGCGACGCCGACCAGCGGGTCTTCGAGTCGGGCTGGTTGAGCACCGCGGAGTAGAGCTGCACGGCCGTCCCCTCGATCGTCACGTTCTTGACCGCGAGCAGGTTGTACCCCTCCAGCGTGCCGGTTTTCAAGCCGGTGACGCCCGCGTCGCTGAGCAGCTCGTTGGTGTTCTCCACCTCGCCGGCACCGGGCAGCGTGATCTTCTTCTGCTTCACGATCGCCGCGATGGCCGGGTCTTTCATCGCCAGCTGCCCGACGGCGATGAGCGCTGCGGGCGTGGCCGTGTTGCCGTGGTCGATCCCGGTGGGGTCGGCGATCGTGATGCCGGAGATGCCGCGCGCACTGAGCCATTGGCCGGCTGCGCTCGCGAACGATGCGCTGGACGGCCACCAGTTCGAGGCGAGCCGGGCGGCGTAGTTGTTGGCTGAGCCCATGAGCATGCCCTCGAGCATCTGGTACTCGGTGAGCGCGCCGCCGGCGGGGACATCCAGCGCCGACTCACCGCGGTGCAGGTAGCTCCAGTAGTCGAGGGTGTCGCGGTAGCTGAAATGGAACTCGGGACCCTGCGCCTGGGCGGTGACCGGGCTCTTGTCCAGCACCAGCAGCGCGGTGACGACCTTCGTGATGCTCGCGATCGTGCTCTGATCCGCCGTCGATGCCACCGGATCGCCGAATCCCTCGACGGCGGCGGCAGCGGCTCCCTTCTTCGGCCAGGTGAAGGATGCCGTCTGCGCGGTCACCGGCTGCACCTGCGCCGTCGAGACCTGCGGGGCCACCGCGCTCAGCGGCCACACCGCCATCGCGGTGCAATACGCCACGATCACCAGCACCACCAGTCCCAGCGGCACGAGCACGCCCGGGCGCAGCGGCGAGCGGTGCGGGCGTTCGGCGAGCAGGTAGGCGACGGCGGGCTTGGCCGTCGAGGTCACATCGAACGACACCGCCCCCGGCGGTGCCGTCAGTGACGCGGCATCCCACCACCCCAGCGCCTGTGGCGCCGCGGTCGTCGACGACTCCGCCGGTCCATCGGGCGGGGCGTCGGTTGTCACCCGTCCACGGTACCGGAGCACGGCTATACTGGCGGGCACAACCACGGGAGTCCGGTGTGCCGGGCTGAGAGGAAGCGTCCACGCTTCGACCGTCGAACCTGATCTGGGTCATGCCAGCGCAGGAAGGGAGCATCCATGCACACGTCCACGTCCGCATCCTCGTCACCCATCCGGCGGTGGCGGGTCGTCGACATCGTGGTGGCCAGCGTCATCGGCGTGGCCGCCGGCGTCATCTTCTGGATCTGGGGCCAGGCCTGGACCCCGATCTCGACCGCCCTCGCGTTCCTGCCGGGATTGGAGGGGGTGCTGGCCGGCGGCTGGCTGTTCGCCGGCGTGCTGGGCGGCCTCGTGATCCGCAAGCCCGGTGCGGCGCTGTACACCGAGATCGTGGCGGCCGTCGTCTCGATGGTCGTGGGCACCCAGTGGGGACCGGAGACGTTCATCTGGGGCGTCATCGAGGGCGTCGGCGCCGAGCTCGGCTTCGCGATCCTGCTGTACCGCAACTGGCGGCTTCTGGCCGCGCTGGTCTCCGGCGCGCTCGCGGGGCTTTCCACGGCGATCCTCGACACGAACTTCTCCTCGGTCGCCGCGCAGTCGCTGGCATTCCGCTCGATCTATTTCGTCTCGGCGATCGTGTCGGGCATCGTGCTGGCCGGTGTCGTGTCATGGCTGATCGTGCGGGCGCTGGCCGCCACCGGCGCCCTCGACCGGTTCGGCGCCGGACGCGAGGCGCGCGCGAGAGAGCGCGAGCGCGCCGACGCGGCCTAGCGCCATGTCCGACATCCTGCGGCCGGCCGGCGTCGCCGCGCGCGGCTGGGGCTGGCGGCACGCCGGGCGCCGGCGATGGGCGGTGTCACGGCTCGACCTCGACATCCCGGCCGGTCAGCGCGTGCTGCTGCTGGGGGCCAGCGGAGCCGGCAAGAGCACGCTGATGCGTGCCCTGGCCGGCGTGCTCGGCGACGAGGAGGACGGCGAGCGCACCGGTGAGCTGCTGGTGGGCGGCGTGCCGCCCGCGCAGGCGCGTGGCCGTGCCGGTCTGGTGCTGCAGGACCCCGATGCACAGGTCGTGCTCGCCCGTGTCGGCGACGACATCGCGTTCGCCTGCGAGAACCTCGGCGTGCCGCGCGATGAGATCTGGCGGCGGGTGGATGCCGCACGCGAAGCCGTCGGCCTGGCCGTCGGGCGTGACCATCCCACCACGGCGCTGTCCGGTGGTCAGAAGCAGCGGCTGGCCCTGGCCGGGGTGCTGGCCATGCGACCGGGCCTCGTGCTGCTGGACGAGCCCACTGCGAACCTCGACCCGGACGGGGCCGTCTCGGTGCGCGATGCGGTGCTTGCGGCGACGGGAGGCGCGACGCTCGTCGTCGTCGAGCACCGCGTCGACCTGTGGGCCGCGCACATGGACCGTGTCATCGTGCTGGGCGAGCAGGGCCTGATCGCCGATGGCGCACCCGGCGAGGTGTTCGCCCGTTTCGGCGATGTGCTCGTCGAGGCCGGTGTCTGGGTGCCGGGTGCGCCGTCGTGGCGCTCGCCGCGCGCGAGGGCACGTGCCGACCAGCGGCTGGCGGCGGCAGGTGTCGGCGAGAAGCTGTTGGCGGCGGGTGTCGGCGAGGGGCTGTTGGCGGCGGGTGTCGGCGAGGGGCTGTTGGCGGCAGGTGTCGGCGAGGGGCTGTTGGATGCCCGCGACCTGGCTGTCGGGCGCCGTGCGTTCGGGGCGCGGGTGGCGCAGGTGGCGGCATCCGGTCTGACGGCGACGATCCGCGCCGGGCGTGCTCTTGCCGTCACCGGTCCGAACGGCGCGGGCAAGTCCACCCTGGCGATGACGCTCGCGGGCCTTCTCGAACCCGTCGCGGGTGAGGTCGCGGCGACCGATGCGCTGCGGTCCGGCATCGGGCCCTCACCCGTGCGCTGGCGGTCTCGCGAGCTGCTCACCCGGATCGGGATGGTCTTCCAGGAGCCCGAGCATCAGCTGCTGACCGCCCGGGTGCGCGACGAGCTGGCCGTCGGCCCGCGTGCGCTCGGCATGAGCGCCGATGAGGTCGCCGCACGCGTCGGGCCGCTGCTGGAACGGCTACGACTGGCGCCGCTGGCAGCAGTGAACCCCTTCACACTGTCGGGTGGCGAGAAGCGCCGGCTGACGGTGGCGGCTGCGCTGGCGACCCGGCCGCGCGTGCTCGTGCTCGATGAGCCCACGTACGGGCAGGACGCGCGCACGTGGCGTGAGCTCGCCGATCTGATCGACGAGGTACGGGATGCCGGCACCGCCGTCGTCTTCGTCACGCACGACCCTCAGCTCGTCGATGCGCTGGCCGACCAGCGGCTGCAGCTGGGTGGAGTGCCGGTGACAGGGGGCGCGCGATGAGCGTGCTGGCCGCCGATCCACGATCGCGGATCGCGTCGTTCAACCCGGTCGCCAAGCTCGCGGCGACCCTCGCCGTCACGGTGACGCTGCTGCTGTCGATCGACCCGGTCTCGGCCGGGGTCACACTCGTGTGCGTGCTCGCGCTCCTGCCGTTCACCGGCTTGTCGGCGCGGCTGCTGTGGCTGCGGTCGTGGCCGCTGCTCGCGGCTGCCGTCCTCGCGGCCGCCGCGACCGTGCTGTATGGGCGCCCGGCCGGACAGACCTATGCGCAGTGGGGGCTCGTGCACGTCACCGACGGGTCGCTGCAGCTGGCGCTGGCGATCCTGCTGCGTGTGCTGGCCATCGCACTGCCGGCCGTCGTGCTGCTGTCGACGACCGACCCCACCGATCTCGCCGACGGGCTCTCGCAGCTGCTGCGGCTGCCGGCGCGGTTCGTTCTCGGCGCACTGGCGGGTCTGCGCCTGGTCGGGCTGCTCGTCGACGACTGGCGTGAGCGGTCACTTGCCCGCCGCGCCCGCGGCGTGGCCGACACCGGCAGGATCCGGCGCGTGTCCGGGCAGGCGTTCGCGCTGTTCGTGCTCGCGATCCGGCGCGGGACGAAGCTGGCCACGGCGATGGAGGCGCGCGGCTTCGGCGCCCCGGGCGCACGCACGTGGGCGCGGCCGTCGGTGCTGCGGCCGCGCGACGGCGTGCTCGTCGTGATCGCGCTGGGAGTGGCTGCGGCATCCGTGTTCGCCGCCGTCCTCCTGGGCACCTGGACCTTCGTCTGGGCCCTGTGACCTGCGGCCGCGGCGCGGTCCTCCGGTCCGGTGTGGTGCGGTGCGGCAAATTCACATGAATTGGCCGAATGCACATCAAATTGCGGGCGGTTTGATGTGCATTGGGCGGTTTGATGTACATTCGACGCTCGGGTTTCGGCGCGTAGATGCGTAGACGCGTTGGCGCGCCTGGCGCTCGGGCTAACTTCCGCGCGTCTGGTCAGGATGCCGCGGCACGGTGCTCCCACTGGTCGAGGACGACGTGGCATCCCGGACCGAGCTCGGTCTGGAGCCGGTCGCGCAGCGCAGGCCCTCGCGCGTGGTGCAGGGATGCCACGGCCGGGTCGTCCCAGCCCTCGAAGGGATCGAAGTGGGCGTCGAAGATCGCCGCCCACTCCCGCAGCTCGGCGCCGAGCTGCGGGCCGACCGGAAAGCCGGCGGCATCGACCAGACCGTCCTCATCCCAGATCGGAAAGTCGACCGAATACTCGTTCATCAACCGGATCTCGCGCACGCCGGATCGCACCTCCCGTGTACCGCCGTCCTGCCGCGACGATGCAGCCACGGTACACAACCCGGTCTGAGACCTTCAACGCGGCCGTCCGCTCCGCCAGCGGTGCATCGCTGCCCCGGCCCATCCCGCCTTCGCGCCGCCCGCTCTACGACCCCGACGCCGACGACCCGTCGGCAACCCCCTGGCGGGCCGGTCGGCATCGGCGTACCGTTCGCATCCATGGAGAACACGAAGGCCGGGCTCCTGGAGACGCTCGACACACGCGACATCGGCCGGTTCTACATCTATCTGGCGGTTCTGGCCACCATCGGCGGGTTCTTGTTCGGGTTCGACTCCTCGAACATCGGCTCGGCGCTGGTCTTTCTTCCGTTCACGCTCGGGCCGGTGGCGATCGGCATCATCGTCGCCGGTGCGTCGCTGGGTTCGTTCGTCGGCGCGCTCGTGGCAGGGCCCCTCACCGACAGGTTCGGCCGCAAGTCGCTGTTGCTGGCCGACTCCGCCCTGTTCGCGGTCGGCTCGCTGATCTCGGCGTTCGCCTTCGAGCCGACGACGCTGACCATCGGAAGGCTCATCATCGGGATCGCCATCGGCGCCGACTCGGCGATCGCGACCGCCTACATCTCCGAGTTCGCGCCGAAGCGACGGCGCGGCTCGCTCGCCATCATCCAGCAGTGGATGATCACGATCGGCATCCTGGCCGCCTACGTGATCGCGGTCATCGTGCTGTGGATCGCGCCCGGTGCGGCATCCACCGTCGACTGGCGGATCATGCTGGGGATCGGATTCGTCCCGGCGATCATCTCGCTGCTGCTGCGAGCCAGGATGCCGGAATCTCCGCGGTGGCTGCTCGAGCGCGGCAAGGAGGAGAAGGCGCTGAAGGCCTTCCACACGCTCGGGCTGGATGCGACGCCCGAGCAGGTCCATGCCGAGGCGAAGGTCGTCGTCACCGAGAAGGAGCGCGTGGAGGCTCGCACGAACTGGACGAAGCCGGTCAAGCGTGCGCTCGTGATCGTGTGCGTGTTCTTCATCCTGCAGCAGATCACCGGTATCAACGTGGCGTTCTACTACGGGCCGCACCTGCTGGAGCCCTACTTCACCGGACCGGGCACCACGAAGGTGGCCGCCGAGATCTTCGGCGTCATCGCGGCGGGCATCCTCGCCGTCGTGAACGTCATCGCCACCTACTTCGCATTCCGCTTCATCGACGTCGTGGGGCGTCGACGGCTGGCGATCGGTGCCTACATCGGCATGGCGGTGTTCCTGCTGATCGGGTCGTACGGCGCGTCGTTCCTGTCCGGTGTCGCCCAGCTCATCGTCATCATGGTCGGGTTCGCCCTGTTCATCGCCTGCTTCGCGATCGGCATCGGCGGCACGGGCTGGCTGCTGCAGGGCGAGGTGTTCCCGACATCGGTGCGTGGCCGCGCGTCCGGCATCGGCGCGGCCGTGGACTGGCTGGCAAACTACGGGCTCGTGCTGACCTTCCCGATCCTGCAGGTGGGTCTGGGCCTCGGTTGGGTGATGATCATCTTCGCCGTGCTGTGCGTGGTCGGGGTCTTCTTCGTCTACTTCTTCCTCCCCGAGACGAAGGGACATTCGGTCGAAGAGGTGGTGCGCCTGTTCGAGGGGCCGGTCAACCGCAAGGATCCCTCCCAGCCGTCGATGAGCCGGTGATTCAGGTCACGTTCCACAGCTCGCGGTAGTAGGCCAGCCGCCGCCGATCGGGCGTGGCGCCGTACGCCTCGATGAGCGCGTTCTGGAAACCGGGACCGTAGTTCCACTCGGTGCTCATCGACGCGACCGCGAGGTCGGCCCAGCGATCGGCTCGTCCGAGCGACCCGAGATCGACGTGCGCGACCGGGGCGCCGTCGTCGTTCAGCAGGGTGTTCGGACAACACGCGTCGCCGTGGCACACGACGAGCTGGTCGACGGGCGGTGCAACGCGCAGAGCGTCGGGAACATGGATGCCGCGGGCCGCGGCATCCTGCACTCGCTGCTCCACGCCCCAGTCGAACGGGCAGTCGGAGACCGGCAGCGCGTCGTGCAGCGCACGCAGCCCGCGCCCGATCGCGCGCACCGCCGTGGCCGGGTCGGCCAACCAGTGCGGATCCACGGCCGAGCGGCCGGCGATCGCGGCCGACACGAGCCACGTGTGCGTGCGGTCGCCGCCGATCTCGATCACACGGGGCACGGTCGTGTAGCGCGCGGCCCAGGAAAGGCGTGCCGCCTCGGCGCCCATGTCGAGCTCGGGATGCCGCGGACCCCATTTGATGTAACGGCCGTCGTCGGTGCGGAACGTCAACCCGCCGACCTCGCTGCGCCAGACCGGCACGAGCCCCGCGCCGCGGGCGACGTCGCGCACGGCGCGGGGTACGGCGATCGGCTCGCGAGGGATGGACACGCCTCCATCGTGCACGATCCCGTGGGCCGGGGGATGGGTCCCGTGGGCCGGCCGGGGGATGGGGTGCGCCGGCCGGTCGGGGATGGGGTGCGCCGGCCGGCAGCGATCCGGTGGGGCGGCGGCGAGCCGGTGGGGCGGCGGCTGCGATGCGAGGGCGGGCGCGGTGTCCCTGCGGCGCCGGCGAGTGCGATGCGAGGGCGGGCGCGGTGTCCCTGCGGCGCCGGCGAGTGCGATGCGGGGGCGGCGGCGATCCGGTGGGGCGGCGATCCGCAGCGTGGCCGGCGTGCGCCGGGACGGCGTATTCTCCAGTACGGTCGAGGCATCGGCCCTGGCCGGGCGCTCCGACGATCGCGCCGTGCCCGGGCCGAGCGGGAAGGACAGCCATGGCATTCGACATCGATCTCATCGTCGTGGGCAGCATCAACGCCGACGTCGTTGCCGTCACCGAGCGCCTGCCCGGCCCAGGCGAGACTGTCGGAGGTGGCCGCCTCGTGCGCAGCGCGGGCGGCAAAGGTGCGAACCAGGCCGCCGCCGCGTCACGGCTGGGCGCCCGGGTGCGGATGGTCGGGGCGGTCGGCGACGATGCCGACGGCACAGCGATGCGTGCGGCGCTGGAAGACGCCGGTGTCGACGTGAGTCTGGTCGCGACGACCTCGGAGCCGACCGGCACGGCGGTGATCGTGGTGGATGCCGCCGGCGAGAACCAGATCGCGGTGTGCGAGGGCGCCAACGCACAGGCGACCGCTGAAGGCATCGAGTTCGACGGTTCGACGACGGTGCTCTTGCAGTTGGAGATCGAGATGAGCGCGGTGTTGGACGTCGCCCGACGCGCGCGGGGCTACGTCGCGCTGAACGCCGCGCCCGCCCGGTCGTTGCCGGAGGAGCTCGTCGCGCGTGCCGACCTCATCATCGTGAACGAGACGGAGTACCAGCTGATCCCGCAGCTGCGCGATGCCCGGCTGGTCGCCGTCACGTACGGTTCCGAGGGGGCCGCGCTGCTCGAGCGCGGCGAGCGGGTCGCGTTCGCCCCCGCGTTGCGCGTGACACCGGTGAACTCCGTCGGCGCCGGGGACGCGTTCTGCGCTGCGTTGACCGTGGGGCTACGCGGCGGGCTGTCTTACGACGAGGCGTTGGGTGCCGCGTGTGCAGTGGGTGCCGCCGTCGTCACCGACCCGTCGTCGCGTCCGGCGCTGCAGCCACTGGAGCAGTACCTGGGATGAGTCCTCTGTGCATGGTCGCGGTGGCAGCCGGATGAGCAGGGGTTTCTGGCGGCGTCCGCCCGTCTGGGTGGGGATCGGCGTCTTCGTGGTCGCCCTGGCCATCGCCGGCACCAGCGAGGCCGGCCCGATCGGCTCCGTGTCTGCCGCACCGGGCTCCGCGGGCGTCGGCGCCGCGCCGGCGGCCGGCGCCGCGCCATCGAGTTCGTCCGCGCCGCCGGTGCCTGCGGCATCCTCCGCCGCCGCGCCGACGTCGGCGGCATCCGTCCCCGCGGCGTCGGAGACCGCCGCGCAGCCCGAGACCGGTACGGCGCTGGCACTGCTGACGACGATCCCGGTGAAGGGCCGGGCCCCGAAGACCGGATACGACCGCACCGGAGAGTTCGGCGCGGCATGGAAAGACGTCGATCGCAACGGCTGCGACACCCGCAACGACATCCTGCGGCGTGATCTGGACTCGGTCACGATCAAGGCGGGCACGCACGGGTGCGTCGTGCTCACCGGCGTCCTGCGCAGCCCGTACACGGGACAGACGATCGATTTCCAGCGCGGAGTGACCACGTCTGCCGCCGTGCAGATCGACCATGTCGTCGCGCTGATGGACGCCTGGCAGAGCGGAGCTCAGCAGCTCAGCCAGGTACGGCGCGAGGCGTTGGCCAATGACCCGTTGAACCTGCTCGCCGTCGATGGGCGCTCGAACGAGCAGAAGAGCGCCGGCAACGCCGCGACCTGGCTGCCCCCGGCGAAGGGCTATCGCTGCGCGTACGTCGCCCGGCAGATCACCGTGAAGGCGACGTATCACCTGTGGGTCACCCCGCCCGAGCGCGACGCCATGGTCCGGGTGCTCCAGGAATGCCCCGGCCAGCGCGTCGCGTCGGCGGGGACGATCGCGCTGATGCCGGATGCCACGGCCACGGTGCCGACGCCCGGGAAGGCGACGCCGTCGGTCGAGGGCACCGCGCCACCGTTGCGGACCGCGCCGACGCGGACGACGGCGCCGACGATCGTGCACCCGGGCTCGTTCTGCACACCCGAGGGAGCGCACGGCGTGACGACGAAGGGCACGCGGATGACGTGCACGCGCGCGCCCGGCGAGGATCGCGCGCGCTGGCGAGAGGGCTGAGGCGTCGGGCGCGGCGGCGATCGCGTGCGAGCGCGTCCCCGCAGCCAGCCGTCTGGGCATCTGCGCGTCCGGGCATCCGCCACTGCACATCAAACCGCCCACTGCACATCAAACTGCCGGCAGTTCGATGTGCATTCGCCAAATTCATGTGAATTTGGCGCACTGGGCGGGCTCAGGTCTCGAGCGCCTCGCGCACGAGGCCGGCGTGGTTGTGGTCGGGGTCGTTCATCGCGTACAGCAGCGTGACAACGCCATGCCCGGCGATCTCGTCGCGCAGCGTCGTGACGGCAGAGGAGTTCGCGGCCAATTCCGCGCGATACGCCTTCACGAACGCGTCGTACGGCATGTCCTCGTGATGGAACGCCTTGCGCAGCTCGGCGGTCGGAGCGACGTCCTTCGCCCACAGGTCGACCTTCGCTCGGTCCTTGCTCAGTCCCCGTGGCCAGAGCCGGTCCACCAGCACCCGATATCCGTCGGATGCCTCGGGCTCGTCGTACACGCGCTTAGTGCGGATCTCCATGTGCCCAGTCAACACCCGACCGAGCTACCCTGGGATGATCCGCCCCGGCCGAGAGCGAGACGCAGTCTCGCATAAGCTGGTACTGAATGCCGAAAGCGGTCGTTCGAAGGAGAACACATGGACATCAGCGGAGCATCCGCGCTCGTCACCGGCGGTGCCAGCGGTCTGGGTCTTGCCACCGCGCGTGCGCTGACCGCGCAGGGTGCCAGGGTCACGATCGTCGACCTGCCCACGTCATCCGGTGCCGCGATCGCGGCGGAGCTGGGCGGCACGTTCGCCGCCGCCGACGTCACCGATCCGGCCCAGGTCGCCGCCGCCGTGCAGAACGCCGCCGGAGCCTCCCCGCTACGCGTCGTGATCAACTGCGCGGGCATCGCGCCGCCGGCGAAGGTGCTCGATCGTGATGGGAATCCGTCGCCGCTGGCCGGGTTCGCGAAGATCATCCAGGTCAACCTGATCGGCACGTACAACGTGATCTCGCAGGCGGCCGCCGTCATCGCGAAGACCGAGCCGACCGCGTCCGGCGACCGCGGCGTCATCGTCAATACGGCATCGGTCGCGGCGTTCGAAGGCCAGATCGGGCAGCCCGCCTACTCGGCGAGCAAGGGCGGCGTGCACGCGATGACGCTCCCGATCGCGCGGGAACTGGCCCGCTACGGCATCCGGGTGTGCACGATCGCTCCCGGCATCATGGAGACGCCGATGCTCGCGGGCCTTCCGCAGACCGCACAGGACTCGCTCGGCGAGCAGGTGCCGTACCCGGCGCGACTGGGCACGCCACAGGAGTACGCGAAGCTGGCTCTGTCGATCATCGACAACGGGTACCTCAACGGTGAGACGATCCGTCTCGACGGCGCGATCAGAATGGCGCCGCGATGAGCGACACGGTCCTGCTGAACGTCGCCGACGGGCTTGCGCGGATCACCCTCAACCGGCCTGATCGGCTCAACGCGTTCAATGCCGAGGCCGCGCACGCGTGGGCCGATGTCACCGGTGAGGCCACGAGCCGCGGCGACGTCGGGGCGATCGTGGTGGATGCTGCCGGCCGGGCGTTCTGCGCCGGAGGGGACGTGCGCGACATGGCCGAGAATATGGGCTCGGGTGCGCAGATCACCGAGCTCGCGGAGGTCATCAACGTCGGCATCCGAGCCCTCACCGAGTCGGCGGTCCCGGTCGTCGTGGCTGCCCAGGGGACGACCGCGGGCGGCGGCCTGGGCATCCTGATGGCCAGCGACTACGCCGTGATCGGTGCCGATTCGCAGATCGGCAGCCTCTACGCCAACATCGGCCTGACTCCCGACCTGTCGGTCAGTGCCCAGCTCGCCCGCGCGGTCGGAGAACGCCGCGCGCTGCAGCTGGTGCTGCAGGACCGGATGCTGTCGGCCAGCGAAGCGCTGGAGTGGGGCCTGGTCGCCGAGGTCGTCGCCCCCGACGCGGTCGGGCTGCGCGCCGACGAAGTCGCGAGGTTCTGGCTGGCCGGTGCGCACGGCGCCTACGGACACGCCAAGCGACTCATCCGGTCGCAGCGCGAGCGCAGCTTCGTCGAGCAGCTGCGTGAGGAGGCGCGTTCGATCGGCGCGGCCTTCGACACCCCCGAAGCCCAGGCGCGCATCCGCGCGTTCACGAAGCGTTCGCGCTGAGCCGCGGCATCCATCATCATCGGAGGCACGACATGACCGACCAGCCCCTCACGCCCGCTCCCACCGCGTTCTCCGGGGCTCCCGGACGCGCGGGTTCCCTCGCCGGCAAGACGATCCTGCTGTCCGGGGGCAGCCGCGGCATCGGTCTGGCGATCGCCCTTCGCGCCGCACGCGACGGCGCGAACATCGCCCTGCTGGCCAAGACCGACCCCCCGCATCCGAAGCTCGAGGGAACCGTGCACACGGCCGCCGATGCGATCCGCGCGGCCGGCGGGCAGGCGTTGCCGATCGTCGGCGACGTGCGCAGTGACGACGACGTGTCCGGCGCCGTGCTGAAGACGCAGGGCGAGTTCGGCGGCATCGACATCGTGGTCAACAACGCGAGCGTCATCGACCTGTCGGGCTCGCTGGAGCTGGCCGCGAAGAAGTACGACCTCATGCAGGATGTCAACGTGCGGGGCACGTTCATGCTCTCGCGGGCGGCGATCCCGATGCTCGAGGAGGCCGAGAACCCGCACATTCTGTCGCTGTCGCCGCCGCTGAACATCACGCCGAGGTGGCTGGGAGCGCACACCGGGTACACGCTCGCGAAGTACGGGATGACCATGGCGACACTGGGCCTGGCCGCCGAGTTCGCCGACCAGGGCATCGCCGCCAACACGCTGTGGCCGCGCACGACGATCGCGACGGCGGCCGTGCAGTTCGCGCTCGGCGGTGACCGGATGATGCGGGTCAGCCGTACCCCGGAGATCTACGCGGATGCCGCTTATGAGGCGCTGACGCACCCGGCGCGGTCGTTCACGGGACAGACGCTCATCGTCGAGGATGTGCTGGAGGCCGCCGGAGTCACGGACTTCTCGGGGTATGCGGCGGTGCCCGGCACTCCCGACGCCGATCTCTTCCCCGACATCTTCCTCGACTGACCCCCGGCCCCGCGCGCGCCGAGGTTGCCGCGCGTGCGCCGAGGTTGTCCTCAGTGCGCCGAGGTTGCCGCGCGTGCGCCGAGGTTGCCGCGCGTGCGCCGAGGTTGTCCTCGGTTCACCGAGGTTGTCCTCGGTTCGCCGAGGTTGCCGCGCGTGCGCCGAGATTGCCCTCGCGCTATCGAGATGCTCCCTCGCCGAGGTTGGCCAGTCCGTCCCGGGCGAGAGCACCTCCGGACCGTGTGCGAGGCCGCGAGGTCGCGGCATCCGTCATGGCATGCACCGACGGGGTAGCGTGATCTGGTGATCCGGATGACACCGTGCCCGACCTGAGCGTTCTTGCGTGGGCTGCGCTGACTGCCGGCGCGATCGTGATCGGCCTGTCCAAAGCAGCACTACCGGGCGCGGCGACGATCGCGGTCGCCCTGTTCGCGGCGGTGCTCCCGGCCAAGCAGTCGACGGGCACGATCCTGCTTCTGCTGATCGTCGGCGACGTCTTCGCGCTGTGGGCATACCGCCGGCACGCGGACCTGCGGACACTCTTGCGGCTGGCGCCGGCCGTGGTGGTCGGACTCGTGGCCGGCGCCGTCTTCCTGGCCTTCGCATCGGATGCCGGGGTTCGGCGCATGATCGCGATCATCCTGCTGGTGGTCGTCGCGGTCACCCTGTGGCGTCGACGATCGCAGCGTCAGACGGAGCCCGGCCGGCGATCGCATCGTGTCGCGGCGGGTGTCTACGGAACACTGGGTGGGTTCACCACGATGGTGGCCAACGCCGCGGGTCCCGTGATGTCCATGTACTTCATCGCAGGGCGTTTCCCGATCAAGGCGTTCCTGGGCACCACCGCCTGGTTCTTCGCGATCGTCAACATCGCAAAGCTGCCGTTCTCGATCGGGCTCGGCCTGATCACCCACGAGGGGCTCCTGGTCGATCTCGTGCTCGTGCCCGTTGTGGTTGCCGCAGCGTTCGTCGGTCGCTGGATCGCCGGTCGCATCAGCCAGAAGATCTTCGAGCGAGTCGTCATCGTGCTGACGGTGTTCGGGGCCCTCTATCTGCTCTTTTGACCCGCTCTTGTGACCTGCCAGGATCTTGCGCGAGTGCGCGGTGAAGTCGGTGCACGCGCCCATCGTTTCGTCGGCATGTGCGTCGGCGTCGAGGCCGTTGTTGACGTCGCGCTGAAGACAGGGGCGGCGTACCGGGGACAAGGTCGGCGCGCGGGAGGCAAGGTCGGCGCGCGGGAGGCAAGGTCGGCGCGCGGGAGGCAAGGTCGGCGTACCGGGGACAAGGTCGGCGCGCGGGAGGCAAGGTCGGCGTACCGCTACCCGGCCCGGCTTACCCCGCGCCCCGCTACCCCGCCCCGGCTTACCCCGCGCCGGCCCGCGGCTAGCCCTGACCCGCGCCCCGCCGCTTGTTGATGACGTCGAACGCCACGGCCGCCAGCAGCACGAGGCCCTTGATGAACTCCTGCCATTCGGTGCCCACGCCCATGATCGTCATGCCGTTGTTGAGCACGCCGATGATGAGGCCGCCCACGATGGCTCCGCCGATCGTCCCGATGCCGCCGCTGACGGCCGCGCCGCCGATGAACACCGCCGCGATCGCGTCGAGCTCGAACCCGTTGCCGGCGCTGGGTCCTGCCAGGTTCAGCTGCGCGGTGAACACGAGTCCCGCCAGAGCCGAGAGCACGCCAATGTTGACGAACAGCAGGAAGCTGACGCGGTCGGTCTTCACGCCGCTCAGCTGCGCCGCGCGCTTGTTGCCGCCGAGCGCGTACACGTGGCGCCCGAACACGCTGTTGGCCATCACCGCGGAGTACGCGACGACCAGCACACCCAGGACGATGAGCACGACCGGCGTGCCGCGGTAGCTGGCCAGCAGCCAGGCGATCCCCAGGATCAGCACCGACATGAACGCCGTCTTCAGCGCAAACCAGCCGAGCGGCTCGAGCGTCAGGCCGTTCTTCGCCCGTGCGCGCCGCGACCGTAGGCTCATGCCCACCAGAGCCAGCACGGCGCCCACGCCCAGGATCATCGTCAGCGGTTCGAGGTACGACGTCCCCCCGCCCAGGTCGGGCAGGAATCCCGATCCCAGCGCGCGGAACCCGTCGTCGAACGGAGAGATCTGGGTGTTGCGCAGCAGGATCTGCGCAAGACCGCGGAACAGCAGCATCCCGCCCAGCGTGACGATGAACGACTCGATGTGGAAGTACGCGATCCAAAAGCCCTGCCACGCACCGATCACCGCCCCGGCGATGAGGCACAGCAGCACTGTCATCCACCACGACATGCCCATCTTGTTGTTGAGCACGCCGGCCAGTGCGCCGATCACCGCCACGACCGACCCCACCGACAGGTCGATGTGCCCGGCGATGATGACCATCACCATGCCGATCGCGAGGATCAGGATGTAGCTGTTCTGCACGATCAGGTTCGACACGTTGCGCGGGCTCAGTGTGATCCCTTGCGTGACGATCTGGAAGAACAGGACGATCACGATCAGCGCGATGAACAGGCCGATCTGACGCAGCTGCCCGCTCATGTAGGACACAGTGCTGGCGATCAGGCCCCCGCCTGGTCTGTGCGGGGCGGTCTGGGTCGTGCTCATAGGTGGTCCTCTTCTCGGATCTTCGTCATGCTCTGCATGAGTCGTTCGGGGGATGCCGCAGCCCGAGGGATCTCGGCCGTGATGACGCCTTCAGACAGCGTGTAGATGCGATCGCACAGCCCGATCAGCTCGGGAAGCTCGGACGAGATGACGATCACTCCCTTGCCCTCGTCGGCGAGCCGGTTGATGATCGTGTAGATCTCGTACTTGGCGCCGACGTCGATGCCGCGTGTCGGCTCGTCGAGGATGAGCACGTCGGGCGTCGTGAACAGCCACTTCGCCAGCACGACCTTCTGCTGGGTGCCGCCCGAGAGCTTGCCGACCGGCACCGAAACCGAGGGCG
>CALKHM010000286.1 GCA_937988695.1 uncultured Microbacterium sp. | reverse complement strand
CACGCGATCCACCGTCTCGCGGACCCGAGGCGAGCGCTCGATCCTCCGCTTCACCCACCAGCCCAGAATCGGCACATGGAACCACCAGCGGAACTCCCGCATCAGCAACGGAAACGAGAGGTTCTCCCGCACCGTCATGTGCGGATACAGCGCATACGACTGAAACACGAACGCCAGATCCCGCTCTTTGGGCTCCAAGCGGGTAGCATCTCGATCTCCGATCCGAATCGTGCCCGATGACACGGACTCGAGCCCGGCGAGCATCCGCAGCAGCGTCGACTTGCCGCACCCGGAGGGTCCGAGCAAGACCAGGAACTCCTTGTCGCGAACCTCCAGGGTGACGTCGTCGATGACGGTCTTCCCGCCGAACTCCTTCGTCACGTGATCCAGCCGTATCCCTGTCATGTCATCCCCTTCGAGAGGTGGTCCGGGCGTCGCCGTGCGCAGCGCCGTGCTCATCCCTTCACGCTCCCCGCCGTCATGCCATTCACGATCCAGCGCTGAACGACGAGGAAGAACACAATGGCTGGGATCGCATAGAGCGCGGCCGCGGACATCATCAGGTCGAGCGGTGTCGTGAGCTCTCCGACGAGCGAAGCCAGACCCACCGACGCCGGCCACGTGGACCGGTCGAAGATGAACGTGTTCGCCACCAGGAACTCGTTCCAGGCGTGCAGGAACCCGAGCACCGAGCTCGCAGCGATCGTCGGCAGAATCAGCGGCCAGACGACGGTCATCTGAATGGTGATCCGAGAGCAGCCATCGACTCGCGCGGCCTCCTCGATCTCGATCGGTACGCTGTCGATCGCGCTCTTGAGCAGCCACACCAGGATCGGCATGACGAACGCGGTGTCGACCAGCATCAGCCCCCACAGCGAGTTGATCAGCCCGAGCGCGAGGAAGAGCGCGTAGAGCGGAACCAGCAGCAACGCCTCCGGCAACATCTGCGTCGCGAACAGCACGAACCCGATCAGGCCCCGGCCGCGGAACTTGTACCGGGACATCGCGTACGCCGCCGGCAGCGCGAGGGACAGGCTCGCGATCGCCGTGCCGCAGGCGATCACCGTGCTGTTCATCAACCATCTCCCAATGGGCAGATCGTTGAAGACGCGCGCGTACGAGTCGGTGATCGTGGACGGGAAGAACTGGGGCACCGCATCGAATCGCGCCGCCGTGGGCATGACCGAGACGTTGAGCATCCAATAGATCGGGAACAGCGCGATGACGATGACGCAGGCGATCATCACCCCGCGCAGGACGTGTCTGATGCGAATCGTCATCATCACTCCCCCTCCGCGCGCTCGACTCGGCGGGTCAGCACGTAGTAGATCGCCGTGACGCCGATCGAAAGCAGTACCCCGACCACGCCGATCGCCGCCGCATAGCCGAGGTTCGTGTTCTCGAAGGCCTCGCGGTAAAGACGCACCACCAGAGTCGAGGTCGAGTTGCCCGGGCCACCCCGGGTGAGCACCCAGAGGATGTCGAACCGGCGGAGTGCCCAGATGGTGAGCAGCAGCGTCACCACGTACGCGGTCGGCCTGATCCCCGGCCAGGTCACGCTACCGAAGACGCTCAGTGAATCGGCCCCGTCGATCCTGGCCGCCTCATAGAGGTCGGCTGGCACGGACTGCAGCGCCGCCAGCAGGATGAGCGCGACGATCGGGAACGTCATCCAGATGGTGACGATGAGCACGGCGACAAGCGCCCGCTCAGGACTGTCCAGCCAACTCACCGGCTGATCGATGATGCCAACACGCTCCAGCAGGAAGTTCCACACGCCGTACTGATTGTTGAAGATCCACGAGAAGATCAGCGCCACCGCGATCGGAGGGGCGGCCCACGGCAGGATGATGAGGCTGCGCAGCAACGCGCGACCACGAATCTGACGGTTCACCACGAGGGCGACGACGAGGCCGAGTCCCAGCGCACCGGCAACGCTGATTGCCGCGTAGACCAGCGTCAACAGCACCGCGGTGCCGATCGTCGGCGATCCGAGGATCGTGACGTAGTTCTTCCCGCCGATGAAGCTCCCCGCGTTCGGCGCGAGAAGGCTGGTATCGGTCGCGCTGAGCTGGATGCCGCGCAGCAACGGATACAGCATCGTCAGCGCCAGGAACAGCACCGACGGTGCGATGAAGAGGTATGGCGCAAGCCTTCCCTTGGCTGAAGGCCTTTCGTGCTTCCGGCCGCTCGTGGCCAGCTCCTGCACGGCGCTCGTCTCGGGCGCCATCGACACACTTCTTCTCGACTCGCTCATCTCGCCTCCTCGTTGTCTTCATCGCCACGAGTCCGGGGTGCGGGGACGGATCGCCGCCTTCGCTGCGACGATCCATCCCCGGCATCCGCAAATCCATCCCCTCCCCGTCTCACCGGGACGGGACGCTCTCACTTGCCGAGCAGTGCTTCGAGCTCCTTCTGTGCCTCATCCATCGCACGCTGCACCGGCACCCCTTGCCTCATGACCTGGTCGACCTGCGCGAGCACGATGTGCCGGATCTGCGCGGTCTTGTCCTCCGCGCCCTTCGCCGGGAGCAGCACGCCATCGGTCAGCCCCCGGAAGGTCGACACCCACGGGCGCTCCTTCAGGTAGTCCGCGGGTGTGTCGACCGGGGTCGACACACCGAGCCCACCAGATGCCACGATGAGTGCAGCCTGCTGCTTCGGCTCGTTGGTCCAGTTCATGAAGTCGATCGCACACGCCTTCTTCTGGTCGCTGGCCTTCGCGTTGACCGCGAGGGGGAAGATCGTCTGCAAGTGCCGCTTGGTCGGCGTCGGTTGGGGCACGACCTCGATGTTCTTCTGCATGTCCGGGTTGCCGGCCACGACGATCCCAGGGACGGCGCCGTTGTCGATCATCATCGCCACCTTGCCCTCCCAGAACATCGTCCGGTAGGTCGCCGCATCAGCCCCCTGCGGGATGACCTTGTCCGCGAAGAACTTCGAGTACTCGGTGACCGCCTTCACGACCTCGGGGGAGTTCGCCGTCGGAGCGCCGGAGTCGTTCGTCCATTCGCCTCCGAAGCCGTATACCCACGTGCTCAGGTCGGACCACCACCCGGCTTCCTCCGGCATGGTGTTCCGGAAGGCGAACCCGTAGATCCCGTTCGCCGTCAGCTTGTGCGCCGCGCTCACGAAGCTCGCCCAGTTGGTCGGGATCGGCACCCCTGCCGCATCGAGGATCTGCTTGTTGACGATCAGCGCGTAGGCATTCGTCTCCCAGACCATGCCGTAACGCTTCCCGTCGATGATCGTCTTGGCATCCGCGTCGACGAAACCCGCCTCCGGGACGGTGATCTTGTCGCCGAGGTCCGCCAGGAAGTGCGATTTCTGGGCGAGCACCCATACGTCGTAGTCGAAGTTCATCAGATCGGGGCCAGAACCCGCGCCCAGCCTGGTCAGGACCGTCTTGGCGTAGTCCGGGTACGGGATGGTCATCTCGTTGACCACGCACTGCGACTGGGACTCGTTGTACTCTGCGACGATCTTCTTCAGCTGATCGCCGCGTCCCGGCTCGGAGAACTGCCAGTCCGAGAAGCTCACCTCGGTCGGGCCCGAGGACTTCGGGCTTTCAGCGGCGCATCCGACGAGCCCGGCGCCCACCAATGCGGTCAGAGCCGACACTGTCAGTATTCGTTTCATCGTGCGATCTCCTTTGATCGGGACTGGTTGCCATGCACCGGTCCTTGGTGTTGGGACTGGTCCGTAGCGTTACCCGGCGACCTCCAGAAGGCCACCGGCCCGCAAATCTTCGAGGAACTCAGCGATACGCTGCCGATCGGGTCCGCCGAGCTCAGAGATCGGCGCCCGCACCCGACGGTCGCAGATGTCTAGTTGGCACAGCGCCTCCTTCACGGCCGACACGTTGAGCTCACCTTGGTTGCCATTGCGGATCTGCTCGAACGGCTGCAACCGCCCCCAGATGCTCATCGCTCCCTCGTAGTCGCCTGCACGTAGCCTCTGGAACATGTCCCCAGTGGCTCCTGGGGCGACGTTCACCAGTCCCGAGGTATACGCCGTCACTCCCAGGAGCCACGCGAAGGGCGACCATGTCTCGGCCAGGCCGCAGATCCACGTGAAGCGATCCCGCTCCGTCTGTGCGACCATCTCACCGAGCCGGGCCAGATCCGGCACGGCGTACTTGACCCCCACGAGGTTGGGGACCGCATCGGCGAGCGCCCGGATCATGTCGACGGTCACAGAGCCGTCCCTGATATAGAGCACGACCCCGAGGCCCGTGAGTTGCTCAGCGATCAGCCGGTGATAGTCGATCCACCCGGACGGCGAACGATAGGGGTGTGGCGGCTGATGGATCATCACCATCGCTGCGCCTGCATCGGCCGCTCGTGCGCCGGCATCGACCGCGCTGTCGATGTCAAGGCCGATACCAGCCATGACCAGGGCGTTCCCGCGGTGCTTCACCGCGAGCTCGACCGATGCGGCGGCCTCCTCCCGCCCCAGCGCGTAAAACTCGCTGGTGTTGCCGTTCGGCACGAGTGCTCCGATGTTCGGATGGGAGATGTTCTCGACCACGCGGACATACGCCTCCTCGTCGACGCGTCCGCGCGCGTCGAACGGCGTCACCGGGATGCCGACGATCGTGTTCAGGCGTTCCCTCAGTTCGCGGTGCTCCATTTCAGAGTTTCCTTTCCAGACAGACGGTCGGCCATCGCAGGCGGCTCAGGTCCGATCCGCTTCGACGGACCCGCTCGAGACGGCCGAGGCGACCACGTCCTGGAACCGCTCGATGTGCTCCCGCAACAACCGGGCGACCAGGTCGAGGTCCGTGCCGTCGAGGATCGCGTCGAGGATCGCGTGATGCTGCTCGAGCTCCTCGGTGTAGCTCGACCTCAGCTTCCAGCCGACAGTGCTGATGAGGGCGGTCTGGTCGCGCAGACCGTCGAGGATCTCGACGAGGAGCGGGTTCCCGCAACCCTGATAGAGCAGACTGTGGAACTCGCGATTCAACAGGCTCAGCCCCGCGTAGTCGTGCTTCTCGATCGCTGCCGCCGACTCCGCGAGGATCGATGACGCGAGGTCGGTGTCCACCGGCTCCGCTCGCCGCAAGGAGGACTGCAGCGCCGCCGGCTCGAGGATCGCACGGATCTCGTACACGGACCGCATCAACTGCTCGTCGACGACCCGCACCGAGGCGCCCTTGAACGTGCTCAGCGTGACGAGGCCGGATGCCGAGAGCAGCCGGAGCGCCTCCCGGACGGGCGTCTTCGACATGCCGAATTGCGCGGCGATCTCCTGCTCGACGAGCATGTCCCCGGGTGCGAGGCGTCCTGACAGGATCCCTTCACGGATCGCCTCGACGACGGTCTCGGTGCGAGACGGGTAGCTCACCGCGTTCGCGCCACCCGCGAGCTTCGTCCTCACACCGCGCGGGGCCGTTCCGTCAGCTGCCGACATAGTCTGCTCCGTGCGCCGGGTTGTCCCACTCCACGAGCGTCCCGCGGAGCTCCTCGAGTTTGGCCTCATCGAGCTCTACGCCGAGCCCGGGCCCGTCCGGTACGACGAGGCGGATCCCGTCGTACCGGATCGGCTCGGCGACCACATCCTCGGTGTAAAGAAGCGGGCCGACCGCATCGCCGGGATAGTGCAGCGCAGGGATCGCCGCGCCCAGGTGCGCGACGGCGGCGGTGCCGAGGCTCAGTTCTTGGGTGGTCGACAGCAGTGCCTGCAGCCCGGAGGCGTCAGCCAGTGCGAACAGCCGCTGCGCACCCCAGATTCCCCCAGAGTTGTGCGTGATGTTGAAGACGTCGATCGCGCCGGCGCGGATCATGCGCATCGCCTGCGCGTAGCTGGCCACGTGCTCGGAGACCACCACGTCGACGCGCCGACGCACCTCCGCCATCCCCTCGTAGTCCTCGTCGTGACTCACGCTCTCGATGAGATCGAATCCGTACGGTCGCAGCCGCTCGTACATGCGCAGCGTGTCTTTCCAGTAGAAGTGCCCCTGGAAATCCAGCCCCTTGAGGTGGATCGAATCGCCGAACCGCTCCCTCAACCGGGCCAGGAAGGCCTCGTCGAGGTCGGGATCAACGCCGACGTAGTAGCGGAACCGAGTCACTCCGCGCTCCACCAGTCCGGCCATCATGTCGAGATAGCGAGAGACGTCTGTCGCGATCTTGGCCTGGAAGATCGGATACGTCATGTCGATCGCATCCCGCACCTTGCCGCCCAGGAGGTTGTACACCGGCGTGCCGAGCGCCTTGCCGACGATGTCGTAGTACGCCATGTCCAGCGAGGTCGCGAGCTGAGAGGCGAGCGTGAACGGCGGGTAGTTGTTCGCCTGCCGCAGATAGGTCGGCATCTGCTTGTGCAGGTCGAGGTGCAGCTGTGCGATGCGGAAGGGATCCGCGCCGACCACGACCCGCTCCATGGCGATCTTCAGGGCCTCGAGGTCGGGGAGGTGCATTCGATAGCAGTCCAGGTCGGACATCTCGCCCAGACCGACGATCCCCTCATCCGTGTGCACCTGCACGATGACGTGAACGGAGATCGACCCGGTGCGGCGGGGCGTGCGGATGGGCGTGAGCGTGACGCCGACGACCTTCACAGCGCACCCTCGATCGGGACGCCGTCGAACTCCCGGTAGCCGGACGCGTCGAGCGCGGCGGCATCGACGGGGATCGTTGCGAAGCCCTTGCGATGAAAGACGACCACGGTCGTCCCCTCCTGGAGGCAGGTGGGGCTGTGGATCGCCCCCGCGGGGACCAGGGCGCCCTCGCCGGCGTGGAGTTCCACCGTCCCCAGATCGGAGTCGATGCGCAGTCCTCCCGACTGGATGTACCACGCCTCATCGCCGTCGTGATGATGCGCAGGGAACGTGCCCGTCACCCGCGCGATCCTGATGGTGTACTCACCGTCCACCGCGGCGACGTTCACGTTCGTCCGCGGCGGATGACCCTCGAGGATTCGTTGCACGTTGAACGTGGCGATCTTGCGCTCAGGCTTCACGGCTCCCACCCTTCTGGTATCTCATATATCAGATATGAGATGCGATATATGAGGCAGCATAGAAGCGCCGAGCGAGGGCGTCAAGGGCGTCTTCGATATCTGCGTGAAGTTCTCGTCCCCGGGTGAAGCGACCCTCGGACCCCGCGCGCTTGTCCCGATCCGTCCACGCACGCTCAGGATGCCCGGTGACGTCGTCCGTCACCGGGCATCCGATCATTCGGCGCCGCACTGCTGCCGAGGTTCATGCAGCGGTACCAGCCCCGCGCCCGAGCGGACCCGGCCGCCACCGACGCGCAGCCCGGCGCCCGGCCCAGCCCGGACAGCGGGTCACACCACGCGGGCGCTCAGGTCCACGTCGGGCGGCAGGGACAGCCCCTGGCCGTAGGGCGTGCCGAACCGGTGCACGACCTGCGCCTCACCCGTGCTCGGCGCCCACCCGGGATCCCCGTCGCGCGCGAACCGCGCCCACGCCCGCATCATGTCACGGGACACGGCAAGGCGATCGATGTCGCGGCCGGTGAGCGGGACCCGGTCGACGGTCCCGAAGACATACGCGAGATCGAGGCTGTGACACGCACCCAGCAGTCCGCCCAGCACCTCCGTCGGCTGCTCGAACGCGTAGATCCACACCCCGTCCGCGTGGCGGGCAACCGCCCGGGCGATCTCGCGGCTCGACTGCTCGAACATCAACGAGCTCAACCGCCGGGCCAGGACGAGATGCGGGGGTTCGGCGGGTCGCTCCTGCGCGAGATCGTCATAGCCCACGCCGTCGACGGCGCGCAGCGCGTCGACGCGGGACCTCGCCTCGTCGACGGGCATGCCGACGCGATACGACGGGTCGTCGGCGAGGAACATCGCCGCCTCATGAGCGGCCCAGCCGATCATCAGCCGGGTTCCCGCGATCAGCTCCGCCCCGTCGCCTTCGAACGGGTCGACGGGGATGTCCTCGTCGTCGTGTGACGGGCCGAACCCGGGCAGTGAGTCGAAGTCGATGCGCGGCTCGCTCTTGCCCGCGGGCTCCAGCGGCGACTCGCGCAGGATCTCGGCCTGCACGTCCAGCAGCTTGCCGCGCGGCGCGCTGCGCAGCTCGGCCACCGTGTGGAAGCCGCCGAGGTCCATCGCGCGCGCACGCACGGCTGCGGCATCGGCCGCCTTCGCCGCGCGGCGGAACGGACCGCTCATCATGATCGACCGAGAGAACAGCCCGCGTGCACAGGGCATGGCGTTGAGCATCGCCACCTTCCCGCTGCCGCCGGACTGCCCGCAGATCGTGACCCGGGCCGGGTCGCCCCCGAAGGCGGCGATGTTGCGCTGCACCCACTCCAGCGCGGCCACGATGTCCAGGAGTCCGGCGTTGGCCGAGTGGCTCTCGCCCAGCTCCCGCAGGTCGAGGAAGCCGAGGATGCCCAGTCGATGTGTCACCGTGACGACGACGAGGTCTCCGGCTGCGGCGAGCACGTCGCCGTTGAACGCCATCTCGTTTCCAGAGCCGTGCGTGAAGCCGCCGCCGTGCAGCCATACCAGGACGGGCCGCGCACCGTGCGGCTCGCCGGAGGGAGCCCAGATGTTCAGCCTCAGGCAGTCCTCGCCCATCGCCGCCCCCTCGACGGGCGAGCCGGTGCGCGGGTACAGCATCGAGAGCAGTCGCGGGCCGTTGGCAGAGGCGGCTAGACGCGTGTCCACCTGCGGCGCGGACGGACCGAAGACGAGCGCATCCCGGACGCCCTCCCAGCGCGGCGCGGGCTGCGGCGGCCGGAACCGGTTCGCCCCCGCGGTGTCGGCGCCGTAGGGCACGCCGAGGTAGCTGACCACGCCGGCGTTGTCGATGCCGCGGAGCGTTCCCTGTTCGACGGCCGCGGTGATGTACGGCATGGTCAGGCGACCTTTCGGATCGGAGAGATGAAGAAGGCGGACAGCAGCGCCGCCACCGCGGCGAAGACGAACAGCGGCGCGTACCCGCCGGCCACCGTGATCACCAGCGCCGCCAGGAACGGCCCGGCGATCTGTGGACCGGTGGTCGCGACGTTGAGCAGACCCAGGTCGCGCGCGGTGTTCTCCGGGTCGGGCAGCACGAGCGTCATGATCGCCTGGTCGACGGCCATGTAGACGCCGAAGAAGAAGCCCACCACGACCGAGTAGGCGAGCATCCCGCCCCAGGTGGGCGAGAAGACCGGGATCAGCGCGCCCAGGCCGACGCCCGCCGACGCGACGATGACGAAGATCTTCCTGCGCCGGACCTTGTCCGACAGCGGCCCCGATGCCAGCGAGGTCACGAACGACACGGCGAGGTTGATCGTGCCCAGCAGGGCCACCGCGGCAGCGGCGTTCCCGCCCGGCAGCTTGTCGGCGCCGATGTAGTCGGTGAGCGTGTACAGCTGGTACGTCGAGATCGTCCAGTAGCCGATCATGATGGTGGCCCGCGACCAGAACGCCCACGCGAAATCGTGATCCCTCAGCCCGGAGAAGAAGTGCCGCATCGACTGCCGTTCGGCGGCGGATGCCGGTGCCTCCTGGCGTGCGGTGGGGTCTTTGGTGAGGAACACGATCGACAGCGTGCCGACTGCCAGGAGCGCGCCGATGAGCAGGTAGGCCACCACCGGCTTGTCGACGAAGAACGGCGCGACGTTCAGGCCGTAGATGACGCCGATGGTCAGCGCGATGCTCGCGATCGACGACGCGAGTCCTCGCCGCGACTCTGGAACCCGATCGGGCATCACGGCAGTGATCACGGCCTGGAAGGCGCTCATCGTGATCATCACGAGCAGGTATGCGGCGCCGAGCCAGAACAGGCTCGACATCCCGCCGAGTGCCGCGAGCAGGACGAGCGCGGCGATCGTCGAGAGCAGCAGCCACGGCGCGCGCCGCCCGAACCGGCTCTTGGTCCGGTCGGAGAGCGCGCCGAAGATCGGATTTCCCACGGCGGCGGCGAGGGCACCGATGGACGCCAGGATGCCGTACGCGCCGACCTTGCCGGCCGGGTCGATGATCGCGATCTGTGAGGGCAGCACGATCTGCTGCATCCCCTGGAAGATGGCGTACATTCCCGCGTTGGCCAGCAGGAACGTCGTCAGGAAGCGGGCGCCGCCGATGACCTTCCCATCGGCGAGGGTGTTGGCCGTCACGCGCGGTTTGCCCGTGGCCGGCTCGGTAGTGTCGGACATGATGACCTCCTTGTCAGCGATGCTCGGAATCCAGAGCACACGTAGAATTATTTTCACAGCCTGAAGTTAAGTCAAGAGCACCATGCCGAATCACACGCCGTCCCACGATGCGGACACCCTCGCCGGCATCCGTCGTGCAAGCCTGGAGAAGGTCGTGCGCGCCGTGCAGCGCGCGCCGGGAGCCTCGCAGAGCGAGCTGGCTGCCAAGACCGGACTGGCGATGGGCGCGGTGAGCTCCCTCGTGGGCGACCTGCTGGCCGGCGGCATCCTGGTCGACGACCCGCATCATGCACAACGGGGCCGCGGGCGCCCGAAGCGTGCGCTGACCCTGTCCAACGAATCGGCAGATCTCGTCGGCGTGACGATCACCAGGACGGATGCCGTGGCACGGTCGGCGACGTTGGCCGGTAGCGTCATCGCGACAGCACGCCGTCGCTTCGACGATGTCCCCACGCCCGCACACGCGGCGGCCGCGGTGACCGAGCTCCTCGACGAGACCCTGCGGACATCAGAGCGCGCGCGAGCACCCCGCATCGCCGTCTCCATCCCGGGCGCGATCAGGCCTTCCGGGATGGCCGCGATCGAGCTCGAGTGGATGGACGAGCCACCCGCCGCCCTCACGGACGGCTTCACCGCGCGGGGGTGGCCGGTCCCGCTGCTGGGCAACGACGGCAGCTTCGCGACACTCGCCGAGTCGTTCCAGGCCCCGGCCCGCGACGCGCGCAACACCGTCGTGATCCTGCTCAGCCGCGGACTCGGGGGCAGCGCGATCGTTGACGGCACGCTCTTGCACGGCGCCGAGGTGGCACCCGGCTTCGGCCACACCCCGCTGGATCCCCGCGGCGAGCTCTGCGCATGCGGGCTGCACGGATGCGCCGAGCTCGTCGTGTCGCTACAACGCTTCGCCACCCGGCTCGGCGACGACGAGCACTTCGAGCGGATGACGGCCACCGAGTACGCGCGCGAACTCGAGCAGCGAGCGGATGACGGCGACGACGCGGTCCTCGACGTCCTCGCCGATGCTCAGCAGAGCCTGCACCGGCTCGGCGACATCGTCGCCTCACTGCTGAACCCGGAGTCGTTCATCCTCACCGGGGAGGGGGCACGGCTTGCCCGGTGGATCCTGCCGGCTGTCGTGGGCAACACCGGCGTGACCACCGCCGCCGGCGTCGCCGGAGACGAGGCCGCGCTGCAAGGCACCCTGCGGGCGGCGCAGGACCAGTTCTTCGCGGACCCGCTGGGCACCGCGGGAGCGCCGGGCTGAGCCCGCCGTCTACGACGAGCGGTCTTCGGCCGCTCCGACCAGCAGACCGAGACCGATGCCCAGCATCCAGACGTCCTTGCTGATCGCGGTGCCGGCCGGGCTCGGCCAGACGCTTCCGGGCTTGCGCAGCGCCGGAGTGCGCAGATACATGCCCACCAGTCCCGACGAGAACGCGGTCAGCGCGGCACCGGCGATCGAGGCCGGAACGAACGGCATCAGCAGCAGCGACCCGACGGCGATCTCACCGATCGCGAGCGAACGCAAAAACCCGCTGTCGGACATGCGACCCAGCGCCGGGAACGCGCTCGTGGCCGCGTGGTGGAACCCCGCCGCCTGCTCGGGCCCCGCTGAGAGCTTCGTGACGCCGGAGTGCAGGATGTAAGCCCCCGTCGCCAGCCGGGTCGGGATGTCTCGCAACCGTGTCTTCATAGTGCCTCCTCATGGCCGCGCCCGTTCGGGGCGACCGTGTGCACGATACGCCGAATCCGAGGCGGTCGGGCCGCCGATGACGGCTTCTGTACACCCCGCCTACTCGCCCAGAAGGAATCTCTCTCGATGTCGATTCCGTTCGCGCTCGTTCGACGCGATAGTGAGAGGGGACGAGAGATCCCCACCGAACAGGGAGTATCAAGATGAAGCACATGCTGATCATGCGGGCCACCGCCGAGGCCGTCGAGGCGTCGAAGCAGCTCGATTTCAACGAGATCCTGAACGCGATGGGCGCGTACAACGAGTCCATGATCAAGGCCGGCGTCATGGTCGCCGGCGAGGGGCTGGCCGACGAGCCCGGATACGTCGTGGACTTCGGCGGCGAGCCGCCGATCGTCAGCGACGGCCCTTACGGCGAGGTGCATGAGCTGTTCAACGGGTTCTGGATCATCCAGACCGCGACAGCCGAGGAGGCGTTGGAGTGGGCCAAGCGGTGCCCGCTGGGCCCCGGCAGCAAGCTCGAGGTGCGGCGCGTGCACGACGATGCCGACTTCGCGGACTTCGCCGACAACGAGTACGTGCAGAAGGAGAAGGAGTGGCGCACCGAGCTCGGCACCGAGTGAGGCGCTGCGCGAGGCGAGATGGACGACACCCGGCGCACGGTCGAGGCCGTCTGGCGCATCGAGGGGCCCCGGATCATCGCATCTGTGGCCAAGATGACCGGCGACCTCGGCCTCGCCGAGGATGTCACCCAGGAGGCGTTGCTCGAAGCGCTTGGCGCATGGCTGCGGGGCGGCATCCCGAGCAACGCCGGAGCGTGGTTGACCGCCGTGGCCAAACGACGCGCGATCGATGCGTGGCGACGTCGCGAACGGCTCGACGAGCGATATGCGGCCATCGCGAGAACGCTCGACGAGGCATCCGACGATGACTGGCGGCCCATCGACGACGACGTGCTGCGGCTGGTGTTCACGGCGTGCCATCCGGTGCTCTCCCGTGAGTCACAGGTGGCGCTGACGCTGCGGGTCGTGGCGGGACTGTCGAGCGAGGAGATCGCCCGGATGCTGCTGGCCAGCGTGCCGACCGTGCAGGCACGGATCACCCGTGCGAAGAAGGCGCTCGCGGCTGCCCGAGTGCCGTTCGAGGCGCCCGACCCGAGCGAATGGAAGGCGCGGCTGGGGGCGGTGCTCGGCGTCGTCTACCTGGTGTTCACCGAGGGATATGCGGCCACGACGGGCGAGAGGTGGGTGCGAGCGGACCTGGCCGATGAGGCGATCCGGCTCGGACGCGTGGTGACCGGACTGCTGCCGCGGGAGCCCGAGTCGCTGGCGCTGGTGGCGCTCATGGAGTTCCAGCGGTCGCGGTTCACGGCGCGCGTCGACGGCTCGGGGGCACCGGTGCTGCTGGCCGATCAGGACCGCTCCCGCTGGGATCACGGTCAGATCCGGCGAGCCGCCCAGCTGTTGCGAAGGGCGGATGCCGCTGCCCGCGCGCGCGGCGTGGGCAGAGGCTCCTATGCGCTGCAGGCGGCGATCGCACAGTGCCATGCGGTGGCGCCGAGCGTCGCCGAGACCGACTGGCCCCGCATCGTGACGCTGTACGAGGTGCTCGGCCGCATCGCACCGAATCCGATCGTCGACCTGAACCGCGCGGTGGCGGTGTCGATGGCCCAGGGTCCAGCCGAGGCGCTGCCCATCGTCGACGCCCTCACCGAGTCGGGCGCGCTGCGCGGATCGCACCTCGTGCCCAGTGTGCGTGGCGAGCTGCTCGCCCAGTTGGGGCGGGCTCAGGAAGCGCGAGCGGAACTGCTCACCGCTGCGGCGCTGGCCGCGAACACCGCGCAGCAGCGCGTGCTGAAGGCGAAGGCGGCAGCGCTGCGGGCGGGCGAGACGTGAGGGCAGCGGCTCAGGCGGCGGGGTAGGCGATCGTCGACATGAGCGCGAGCTCCGACTGACGTGAGTCGAGCCGAGTGTGCTGGACGACGATCGGACTGCTGCTGCGGATCACCAGGCAGTAGTCGCGCCCCGGCTGGATCGGCTCCGGATCCCGCAGCGCATTGATCTGCTGGTGGTGCGCTCGGCGGGCGGGAATGGCGAGCGTGTAGGGCCCTGCCGGTTCTTGATCCGTGTAGTAGACGCTGATCTCGACGACCGCATCGACGTCGCCGGCGTTGAGCATGCAGATGCTCTCGTGACTGTGAAGCGCCGGGTCGGCACCGCTGCCTCCCGGTGGGATGTATCCGTCTCCCACCACCCACACGGTGGAACCGAGAGGAGGAAGATCACGTGGCATGGGAACTCCTTAGAAGGTGTTGGCGCTCTTGGCCAGCAGCCCGCCGTCGCAGACCAGGTTGCTGCCTGTGACGTATGATGACTCCTCGCTGAGCAGCCAGAGGGCCGCGGCGGCGATCTCGTCGGTGCGCGCGAGGCGGCCCATGGGGATCTGATCGGCAGCGTCCGCCTCGATCTCCTTCGCTCGCGCGGTCCTCGCCTCTCCGGTCAGGCCCGCGAGAAGGAGGGGCGTGTCCGTGGCCCCGGGAACGAGCGCGTTGACCCGGATGCCGAAGCGGGCGTAGTCGATGGCGACGGAACGGATGAAGGCGGAGATCCCACCCTTGGAGGCGCCATAGGCGGCGTTGTCCCCACCGGCGAAGCCGACGAACGCAGAGGGCGACGACGTGCACACGACGGAGCCGGGACGGTCATGCTGCCGGAGCATGCGGATGCCGTGGCGGACGGTGAGGAAGGTCCCGGTGAGGTTCACGGCGATGACGCGTTCCCACTGCTGGTCGGTGAGCTCTTCCAGGGGAGCATTGATCTCTACGCCGGCATTTGCGACGACACCCTGGGCAAGCCCGACCGATTCCGTCGTCCTCGCGAAGGCTTCTTCGACGGAGCGGGCGTCGGTGACGTCGCAGGCGATGCCGATCGCTCTGGGCGAGCCCGCCTCGCGGGCGAGAAGGGCGGTCTGCTCGGCTCCGTCGCCGTCGATGTCCAAGGCTGCGACATTCCATCGCCGAGACGCCGCGGACCGGGCGATGGCGCGCCCGATCCCGCCCGCGGCACCTGTGACCAGAACGGTAGGGGTGCTCATGTCTCGGGTCCTTCGGCGAAGTGCGTGCGGATGTGGTCGACGACAGCCTGATCCAGCGCGGCGGGATCACCGCCGGTGAGCGCGTCCAGGAGCAACCGGTGCTGGTCGGCGACGACCTTCGGATCCTCGTAGTACGTGGCGTCGCGGCGGAAGTATGCGCGCACACGGGGCTGGATGGTTCGCCAGATCTGCAGGCAATGCGGCTGATTGGCCAGTTCCATGACCATCTCGTGGAATCGGATGTCGGTGTCGGCGAGCTGGGCCGGATCGTGCGCGGCAGATCGCATCTGTTCGACGAGCACGTTCAGCCTCTCTGCGACCTCGGTGTCGATACGATCGCTCGCCGCCGCAAAGGCGAATCGCTCCAGTGTGAGCCGGACCGGCACGAGGACGTGCTCTATCTCCTGTTGGGAGACGCCGAGGACCTCGGTCCCGCGGTAGGGGTAGGACGCGACCAGGCCCTCGAGCTCGAGCTGTCGCAGCGCCTCACGGACCGGAGCCCGGCTCGTGCCCAACTGAGCGGACAGCTCCATCTCGGTCAGTCGTTGTCCCGGCTCCAGGCTCCCCTCGATGATCGCGTTTCGAATCGTGTCTGCGACACGTTCACGTCGAGACTGTGTGGAGATGCTAGGCAGTCGGTGCGCTCCGTTCATGTCACGACTGTACTTCTCGAGGTCGTCGTCACTGCCTCGTCGCGCATCGAGGACGACGCTGCGCACAGTCATCGCGCAAGCCCGAACTGAGGGTTGGTCCCGTACTTGGCCAGCGCTTCCCGAGACAGCTGAACTCCGAGCCCCCCGCCGGTCGGGATCTCGAGCCGACCATCGACGAGGTGCCAGGTGTTGACGGCGAGTTCGTCGATATACGCGGATCCGGTCTTGTACTCGATCAGATCCGTCCGAGGAAGGGCCGCTGCCAGTTGGAGGTCGGCGGCCAGCCCCACAGCCGTGTTCCAGCCGTGCGGGATCAGCTTCATGCCGGCATCTTCCGCAGCCCAGCCGATCCGCCGAGACTCACTGAGCCCACCTCCCTTCGTAGTGTCGGGTTGGACGATGTCGAAAGCGCCTGCGGCGATGTAGGGGGCGAAGCTCTGCCGACGGGTCAGCACCTCGCCCCCGCTGATCGGCACGGGCGAGCTGCGGCGGAGCGTGACGAAGTCCTCGAGGGCATCCGGCGGGAGTGCCTCCTCGAACCACGCCACCCCATAGGCGTCGAGCATGTGCGCGGTCCTGATCGCCCAACGCAGATTCCCGGTGAAGAACGCCTCCGAGCCGCCGGCATCCACAGCGAGGAGCGCGTCCGGACCGACAGCTTCCCGGGCGGCGGCGACGATCGCCTCGTCGACCGTCGCGGACTCGCGACCGAACGGCCCCCACCCGATCTTGAACGCCGTGAAGCCCGAGGCCGCGAGCCGGGAGAGCTCGTCCGCGAGCTTGGCGGGCTCGTCCATGAGAGTCGACGCGTAGGGCCGGACGCTCTTGCGGTAGGGCCCGCCGAGCAGGGTCCCGATCGGCTGGCCGAGCGCCTGACCCGCGACATCCCACAGCGCGATGTCGACGGCGCTCGTGGCCTGCGTCAGCGCACCCCCACGACCCATCCAGAACGAGGCCTGATGCTGGAGCTCGGTGAGGGCTTGAACCTCCCGGGGATCCCGACCGAGCAGATGCACCTGCAGCAGTTCGAGAGCCGCATCCACGAGATGTTGCGTCGTGAAGGCGCTTCCGACGCCGACACGACCGTCATCCGTGTGGACGGCGACGAGGGTGTGCACGACGTCGTCGGGGCGTATCTCGTACGACCAACCGCCCTCCGGCGTCGCTCCGCGGAGCCCGCACGTCTCAATACGAGTGATCTTCATGACAATGGCCTCCGTCGTTGGTGGGGCATGAGTGGCGTTGTGGTCAGGAGCCGCTGCCTTCCACGACCCGGACATCGACCGTCATGTCCTCCAGTTCGCGGTTCTTCGTCTCTCGCACGGCGAAGAACACCAAGAACCACGACGCCAAGGCCATGAGCGCATAGATCGCATAGCTGCCGGAGAGCGACAGCTCGCGAAGGCTCGGGAAGGTCAGATTGAGCACGACCTCGGCGGCCCAGTTCGCAGCGGCGGCCAGAGACAGCGCGACAGCACGGATGCGGTTCGGGAACATCTCACCGAGGAGCACCCACACCACCGGCCCCCAAGAGACGGCGAACGCGATGACGAACACGTTCGCTCCGATGAGCGTCACCGGCCCCCACACGCCTTCCAGCTGGAGCTGGCCATGGTACGTCGCCGTGTGGGTGAACCCGATCGCCACGGTGACCAGGCTCACGAACATCCCGCCCGATCCGACCAGAAGCAGCTTGCGGCGACCGACGCGGTCGATCAGCAGGATCGCGACGATGGTGGCGAGCACATTGATCACCGAGCTGAAGACGGACAGCCCGAACGCCGCCGACTCATCGAATCCCACCGACTGCCACAACGAGGTCGAGTAGTAGAAGATCACGTCGATCCCGACCCACGATTGCAGGACCGCGAGCGCGACGCCCACCCACACGATCGGAAGAAGTCCGGTCTTGGGAGCCAGCAGATCCCTGAACCGCGGCTTGCGGTCCGAGCGCAGCGTCTCCTGAATCCGCCGGACATCGTTGCGCGCGGTCTCGGGGTCGAGCTGCTGCACGCGACGCAGCGACCGTTCCGCGTCGGCGATCCTGCCCCGGGAGACCAGGTAACGCGGCGACTCGGGCAGAACCAGGCCAAGGATGCCGTAGACCAGTGCCGGGATCACGCCGGCGATGAACATCCACCGCCACGCGGGCAGGCCGAGGAACAGGGCGGCGTCGGCTCCAGACAGCGCGGCGGCGATCGCGGAGTCGGACAGCAGGGCGACGAAGATGCCCAACACGATGGCCATCTGCTGCATGGATGACAGCCGTCCGCGCAGGTGCGCAGGGGCGACCTCGGAGATGTACAGGGGTCCGATCACGGTGGCCACGCCGACAGAAAGCCCAGTGGCGAACCGCCATACGCTCAGATCCCAGACGCCGATCGACAAGCCGCAGCCGATCGCGGAGGCGAAGAACACGACGGCGGCGACCAGCATCACCCGAGGGCGGCCGATCCTGTCGGCGAGCCATCCCGCGACGAACGCGCCCAATGCGGCGCCGAAGAGCGTGATGGCGACCACGACTCCCAGCGCAAAGGCGTTGAGATGGAAGGTCGTATCGATGGGATCCACCGCTCCATTGATGATCGCGGTGTCGAATCCGAACAAGAAGCCGCCGACGGCGCCCGCGATCGAGACGACGATCACTCGTCGGGAGGACTGTGGGCTCGCGATTCTGGCTGGCAGTGGTGACGTCATTGTCGACCTCCTCATCAGGCACCGCCGGCGGCGGCGCACGACCCCACGATAGCGCTAATGTCGATTGTCGGCAATCGTTTATCTACAACCCCTCTCCTTCCTGGGCATGACGAACGGCGCCGTCACGGTCTCCGAGGTGACCGGCGAGTGAGGGCAGACGCCGCGAGAGCACCTTGACAAGGAGGACTCGGCGCGGCGGGAGCCGTGCTCAGCGTCGCGACAGGATCGAGGTCACCCGCAACCGCGCGGAGTGGATCCAGACATCCGAGTACTCGATGGGGTGGTTGTTCGCGAGGTACGTCACCTGCTCGAGGTACTGGACGGGCTGTCCCGACGGGATGCCCAGCAGCTCTGCGACCTCTCCCTCGGCGGCCTCTGCGCTGAACGTGCGCCGGGCGCTGGAGATCTGCAGCGAGTACCGCCCTTCGAGCGTGCCGAACAGGCTCTGGGTCTCGAAGTCGACACCCTCGATCCCCGGTGCGAAGTCGGTGCGCACATAGTTGTAGAGGAGCGTCACGGGTCCGTCGCCCGTGCTGCGCAGACGCACCAGCCTGAGGACGGAGCCGCCCGCGGGGACCTCCAACAGCGCCGCGACGGGCCGGGGCGGTGCGATGAGGTCTTGTGCGATGACCCGAGTTGCCATCGCGATGCCCTGCCGGGCGAAATCCTCGGAGAGGGTGCTCAGCTTCTGCGCGATCGCGGGCTCGATCGTGGTCGAGGTCACGAACGTGCCACGTCCCCGGACCTGACGCAGCAGTCCTTCTTCGATCAGCGTCGTCAGCGCACGACGCAACGTGCCACGGCTGACCCCCAGGTCGGCCGCAAGGTCGGGCTCGCTCTGCAGACGGTAGTGGGCAGGCCACTCGCCCGATGCGATCTTGGTGCGGAAGCTGTCGGAGATCTGGGTGTGGATGGCGACCGGCAGCTCACGGTGGATATCCGTATCACTCGAGTGCGCAGTGCTCACGTGATCTCCTCGGCTGTGATCGGGCCCGCGGTGGCGTACCACCATCTCTATCTCACTTCTGGACGCGGATGGTGGTGCGCCACCGGCGCCGACATCGCTCAGTAGCTCGTCGTGCTCTCGTCGGAGCTGTCCGAGATGATCGACAGTCCGGCGCTGGTGCCCAGCAGAACCGCCCCGGCGCGCAGCAGCTCCAGCCCCTGCCGATAGCTCTTGATAGAGCCCGATGCCTTGACCTTCACCCCTTCACGGGCCCGTTCCACGAGGTAACGGATGCTCTGCGGATTCGCCGTCTCGATCTGGCCGCTGGACGCGTTCTTCAAGTACGCGGCTCCCGCCTCCTGGGCGAGCTCGACGGCCGCTTCCTTCTCGGCGTCGGTGAGCAACGGCAGCTCCAGCATCACTTTGACAGGGATGCCGCAGGCTTGCACGACACCGGCGATGTCGTCGCGGAAGTCATCGAATCGTCCGCTCTTGAGCCAGCCGATCTGCACGCCCATGTCGAGCTGGGTCGCCCCCTGCTTGGCGATCTGCTCGGCCTCGGCCGCCTTGCCGGCGCTGGTCATGACGCCGACCGTGGGGAAGTCGAGGGCGGACGCGACCTCGATGCCTGTGCCGGCCAGCTCGGCGGCGACCAGCGCCACCCACGATGCCGGCACCATCGCGGCGTTGAACCCGTGCTCGACAGCCTCGCGCGCGTGGGCGATCATCTCGTCGCGGGTCGAGCCGACCTCGATCTTCGTGTGCTGGATGAACGGAGCCATCTCCGCCGGGCTCAGGGTCAGGGGGTGGGCAGCACTGGTATCAGTCACGTCAGGGTCCTTCGTGTTTCGATTCGGATGGGGTTTAGAGCTTGGACGCGTAATAGTCCGGTGCGATCACTCCGTCGCCTCCGAACCACTTGGGCACATCGACTCCGCAGAAGAGCCCGATGTTCCCCCAGGGTTCGAAGGCGCCGGTGCGGACGATGACCTTCGCCTGTCGGGCGAGCTGGCCCAGCACCTCGGCGTGCGGACGGGTGCTGAACTCCGCGTCGGCGAATCTGCCGCGCAGCCACTCGTCCAGCCGTGGGTTGTTCGTCGGGACGTCGTCGGCGCGCACGACGGCCTCCACCACGATCTCGTTCGCGATGAGATCGAGCATCGTGCGCAGGTCGGGCAGGTTCGGGGCGACCGCCAGGTCGATCCGGTTCGCGTCCGCGGGGATGGGGAACCCGGCATCCACCACCATCACGAGGTCGGTATGCCCGAGAGTCGCCAGCGCACCGCTGAGGGGTGCGTTGAGAATGCCGTGCCGTTTCATGCCACTCCCTTCGTGCCGCCTACGCGGCATCGTCTCCGGCGCCCGTGGCGAGCGCCATGATTGCTTCTTCCGTCGCCTCGGCCGTGACGAGGGTTCCCGCCACACGCCCCTGGCACATGACGACGATCCGGTCGGTCGCGGTCAACAGCTCCGGCAGATCCGACGAGGAGCAGACGATGGCCACCCCGCGATCGGCGAGCTGGAACATCTCCTGGTAGATCTCGACCTTGGCGCCGACGTCCACGCCGCGCGTGGGCTCATCCAGCATCAAGACCTGCGGATCGATGGAGAGCCAGCGAGCCAGGAGCGCCTTCTGCTGGTTGCCGCCCGAGAGCGTCAGGATCGGCTGACTCGTGCTGGCCGTCTTCACGTGCATCTTCGAAGCGAGCGCGCCGGCATGCTCGTTGAGGCGGCGGCGGCGGATCATGCCCGCGCGGGAGAATCGACGAGTCGTGAGCGCCCCGATGTTCTCAGCCACCGACATGGTCGTCAGCAGCCCCTGCGCACGCCGTTCTCCAGGGAGGAACCCGATCCGGTGCCGCACGCTGCGCGCGGGCGACCGGTCTTCGTACGCCTCGCCACGAACCGAGACACTGCCGCCGACGGCGGTCGACGTTCCGAAGATGTTGGCCAGCAGCTCGACACGGCCCGAGTCCGGCAGGCCGGCGATCCCGACGATCTCACCGGGACGCACCTGAAAGCTGACGTTCTCGTGCCGGTGTCCGCTGAGCTCGTCGACGGCCAGCGCCGGGGGCAGGTCATCTGCCAGCACGGCGCTCTCGCGCCCTGTGAAGTGCCCGAGCTCACGACCGACCATCGCCGCGACCGCCTGACCGGGGGTGACCTCCTCACGTCGCCAGGAGGCGACGTGAGCGCCGTCGCGCAGCACCTCGATGCGATCGCACAGCGCGAACACCTCAGGCATCCGATGGGAGACATAGACCATCGTCGTGCCCGCCTGCTTGAGCCGGGCCATGAGAGCGAACAGCCGGTCGGCCTCGACCGGGGTCAGCATCGCCGTGGGCTCGTCGAGGATGAGCACTCGGCATCCGCGCGCCACGGCGCGTGCCACGACGACCAGCTGCTGAACTGCCATGTCAAGGCCACGAACGCCCGCCGACGGGTCGATGTCCAGCCCGAGCTCGGCAAGAAGCTCCGCGGCGCGCTCGCGCATCTTCCGCTTGGCCGGGAACAGCCGCGAGCCGGGCTCGACGCCGACCAGGATGTTCTCGGCGACGGTGCGGTCCGGGAGCAACGACAACTCCTGCGGAACGATGGCCACCGAGTGCCTGGTGAGCACGGTGTTCGGGTCGTACGACGAGATCTCCTCGCCGAAGACGGAGATGCTCCCGCCGCTGGGCGGCTGAAGGCCCGCAAGGATCTTGAGCAGCGTCGACTTGCCCGCACCGTTCTCGCCCAGGAGAGCGGTGATCTCACCGGCCGTGATGTCGAAGCTGACGTCCTGCAGTGCTTTGACCGCACCGAAGTTACGGCTCACACCGTGGATCCGGACGGCGATCTCGCGGGCCTGCGCCTGGTCGCCCTGCGACGGGAGCATCGTCCTCAGTCCTCCACCGTCGCGTCCGACAGGTTTTCCTTCGTGATGAACTGCGCACCGGTGTCGACGCCCTTGATCGGCGTGCCGTTCTTGAGGAAGTCGGTCAGCACCTTCACGGCCTGATAGCCCTGCTCGGTCGGGTTCTGGCTAATGGTGAACGACACCACGCCCTTCTGGATGTACTCGGCGGTCGTGGACAGCAGGTCGAAGCCACCCATCTTGATCTTCCCGGCGTTGCCCGACTGGTCGATCCACTTGGCGGCAGCCGTCGTCGAGCAGCAGTCCAGACCGGCGACGGCCAGCACATCCGACTGCCCGGTCATCGTCGACTCGACGGTGTTGTACGCGGCGTTGGGCTCATTGCCGACATTGACCGGACCGACGATGGTGAGCTTGCTTCCCTCGATCCCCTTCTGGAAGCCGCTGAACCTGTCGTGCGACCAGCCTGCGCCGGTGTCCAGTGAGAAGACGATGACCTTTCCGGCCTTGTCCTTGCCGACCGTCTCGACGAGCTTTTCCGCCTGGGACTGTCCGGATGCGGTCAGATCCTGGCCGACGAAGGCCATCTGCTTGGACCCGGGGTTGTCGGTGTTGAACGAGATGATCGGGATGCCGGCGTCGTACGCCTGCGCGATCACCGGCTTGAGGGCATCGCTTGATGCGGACGAGACCGCAAGGCCGTCCACGGCCTTCTGCTGGATGAGGGTCTGCAGTTCGGAGACCTGCTTGGCCGCATCGCCGCCAGTGGGTCCGATGAGCTGTACGTCGACCCCGAGCTCCTTGCCCGCCTTCTGCATCCCGGCCTTGATCGGCGTGGCGAACGCCAGCGACGGGTCGTGGTAGCTGAGCTTGATGCGCAGTGTCTGGCCGTCGTCGACGCGCTTCTGGATGTATTCGGCGAGGTGGAACTGGCCGTCGCTGCTGGCGCCGGTGTCACCTGAGGTGATCGCGCCGCAGCCCGTCAGCGCCAGGGCAGCGGCAGCGGCCATGGCACCCCACGCCATGAGGCGGCGTGTGCGATTGCGAATAGACATCGGTCCTCCTTTGGTCCGTACTTCTCGGTGATGGGTGATAAGGGATGCGCCGTGCGGACGCGAGTGCTCGCGCCGACTCAGGCCCTCGTCTTGCGACGCTGTTGCCACGTGTCGGCAGCGACCGCGGCGATGATCACGAGACCGGTGATGACGGTCTGCCAGAACGACGAGATGCCGTTGATGTTGAGGATGTTCTGCAGGATGCCGATGAAGACGACACCGATGATGGTTCCCCACATCGTCCCCGACCCGCCGAACAGCGCGGCGCCGCCGATGATGACCGCAGAGATCACCGTCAGTTCAAGGCCGGTGCCGGTCACTCCCTGCACGTAGGAGAGGAAGGACAGGCCGAGCACGCCGGCGACCGCTGCCGTGAAGCCTGACAGCGCGAACGCCGCGACCTTCACGGCCTTCACGTCGATGCCCACCAGGCGTGCTGCCTCCTTGTTGCCGCCGACGGCATAGGTGTTGAAACCGAGCCGCGAACGAGACAGCAGCACGATGCCGATCGCAGCCAGCACGATGAAGATGACGAACTGCATGGGCACGAGTCCGAACAGCCGTCCCTGGCCGAGCAGGCTGAAGTCTGCGACGCCGGGCTGACTCGAGTTCAGTGAGATGGGCGCTCCGTTCGAGATGAGCAGAGCCACACCGCGAAAGACGCTCAGCGTGCCCAGGGTGACGATGAAGCTCGGCACGCCGAGGAAGACGACCGCAAGGCCGTTCAGGATGCCGGCGACGGTGCCGACCACAACGCCCAGCAACGCAGCAAGCGGCCAGGAGATGCCCCCGGCGATCGCCATGCCCGTGCAGATGGCGGCCAGCGCGTAGATCGACCCGACGGACAGGTCGATCTCGGCGTTGATGATGACGAACGTCGCCCCGATCGCCATGATGCCGATCTGCGAGATCTGCTGACCGACCGAGAGCAGGTTGCCCGCTTGCAGGAAGCTGGGCGAGAGCACGGTGCCCAGGATGATCAGGAGCACGAGAGCGGCGAGCACACCCACCTCGCGGGCGTGCAGGAGCTTGCGGGGGTCGAAGGCGGGACGGCGGGACGTCGCGGTGGCAGCGGTCATCGGTCGGCTCCGATCGGCAGGGCGAGATCAGCTCGGGTGGGAAGTGCCGGGATCACCCCGGCGATCGTCACGGTGTGCGCAGCAGCGCGCGCGGCGCTGCGAGCGGCCTCCACCGGAGAGGCGCCGGCTGCCAGGCCTACGGCGAGAGCGGCGGTGAACGAGTCGCCCGCACCGGTGGTGTCGACGACGTCCTCGACGGTGACCGCGTCGATCACGGTGACCCTGTCCTCCGAGGCGAGCAGCGCTCCAGCCTGGCCACGCGTGAGCACGACGCTTGCCCCCGACCGAGCCACCAGACGAGCGACCAGCTCGCCGTCGTCGTGCCCGTGGTCCACGTCCAGGCCGAGAAGGACCGGCGCCTCGGACTGGTTCGGGGTGACGACATCGATGTCTTGCCAGACCTCGTCGGGAAGCCGCTGCGCGGGTGCGGGGTTCAGGAGCGTGCGCGTGCCTTCTTCACGTCCGATGCGAAGCGCGGCCGCCACAGCGTCAAGCGGGATCTCCATCGATACGACGAGGATGTCGGCCGATGCGATCTCGTCACGGAACGCCTCGACGGCTGTGGCGTCCAGCGCGTCCAGCGCACCGGGGGCGATGACGATCCGGTTCTCACCGCTCGGCTCCACCAGGATGACGCCCACCATGGTGGCGGCGCCTTCGACGACCACCACGTGATCGGCGTCGACGCCCTCCTGCTTCCACAGCTGTTTGGCCGCGGCACCGTATCCGTCGCTGCCGACAGCCGTGAAGAACGAGACAGACGCTCCCAGACGCGCCGCGGCGATCGCCTGGTTCGACCCCTTGCCGCCGTGGCCTTCATCGAACGCCCCGTCAGAGAGCGTCTCTCCCGGCGCGGGCATTCTCGGCACCCGCATCGTCAAGCCGACGCCGTAGCTTCCCACCACCGCAATCTTCATCGATCCGCCTCATCACGTCTTGTACGTGGACAACTATGTACATGTACTATTCCGGAGGCAACAGAGGATGTCAAGCGGCGTCGTTCGGGCGAAAGAGAAAAAGGCCATCCATGCTCGTCGCCCTCTGGAGCGCGACAAGCACGGATGGCCTGTGGAGCGGGACTATTCGCGCCCTGATCCGGGCTCCCGCCATGGCGCCATGCGACGCTCGAAGACCTTCACGATCGCCATGATGATCACCGAGATGATCACCATGACCACCACGCCGGCGAGATAGCGCGGCGTGTTGAAGACCTCCGCGTCGGAGCGGATCCGATAGCCGATTCCCACGGTCGCCGCGATGTACTCGCCGACGACCACGGCGATCATCCCCTTTCCGATCGCCAGCCGCAGACCCGTGACAAAGAACGGCAGGATCGACGGGAACGTGACATCCCCGTACACTCTCAGCCCACGCGCTCCGAAAGACCGGGCCGCGCGGATGAGCGTCGCATCCGTCGTCTGCACGCCCTCGATCATGTTGATCAGAACAGGGAAGATCGCCAGGATCGCCACGTTCGCGATCTTCGATCCGATCCCCAGTCCGAACCAGATCACCAGCAACGGCGTGAGCACGAGGATCGGCGTGGAGTACAGCGCATTCACGATCGGGTCGAACGCGATGCGCAGCCGGCGGTTCGACCCGAGCAGGATCCCCAGCGGCACGCCGAGCACCAGCGCGATCGCCATTCCGATGAGGAACTCGGTGCCGCTGACGGCCAGGTCAGACCACAGCGGCCCCTGCGCCAGTTCGATGAGCCCCTGGAAGATCTGTGACGGCGAGCTGAAGAACAGCGGGTTCCACAGCGCGAAGGCTCCCGCGGTCTCCCAGACGACGAGGATGATCACCACCGCGGTGATCGGGAGCGTGAGCTTCTCGTATCGCCGCCACCAGGACTTGCGCGGTTCGACGCGGATCCGCTCGACAGTTCCATCGTCGCGTCTGTTCTCTTGGATGATGACGCTCACGACGCCCCGCCTCCTTCCCGCTCGCGCTGCTGCACCGTCTCCACCTCGTGGCGCAGATGGTCCCAGAGGTGCTCGCGATACCGGTCGTACCGCGACACGTACTCGGCAGAGTGCACCTCCGGCAGCTCCACCCGGATGTCGTCGCGGATGCGAGACGGCCCCGCGGACATCAGCAGGATGCGATCGGAGAGCTGGATCGCCTCGTCGAGGTTGTGCGTGACGAAGACGATCGTCCGGTTCTCCTCCGCCACGAGCGAGCGCAGCTCCTCCCGGAGGATCTCCGCGTTCTGCGCATCGAGCGCGCCGAACGGCTCGTCCATGAGCATGATGCTCGGCTCGACGGCGAAGGCACGAGCCAACCCGACGCGCTGCTGCATCCCGCCCGACAGGTTGTGTGGGTAGAGATCGGCCGCAGAGGACAGTCCCACCTTGTCGAGGAAGTGTCTGGCGATCTCGCGCCGCCCCTTCTTCGCAAGCTCCGGTCGTCGATAGCGCAGTCCCAGCTCGACATTGCTCAGAACGGTCTTCCAGGGCATCAGGGCGAAGTTCTGGAAGACCATCGCCCGGTCGGGGTCGCCCGGCCTCGGCGCCTGGCCGTTGACCAGGATGCTGCCCGAGTCGGGCGAGGCCATTCCATCCAGCATCGCCAGCAGCGTGCTCTTCCCACAGCCGCTCGGTCCGATCAGCGACACGAACTGCCCCGCGTCGATATCGACGTCGACGTTGTCGATGACGAGTTTCGTGCCGTAGCCGAAGCAAACCTTCTCGATGCGGATGACCGGCTCGACATGCGCTTCAGCCATGTGGTGAACGCCTCTCTCCTCGTCATGGACGGGCATCCCCGCCATCAGCGCCGTCATGATCCCGGGAGGAAGGAAGGATCGTAGATGTCGTCGACGGTCACCGACTTCGTGACCTTCCCGTATTCCTTGGTCAGCCGGATCCATGTCTGAAGACCGTCGGCGCTCACCTTCCCATCCAGCGAGTAGTCGGGCTTGGCGAACTCGAACGACGAGCGAGCGATGGCCCCGCTCACCTTCGCGTCATCCTTCAGGATGCTGATCGCATCGTCCGGGTGAGCCACGATCCACTGGGTGCTCTCCGCATACGCGGCGACGAACTTCTTCAGTGCCTCCGGCTTGTCCTTGATCGCCGCGCCGGACGCTCCGAACACCTGCGGGGTCAGGCCGGGGATGATGTCGCGATAGTCGAGGATCTTGTTCATGCCCTGTGCGGCGGCCTGATCGGCGTAGGGCTGCACGAGTCCCGCACCGTCGACCTGGCCGGCGATGAGGGAGGCGACCTGAACGGACGCCGCGCCACTGGGGACATAGGTGACCTTGTCCTCGATCCCCGCCTTCTCGAAGAGGTACTTGGCGAGGATCTCCGTACCGCTGCCCGGTCCGACCACGGCCATCTTCTTGCCCGCGAAGTCCTCGATCTTCGTGATCCCCTTGCCGGCATACAGGATGTGCTGATCCTCGGTCAGCAGGTTGGCGATGATCTTCATGTCAGACCCCGCCGCGACGGCGCCGATCGCTCCTTCGGTGAGCATCGCAGCGACATCCACCTGGCCGCTGACGAGGGCCGCCACCCCGGTGCTGGTGTCCTTGACCTTCGTCACTTCGAGATCGATGCCGTGCTTGGCGAAGATCCCCTCCTTCAAGCCCGCGGTGACGCCGAGGAACGAGCTTCCGGTGATCGAGGTGGCGAGCTTGATCGTGACGGTTCCCGACGAGGGCTCGTCGCCCGGGCCGGCGGTGTTTCCCGCGCAGCCTGTGACCACGGCCATCACGGCTGTCAGGGCGAGGGCGCCCAGGAGACTACTGCGAAGTCGCTGTTTCATGATGATTCTGCTTTCGATAATCGGCGTTGATCACGGAGGCGGTCAGGGCGCTCAGGACTTGTTCACGCTGTCCATGTCGCTGAAGAGCACGCCGCCGCGGGCGAGGTCGGACCGTTCGATCTCGAAGAACGTGATCCGCACCCCCTCGGGCTTGATCCCGAACGCGTCGACGGCGCAGCGGGTGACTCCTTCGACGAACCGGCGGCGCTGATCGAGCGTCCGTCCACGGAAGATCTCGACGGTGATGTTCGGCATCTCTTACTCCATCTCTTGGTGAGGGGTCGGGTGAGGGTCTATGGGCCGCGAAGCGAGAGCGTCGGCGAACAACCCGCGCAGGGTCGCCCGATCGTCGATGCCGCGAATCCCGCGCAGGAGCCGGCGTCCGTCCCATGCGGAACCGGGCGTCTGCGCGCACTCCACGAACTTCGCATCGAGCTCCGCATCACTGAGAGGGGATCCGGAGTGGCCGTGCGGCATGTCCGCGCGTTCGGTCAGCACGGCTCCGTCACGGAGCCGCACTCGCACCGCCGAGAACCAGCGGCCGTACTCGGGTGGGCCTATCGGCGGCACGTCGGCCTCATGGGTGGCCACGAGCGGGATCAGGCGTTGGATCTGCGGCCGCGCGACCGCGGCATCCTCGAACGACCGCAAAGACAGCGCTTCACCGGTCAGCGCTGCCGCGACGGTGTATTCCATGCTGAACTTCGCCTGGAGCCCCGTGGTGGGTCGATGGTGGATCGGACCGGTCAGGCCCGTGGGCTGCACGGTCACGTCGACGCTCTCGATGCCGTCGGGATCGATCCCGCGAGCGGCGATGATCGACGCGGCCCGCGCGGCGGGGTGAACGGCGTAGCAAGCCGGGAACGACTTGACGTTCAGTCCGCGGGTGGTCACCGTCCATCGCTCATCGAGAACGGGGCCGATCCGACCGAGATCCGGGTCGACCCCGAAGACGCGGAAGTAGCCGAGATCCGATTCCAGGTGTTCTGGGTCGGCGTCATACCCGTTCTCAGCGAGCGACGCGGCCAGGACGGCGTGGGATGCGGCCATGCCCGCATGCAACGGCTTGACGGTGAAGCCGCAGTTCTGCCGGCTTCCCGACGCCAGCGAGGCGGCGATGCCCAGCGCATATCGGGTCCGGAGCACATCGAGGCCGAGAAGCCGCGCGCACGCCGCCGTGGCCGCCATGACGCCGACGGTGCCGGTGGCGTGCCAGCCCCGGGTCCAGTGCGCGCGAACGGGCAGCGCCGCACAGATCGCGCACATCACCTGGTGACCCACGACGTACGCCTCCAGGGCCTGGCGCCCGGAGAGCGAGCGCGACTCGCACACGGCCAGGATCGGGGGCACGAGAACGACGCTCGGGTGGCCGTTGACGTCGTTGAGGTGGTCGTCGAAGTCGAGCGCGTGACCTGCTGTCGCATTCACGAGGGCCGCATGCGCGGCCGATGTCTGGACGCCGGAGGCGATCAGGGTCGCGCCTGCTCCGGGCAGGGCGACGGGTGCCGGCATGGCCGCGGTCAGCGCCGTGGTCGCCACCTCGGGCACGCCCGCGATGGCGACGCCCACCGTGTCGACGAATGCCCGCGTCGCGATCCGCAGCGCCTCGCCATCGATCCCGGAGAGGTCGCTCTCGACGGCGAACCGCGCGATCGCCTCCGTCGCCGCAGTGGTCATCCGGCTCCTCCTTCACGGTGCACAGCACGATCGAGCTGCTCAAGGGATGCGGACAGAAGGCGTGCTTGCGCGGCGAGGACGAACCGGGCGCCTCTCGCGCGTGCGTGGGCGGCGCCCGCGGCGGTGCTCGCCGAGAGACCGACGACCTTGCCGGCGCGCCTCACGCTGTCCAGGATCGCGGCGACGGCATCCTGCACTGGCGGACGGTCGATCTCACCGGCAAGACCGAGATCGTTCGACAGGTCGTACGCGCCGATGACGACGACGTCGACCTCGGGCCGCAGGATCGCAGGCAGCCCCTCCATCCCACGGCGGCTCTCGATGTGGATGACGATGAGGGGAACGCCGCCGGACGCCACGAGCTTCTGGTAGCCGCCCGGATAGCTTCCGAAGCGGCTCGACCGTGAGCGGCCGAGCCCCCGGTCACCGTCCGGTGCGTACCTCACGCAGCGCAGCAGCGTGCTGATGTCGTCGGCGCTCTCGACGTGTGTGAGCTCGAGCCCGTCGACACCGATGTCCAGGCAGCGACCGATGAGGTCCGCGTCCACGGGCAGGCGCGCGATCAGGTCGACTCCGACGACCGCGCAGGCGCGAGCCACGTCCTCCAGCCGGCCCCAGTCCGGAAACCCCCGTTCGAGGTCGACCGCCAAGGCGTCGACGCCGAGACCCCCGAGATACTCGGCGGCGGCCGGCGTGGGGAAGTCGAGCGTGATGCAGAGGGCGGTATCCCCGCCTTCCAGCCGTTCCCGGACCCGGTTCGCCATCGGTCACGCTCCGGTGCGGAAGGGGTGCAGCGGCAGGCCGGCAGCCGGCCACTGCGCGGTGAGCACATTTCCCCCGTCGGAATCGGTGACGATGAGCTGTCCCGACCCGGAGATCGCGACGTTGGTGTACTTCGTGCCTCCCCCCGGCTGGATGACCTCGACCAGCGAGCCGTCACGGTCGTAGACCTGAAGATCCCCGGGCGCCGTGCCCGTGATCGCGCCGACGACGAGGTTGCCGTCGACGTCCCAGGCGAAGCCGTCGGGTCGTCCGTGGTCGAGCCGGATGAAGACCTCGGGGGCACCGAGGCGCCGCTCTGCCGTGAAGGGGATGCGCAGAATGCATCCCTCCGCGCCCTGCGCGACGTACACCGCGTCATCGCCGGTCGTGAACCCGATACCGTTCGGGTACCACGCCGTCGACCCGAGGAAGTCCGTCTCGCCACTGTCGACGTCGACGCGCCAAAGCCGGCCGTCGTTGCGCTCGGGGTTGCGACTCGGATCCGTCACGTAGAGGTGACCGTCAGGCCCGAAGCAGAGATCGTTCGGGTGAATCGGGTCCTGTGTGAGGGTCTCGACGCGACCGCCGGGCAGGATCGCCTGCACGCCCCCGGTGATGTTCGGCCAGCGATGCGCGGGGAACTTGCCGCCGTTCTGCGCGACGTACATGATCCCGCCCGCACCCTCCGTCAGTCCGTTGGGGCCGCCGCCGGTCACGCCGTGAACGGCGGTCTCACCGTCTCGCACCCGGTAGACGCATCCGCGATCGATCGAGGTGAAGAGGATGTCACCGTCTTGAGCGAACACCGGACCTTCGGTGAATCCGACATCAGACGCGACGACTGTGAACTCCATGCCTGCTCTCTCTCTTTCCCGATCAGCCACGGATTCCCGTGCTGCCGGCAACGAGTCTAGGAAGATCTCAGGCGGGTAGGCAGAGGGCGTCAGCGATCAATCCATCGGATTTTCCGATAGTGACAGGCACCTCTCCTCATCGGGTGAAGACCCGGTTTTGCGCCGTCTCCAGAGCAATCGACACGAACTCGCGCGTCGGCTGGGTCGCGGTGTTCGGGATCCACGCCAGCTGCATCTGAACGGGCTTGGCCAGATCGTGCACGGGCACGAATGCGACGTCGGCATTGCCCGACGACCGGAACGACAACGGCTGCACGGACACACCGAGGCCGGCGCTGATCAACGCCATCTGCGTCTCCATGTTGGCGCTGGCGGTGATCTTTCCCGGAATGCAGCCGAACTCGTGGCAGGTGGCGATGATGCGGTCGTAGAACGAGGCGTTGTCCGAGCGCGGCCAGAAGATGAACGTCTCACCGTCGAGCTCGGAAAGGCTCAGGCTCTTCGCCCCGGCCAGGCGGTGCGTCGAGGGCAGCACGGCCAGCAGCGGCTCTTCGAGAAGGCGCTCGACACGCACGCCGTGCCGGTGGTGGACGCCACGCACGAAGCCCACGTCGAGGTCTCCCGCGAGCAGGCCGTTGAGCTGGTGATCGGTCGACATCCTCATGAGCTGCACCTCGACGGCGGGGAACCGTTTCGCGTAGGTCTGCAGGATGCCGGGGATCAAGGTCGCCAGCGACGGAGTCAGCGCTCCGATCCGAAGGCGCCCACGTCGCCCCGACCCGATCTCCTGTGCCGTGTCGGCCAGGCTCGTGAGGTCATCGAGAATACGGCGAGCGCCGTCGAGGAAGCTTGCTCCGGCCTCGGTCAGCAGCACGGTCCGACTCGAGCGGAGAAGCAGCTCGGTCCCGAGCTCGGACTCTAGCGAGCGGATCTGCTCGCTGATCGTGGACTGGGCGACGCCGAGGCGCACCGCGGCTCGGCTGAACTGCCCATCCTCTGCGACCGCGACGAAGTAGCGCAACTGCCGGATCTCCATGGCGACCCGGCTACCGGCTGCCGGAAGCTGCTGGCGGCATGCAACGCAGAAGGGTCACGTGACCGCAGACGCGCGTCGGGCCGGCGCCGTACGGCACCAGCACGGTGTCGCCGGCGCTGACGGCGAGCACCTTGTCGGCCCAGGTGATCCGGCCGGCGCCTGCAGTGACGACGACGACCGCGAACTGGGCGGCCAACTCGACGTCGGCGCCGGCTGATACGACGACACGTTCCACTCGGAAGAATGGGCGCGATGCCGGCGGGAGAAACGACTCAGCGTTGCCGGGAGGGGTGTGCCCGATGAGATCTGCCAGGTCTTCGGCTCTGAGCGCGCGCCGGCTCACAGCGCGTAATGCCGTCCCCACGTCGAGACCGAGCAAGGAGCTCCTTCGGTCCAGGCGCTCGAACGGGGCGTACTCGAGGATGACGGAGAGGTCGATGGGCTCCTGAAGCTCGAGCATGAGCACACCCGCGCCAATGGAATGCGCCGTGCCGGCGGGAACGTGCAGGATGTCACCTGCCTGCAGCGGCACTCGGTTCATCGCGGCAAGCATCGCCGCGCTGTCTTGGGAGGCGTACCAGGCGCCGAGAACGGACTCATCGACATCGTCGCGGAAGCCGAGCCAGGCACACCCGTCCATCCCCTCGTCGACGTCCAGGATGATCCATGCTTCGGTCTTCCCGCTGGGCGCCCGGAGCTCACGGTGCGCGTAGTCGCCGTCCGGATGGACGTGCACGAAGAGCCGTTCACCGGTGTGGAGCAACTTGCACAGCAGTCGCGGATCGGCACCGAAGGCACCCACATGCTCGGCGCCCAGATACCCCAGCGGATCGGCGGCGATGAGCTCGCGCAGCGCGACACCGCCGATCACGGTGAGCCCCTCCTGCTCAGAGCCGAAGGTGGTCACTGTCGACGCGATGAAGTCCTCGGGCGCCCAGCGATCGCCACTGTCCGGAAGATTCCGGAAGCGCTCGATCCCCGCCCCGCCGCGGTACGGGCGGGGCGTGGGCCGATTCGGCACAAGCAGAGTGGGCGACAGGCTCGTGGTCATTCCTGATTCCTCTCTTCGTCACACAAGTGCGGTCGAGTGCCGTCGATGAAACGGCCTCGAGCGTTGCCGTCAGTGCAGGCCGACCGCTGCCGGTTCCTGCAAATGTGGCTCAAGAAGGATCAGATCCGACGAGGGGACACGTCCCGTCCCCGCTTGCAGATCCAGCAGTGTGCGCGAGGCGACCTCGCCGATGCGACGCGGGTCCTGGTTCACGGAGGTCACCGGCACCGACCTTGTCCACTCCTCGCTGTTGAGATCGTAGCCGACGACATCGATGTCACCGGGGATCGTCAGACCTCGAGAGTCGATCTCACGGAGTGCGCCGATCGTCATCAGGTTGTTCGTCACGAAGAGCGCGTCGAGTGAGGGCACATTGTCCAGCAAGTGTGCCGTCGCAGCCATTCCACCGGCGACCTTGTTGTCTCCGCGTTCGACAACGACCCTGGTGTCGGAGCTCTGGAAGCAGGACATCAGCCCGTCCAGTCGCGTGTTCCAGGTTGCAACCGGCTGGGGACCGGCGACGACGCCGATCGTCCGATGCCCTCGAGCGGCAAGGAAAGAGCCGGCGAGTTGTCCTCCGATGTGATGATCCGTCGTAACCGTCGGCAACGACGCCGACGACAGCGGCTGATCGATGGTCACCAGAGGGGTGCCCGCACTGATCACGGATGACACGTCATCATCCGGGGAGGTCGGTGTCAGGATGATTCCGGCGACCTGCTCGGCCAGCGCGGTCTCGAGATATCGGCCGAGTCGTTCCGGGTCGTTGTCGGTGTTGCCGATGAACACGGTGATTCCCGACTCGTTCGCGACGTCTTCGACGCCACGCGCGACACTCGTGAAGAACCGGTTCTCGATGTCCGAGACGATCAGCGCCCACATCTCACCGCCGGGACGACGCAGCCTGCGTGCCACACGGTTCCGCCGGTAGCCCAGCTCTCGGACGGCGCGCCAGACGCGTTCGCTCAACTCGACAGAGACGAAATCCACGCCGCTGAGTACCCGCGAGACGGTGGCTGTGGACACGCCCGCCCGTGCCGCGACATCCTGGATCCGTGCCGCCACGAGCAACGTCCTTCCTGTGCGACGGAGGGCTTCCGCTCGACGCCATCGTAGTAGCCGACCGGAAGCCCCGTCGCTTGTTTCCGATCAGATCTCGCGCGCCGCCCACTTGACCATGCGCTCCCAGAGGAGACCATAATCCGGCCACTCGTGGAGGTTGCCGCACAGATGGTAGACGGGATCGGTGGCGTAGGCGATCGACCGGCCCTTGCCGGCGTCGCCGACGACAAGGAACGGATCGCTGCGACTCGTCGCGATCGTGTTCGCCTCCGGCCTCGGATGCAGCAGGTTGTATCCGAGAATGATCCGGTCCTCCGGGAAGGACAATCCGTCGAGGATCGGATGAGTGCTGTCAGTGATTTGGATCGTCGCGCCGTCCGGGTGGTCGATGAGGTCATCGATACCTCGCTCGATCGTGACCGGCAGCACCTCTTCGATCGGGGAGCCGCCCCACATGCCCTTCCCGTTCAGCCCAGAGAACGTGAGCCAGCCGCCCGCCATGATCAGGCCTCCGCCGTCAAGCACCCATTGACGGAAAGGAGTGACCAGATTGGGCCCCATCGGAACGAGCTTGTCACGGTTGCCGTGCGGCAGCTTGAAGTTCTGATAGCCCACATCGGAGAGGATGATCACATCGAACGCCGAGAGCGCGTCCAACGAGTTCGGAAAACGCGTTCGGACATCGGCCCCCGGCATGTGTGTGAGTTCGATACCGGGCCGGGGTCCGAGCGCGTCCCGCAACACCTTCGCGGAGTCCCGGTAATACGTGTGCGTGAAAGTGTCGATGCCTTTCGCTGCGATGAGCGTCTCCACCTGTGTATCGCCTACATAAAGCACGCGTGTCATGAATTTGCCTTTCTTCTCTTTCGGTCGAGGTCCGCTGGCATGCGTCCAGAGACGCCTCGAGTCTCATCTCAAGACGGCTGGTTGTATTTCAGCCCGTCGTTCACCGTGAATTCGTCGACCATATTCGCCCCAAGGCCCCAGCTGTCCTCGATTGCCTTGTAGATTCCGTCCTCTTTCAGCGACGTGAGAGCATCCTTCACAAGATCGCGCAACTCCGCATTCTTCTTACTGAACGCAATGGCGTTGTACCCCTTGCCGTATTCCGTGTTCGAGACCACCTCGAGATTCTTGGACGCTGCATCGGTCTTGATCAGATAGAGCGCGATCCCGGTCTGGTACATGGTCGCGTCCGCGCGACCGTTCTGCACCTGCAGAAGCGCCGTTGCATTGTCTTTGAAGATGGTGATGTCGATGGGATTCGAGCATTTCTTGTTCTGCTCCTGGAGGAGACCGAGAAGCACGGAGCCCTCCACCGAGGACACCTTCAGCCCGCAGAGGCTCTCGATGCCGGAGATACCTTTGGGGTTCCCCTTGACTGTCACGATGGAATTCGAGTCGGTGGAATAGTCGACGAAATCCACACTCTTTTCGCGCGCCGGAGTGTCCCCCATGGAGGCGATCGAGAAATCATATCTCCCGGTGGCGATAGCCGGGATGATGCCCGAGAAGTCCATGGCCGAGTACTTAGCCTTCAGACCGAGCTTCGCCGAGATCGCATAGCCGAGGTCGATGTCCGATCCGCGAAGAACCTCACCGTCGTAGAAGCCGTATGGCGGCGATGAGGCAGAGGTCGCGATGTCGAGTTCTCCCCCCTTGACGAGATTTTTCGCCCTCTCGGAGAGCTCGCTATCAGCGGAGATGGTGAAACCTGTTTTTCCATCTGCGCCACCGGTGACGACCGTCGTTCCTTCCTTGGACGACGTGCTGGGCGAAGCACTGCCATTCGATGAGCAACCCGCGAGCATCAGCGCGCCGAGCGCGACAACAGACAGCGGGGCGAGAATCCTCTTCTTGATTGTCATGCTGTGCCTTTCATCTTGGGAACTACTTGAGCGTTCGAGAACGCTGGAATGCGTGCGCTGCGTCTTCGAGGCCGCTTGTGGCGAGTCCGGCTTGGGCAGCGACGAAGTCGGCGATGATCTGGCCGACGGCAGGAGAGAACTTGAATCCATGCCCCGCAAAGCCCACCGCGCCCACAACACGCTGAGAACCGAGCGAGTAATCGATTACAGGCGCATCGTCGGCAGTGAAGCCATCGAGAAAGACGCCGGTGCGTGCCGGCTCGGCGATGAGTCCGTTCAACAACGTGCGCACAACGGTGCGGGTGTAGGAGATGTCGCGTTCGCGGATCTCGCGATCGACTGTCTCGGCGATGGTCTGCGTGTCAGGGAAGACGGGCGGCATGATCTTGACGCTCCAGCCGTCGACGCAGGGGAAGCCGGAGTAGTCCAGGTCGCCCGCACCGCGGAGGCAGACCGGAAACCTCTCGGGCGAGAACTGGCGCGCATCGATGGCCGGGTACCAGGTTCCGGGAAGCCTGCGCGCGGTGACCCCGAAACCGAGATCTCTTTGAAAGTCGCCTGTCCACGCGCCACTGGCCACAACCGCGTAGTCGAACCGTTCCCGATCGCCGGACTCGAGAACGATGTCCACGCCAGAATCAGACGGGAGGACATCGACGACCGGGCTGTACTGATGCAGCACCGCTCCGGCGCGAACGGCCTGTTGCGTGGCGGCAAGAACGGCCTGCTCAGGACGCAACGTTCCCCCCAGCAGATCGAGGATCGCACGTTCACCTCCGTATAGCTTGTGCGAGGGATAGCGCGCCGCGATCTCGTTGTCCGAGAGCTCGATGATCGGGATGCCGTATTCCTCGGCGGAGGAGATCGTCTCCTCCAGCCACGGCCTCTCCATGTCACTGATATAGAGGCATCCGTTCTGCATGAACAGGGATCTGCCGGAGAGGCCGTTCAGTTCCAGCCAGCGCTCATATGAGTAGCGCACGAGCGGGATGTAGTCCGCGCCCTCACGATAGGCCATCCGGTAGATCCGAGTCTCCGCGCCATGTGCCCCGCGATCATGCGGCACGCCGAAGCGCTCGTACCCGGTGACCGAGAGCCCCATCTGACTCATCCGCCACATCGACATGGCGCCCATCGTGCCGACACCGACGACGGCGACCTTCGGAGCAGTCGAAGCATTCGTCTTCACGTGTGAACTCACCTGACTTTCGCAAGGAATGCTCGCGTACGCGAGCTCTGGGGATTGTCCAGGACCTCGGCGGAGACACCTTGCTCGACGATGACTCCGTCATCCATGAAGACCGCCCGCGCTGCGACGTGGCGTGCAAAGGCGATCTCGTGTGTCACCACGACCATGGTCATCCCATCCCGGGCGAGATCCGTCATCACGTCGAGCACTTCTCCCACCAGTTCCGGATCGAGCGCCGACGTCGGCTCGTCGAAAAGGATGGCTTCAGGCTCCATCGCGACGGCGCGCGCGATGGCCACTCGCTGCTGCTGGCCGCCGGAGAGTTGTGCCGGGCGCTTGTGAACGTGCTCAGCCAACCCCACCCGGTTCAGGATGCGCTCCGCGCGTTGCCTTGCTTCGGCGGGCGGCAGACCACGGACGAGCCGCAGCGGCAGCGCGACGTTCTCGAGGGCGCTCATGTGCGCGAACAGATTGAAGCGCTGGAAGACCATTCCCATGCGGGCGCGCTGCCGCGCCAGCTGTTTCGGAGTGCACTCGTACAACTCGCCGTCGTCGTGCTCGACGACGCCGATACGCTCGCCGTCCAGATGAATCGAGCCGGAATCGGGAGACTCGAGGTAGTTCAGACACCGCAGCAGGGTGCTCTTTCCCGACCCGGAAGGACCCAGTACGGCGACGACTTCACCTCGCGCGACTTCGAGGTCGACGCCACGCAGCACGAGATGGCTGCCATATGACTTCCAGATCGAGCGCGCTTCCAGCATTGCAGTCATGAATGATCCTTCGGCAGGTCGGCGACCGTCAATGACGGCCGGGTGCGACGCCACCGTCGCGTTCCCACGGCGGAAGGCTTGCCCTCGGCGAACCGTCGCTCGAGCCGAGACTGCGCGTAGGTCGCGATCGTGGTCAGAAGGAGGTACCAGATGCAGGCGACGATCAGGAGATCGATCACCTGATAGTTCATGGCGTAGATGTGCTGGACACTCGTCAACAGATCCTGAGCAGCGATCACCGATACCAACGACGTGGTCTTGAGCATGCCGATCATCTGGTTGCCCGTGGGCGGCGTGATCACCCGGACCGCCTGCGGTAGCACGATCCGTCTCATCACCTGAGAAGACGTCATTCCGCTGGCCAAGCCCGCCTCCGATTGCCCACGATCCACGCTCTCGATCCCAGCGCGGAAGATCTCGCTCATGTACGCCCCCTCGTTGATCCCGAGGCCGAGGAGAGCCGCCACATACGGCGTGATCACATCGTTGGTCGACAACGCATCCGGCCCCCAGCCGATCGCCGGCATGACCAGCGCCAGATTGAACCAGAAGATCAGCTGCACGAGGACAGGCGTCCCGCGGAAGAACCAGATGTATCCTCGGGCCACCCACGCGATGGCCGGTGTACGGGACCGCACGGCCAGCGCGGACAGTACGCCGAGGGTGATCCCGATGAGCATGGAGAAGACGGTGAGCTGGATAGTGATCCACAATCCGCTGAGCACCGCAGGAGCGAACAGATACTGCCAGACCGTGCTCCAGCTGATCGCTCCCGAGAAGATCACGACGCCGATCGCGGCGACGACGACAACAACGATCACCACGGACAGGACGATACGAAAGGCAAGCCCGGGGCGCTTGGTCCGCAGCCGTGGTGGCGCGTCGCCGAGCGTCGGCACCGGGGTGGTAACGTGTGCCATGTTACCTCCTGTAAACGATTACGCCGTAAACGATTACACGACTCCTCTCCGAAGTCAAGACCTCCCGCGCAATGCGCGTCCGCTCCAGAAATTGGTCCTGCCTGTGCCGTCCGTCGCCCGCAACGCGAAGAAGACGCCCGTCGTGATCCTCGGGTTGTTCTCCGCCCTCGGGCCCCTGACGATCGACTCCTACCTGCCCGCGCTCCCACAGCTGGCAGACGACCTCGCAGCTCCGCTCGCCGCCGTCGATGGCACCTTGGCGGCCACGATGCTGGGGTTCGCCCTCGGACAGCTGGCTGTCGGCCCGTGGAGCGACGCCGTCGGTAGGAAGGTTCCGCTCGTCTGCGGCCTGCTCACGCTTCTGCTCTCGAGCGTTGGAGCGATGCTGGCGGCGGACATCGTCGAGCTCATTGCGTTGCGCTTTGCACAGGGCCTCGGCGCTGCCAGTGCGATTGTCACCGCACTGGCCATCGCCCGCGATGAGCATTCCGGCGGCAGGCTCGCACGCGTCATCGGCACGATCGCCCTGGTCTCGAGCCTTGCTCCGCTGATCGCACCCGTCGTGGGATCGGTACTGCTGACGTTCCTGTCATGGCGGGGAATCTTCGCCTTCTCGGCAGCGTGTGCCACCGCAGGACTCGTCCTCGCCTCCACGGTAAGGAGTCCGTCCATCCCCTTCAGATGGCGGAGGCGCACGACCTTCCGGCGTTTCGGGCATTTGCTCGCAGACGCCGCGTTCGCCGGCCTCCTGACGCTGGCTGCTCTGCGGTTCACCGCGCTCTTCTCGTTCCTGCAGTGGGCTCCGTTCATCTTTCAGTCCCACTTCGGGCTCAGCGCCAGCGGCTTCGGCATCCTCTTCGCCGTGCTCACCGTCGGGATGATGGTGGGGTTGCAGATCTCGCCGAGGTTGCTCGCACACGGCATTCCCGCCGGCCGGGTCCTGTGGGGTTCGTGCGCGGTGCTGGCCGTGAGCGGAGGAACACTCGTCGCTATCCCGGCGGCCGCAACATCGCCGGTATGGGTGGCCGTCGCGTGCGGGCTTTTCCTCCTCGGATGCGGGCTCGGGCTGCCCACGATTCAGACGCTGGCCTTGGAGGGGCATCCGCATGACGCAGGAACCGCCGCGGGACTCATCGGCGCATCCGGCTTCGGTTGTGCGGCCGTGATGTCGCCACTGGTCAATCTGCTTCCCGCCGCCGGGCTGGCCGAGACGCTGTCGCTGGGCGTCGTCATCGTCGCCGCGACGATCGGCACGGCACTGGTACTCACGATCCGCGGCTCGGGACAACGGGCCGCGCACGCACGCACAGAGGATCTGTGAGCCCGACGAGCCGCACATGATCGACCGGCACCACGCGCCAGCGGTGCGGTGCTGTGTCCGGACCAGGGTCCCGCACCGTGCACCGGGATGCCGCATCCACCCGGCCGCCGCCGCTCACCGCGCCGGCTCGGGCACCTTCCGCGGCCGCCAGGCACGCGCCTTGCGCAACATCTCGACGACGGTCCTGCGGCTCTCCGGCTGTATGGCTGCCGCGACCGCGATCACGGCGGCTTGCACGATCATCTGCGTGGACGTGGGGGCGCCCAGCGACAGGACCAGCTGCGTGAGCTGCCCGAGCAGGAGCGCCCCAACGGCTGATCCGATCAGGCGACCGCGCCCGCCGCCCAGGCTCGTGCCGCCGACGACCACCGCGGCGATCGACGACATCATGTAGTCGTCGCCGACCTTGACGCCGGGCGACTGCACGTACCCCGCCAGCACGATGCCGGCGATGCCGTAGCAGAGCGCGGCCAGGGTGTACGCCGCGATGCCGTACACCAGGGGCTTGACGGCCGCACCGCGAGCGGCAGCCGTGTTGGCACCCACGGCGACGAAGCGGCGACCGACGACCGTGCGGTTCATCAGCACCCACGCGACGACGACCACGACGACTGCCAGCCACACCACGCGAGAGGCGCCGAGCCAAGTGCCACCGACGAAGTCGACCAGCGCTGGGGGAGCCGACGAGGGCGACGCCTTCGTGTACGCCAGCGCCACGCCGCCCAGGATCGTCCCGGCGGCAAGCGTCGTGATCAGCGATGTCACGCGCAGGATGTTCACCACCACGCCGAGGAGGAGCCCGATCACGGCGCTGATGACCAGGACGATGCCGATCGCCACGGGCAGCGGGAGGTCGGCCTTGCTCACGACCACGGCGGCGATCGTGACCGTCCCGCCCACCGAGAGATCGATGCCCCGCTGCTGGATGACCAGCGTCTGCCCCACCGCGGCGATCGCGAGGATCGCGGCGAACGGCAGCATGACACCGAGCGAGAGGGCCGACACGCTTCGCGGCTGCACCAGCCAGCTCAGGAGGAACAGCGCGACCAGCGCGATCCAGACCGCCCCGCTCTCCCAGAGCCCTCGCATCGTTCGCGAGCTCCACGTCGTTCGCGTCATCGCGTCCTCACCCCTCCGGCCCGCACGCTCGAATAGACCGCGACGGCGATGATCGTCAGCCCGCCCAGCACCCAGTCCTGCCAGTACGCGGTCAGACCGAGGAACTGCACCACGGTGTTGATCTGGACGATCAGGAGGCCTCCCAGCAGAGCGCCCACGAACGAGCCGCGGCCGCCAAAGATGCTCGCGCCGCCCAGGACGACGGCGGTGATGCTGGCCAGGCTGTACAGCGTGCCGCCGCCGGCGTTGCCCGAGCCCAGCTGCGGCAGGAGAGCGATGCTGCCCAGAAGCGCCAGCAGCGAGCAGCCGATGTACGCAAGGAATCGCACCTGCCGCTGTGTGACGGCGAGCTTCCCGGCCGTGCCGGGGGCGGACCCCGTCGAGCGCAGGCGAAGGCCGAAGACCGTGAGATACAGCATGAGCTCGCAGGCGACGGCCAAGGCCACGGCTACGATCAGGGTCACCGGGACGAATCCGATGCGTGTCGACACGGCGTCGATGATCGCGGGATCGAACGTGCCGCCAGGCGTCGGCCGCAGCACGAGCGCAATCCCCTGGATGCCGGTGAAGGTCACCAGGGTGGCGATGATGGGGCCGATGCCGAAGACGTCGATCAATACCCAGTTCACGGCGCCGGCCGCCAGCGCGAGAACGACCAGCAGCGCGAGCCCGGCCCAAAGCGACAGTCCGGAGACACCCGTGGTGAGGGTGAACGACGCCACGACGCTGATCAGCCCGGCCAACGGGCCGACCGACAGATCGATCCCGCCGGTCATCATGACCAGCTGTTGTCCGAGTGAGAAGAAGATGATGATCGCGACCAGCGGCAGCACCAGGAACATGTTCCGCGGTGTCAAGTAGTACGGGTTGCCCGCGGCGGCCACGATCCCGAGCACGACCACGGCGAGCGCCAGGATGATGCTCGGCGAGCTGTCGTGCTCGAACAGCCGGTGGAACCGCCGGCGTCGGGCACGGCGCTCGGTGGCCAGGGCCGTCGTGGTGGTGGTGACCGCGGCGGTCGTGATCTCGCGTTCGCTGACGTCGTCCCCGGCCAGATCGGCGACGATCTGACCGCGCGAGAACACGACGACCCGGTCGCACAGCCCCTCCAGCTCTGAGGCGTCCGAGGAGACGAGGATGACGGCCGAGCCCTGTGCGGTGGCCTCCCGCAGGATGCGGTAGATCTCCGCGCGGGCGCCGACATCCACGCCCTGGCTCGGCTCGTCGGCCAGCACCAGCGTGGGCTCGGTGAGCATCGCACGGGCCAGCATGACCTTCTGCTGGTTGCCGCCGGACAATGTCTCGATGGGGTCCCGCGGCGACCCGATCTTGATGCCGAACGACGCCACAGCCCGTTCCACGACATCCGCGAGGCGGCGCATGCCGAGGAACCCGAACCGGCCGATGCGCCCGAGCGCCCGGATGACGAGATTGTCGGCGATGCTCAGGCTCGTGAGCATGCCCTCGCGACGACGGTCGTTGGAGATGTAGACGACGCCGGCCTTGGCCGCAGCAGAGGGTGAGCCGTTGCGCAGGGCGGCGCCTGCCACGCGCACATGTCCATGGGAGGCCACCAGACCTCCGAGAGCACGAAGGAACTCGCGCTGGCCGTTCCCGTCGATCCCGCCGAGCCCTAGGATCTCGCCCCGGTTCACCTCGAGGTCGATCTCGGCGAACCGGGCGCCGCTCAGGCCGGAGACCTGCACCAGCACCTGCTCGTGCGCGTCGTCCGGCTTGGCCGGGAAGCGCGCCTCGAGCCGACGGCCCACGATGAGGTCGACGATCTGCGACTCGGAGAGGTCGGCGGCCGCGTGCGTGCCCCGCACCGCCCCGTCGCGCAGCACGGTGATCCGATCGGCGATCCGCTTCACCTCGTGCACGCGGTGCGAGATGTAGACCACCGAGCATCCGCGGCCGACGATCCCCCGGATGGCATCGAAGAGGGCGTCCACGGCGGCTGGCATCAGGTGCTCGGTCGGCTCGTCGAGGATGAGAACCGACGGCCGGGCAGCGAGTGAGCGGCTGATCTCCACGATGAACCGCTCACCCGCGCTCAAGTCGCGCACAGACGTTGCGGGGTCGATGTCGAAGATCTGCCGCCAGCCGGCCAGCTGCTCCTTCGCCCAGGAGCTCTGCCGCGCGGGGCCGGGACGCACGGCGCGCGGTGCCCCCAGTCGCATGTTCTCCGCGACGGTGAGGTCGGGGATCAACGCAGGCTCCTGGTAGACGACGGCAAGCCCGTTCTCCTTCGCCCAGGATGCCGACGGACGGTCGGTCGAGCTGCCGCGGATGCTCACTGTGCCGACATCGGCGACGACGGTGCCGGCGGCAACGCCCACCAGAGTGCTCTTGCCTGCGCCGTTCTCACCGACGATCGCGTGCACCTCTCCCGGACGCACAGCGAAGTCCACGCCCTTCAGAGCATGGACGCCGCCGAAGCGCTTGTCGATGCCGGTCAACCGCAGAAGGTCGTCGGCGCGTGCGCCGGAGCCGTCCACCGACGGCTCCGGCGCACTACTCTCACCCGCAGGCGCGTCGGGCAGGTCCCGCGGCTGCAAGCTGCTCACGTCGAGGTCCGGGAGGGACTCGCTCATCGATCAGTCGCCCTTCAACGCCTGAACCAGTTTGGCCTCCGGCAACGTCGACCACAGGTCGGCATCCGGCGGCAGCTGCGGGTTGCATGCCGGGATGTCCTTGTTCAGGGTGTCGATCCCCGTGAAGCGCTCGAACGTCCACGACTCGGGGTCCTTCTCGCCCTGGGCGGCGGCGACCGCCTGACGCAGCGCGATCCTGCCGATGTAGGTCGACCCCTCGGAACCGAAGATCTGGAAGGCGGGGTCGGATGCCGAGTGCTTGTGCCAGAGGCAGACCTCCTGGTTCACGTCGGACCCGCCTGCGAAGGCCGGCAACGGAACACCCGCCGCGATGTACGCCTGCATGGCACCGAGCCCTTGACCAGCGCTGTAGAAGGCGACCACGCCGTCGATCTTGGAGTACTTCGTGAGCAGACCGCCCATCGCCTTCTGTGCCTGGGCGACATCGTAGTTCGTGGTGACCGGCGTGTCACCGGTGAGCATCTTCATGCCCGGGTACGCCTTCATCGCATCGAGGAAGGCGTTCAGATACGCCTGGCTGGTGGGATCGCCGGGTGTCCCGCCCAGGAACACCAGATTCCCCTTGCCGTCGGTCGCCCGGTTCATGAACTCCGCCCACGCCTTCGGCGCCGCCGTCACGTCGTCGCTGACGAACCCGGTGTAGTCGACGCCGGGCGTACCGCCCGGCGAGGCGGCGAACGGTACGACGGCGACACCCGCCGCATGCGCTTGCTTCAACGCCGGAAGAACGGCCTGGCCGAAGTCGTCATACGTGATCAACGCGTTGTAGTTCTGTGCGGTGGCGGCGTTGACCTGCGAGATGTACGTCGCCTGGTCGCCGTTCGCGTTGAAGTACTTCAGCTCGACATTCGGGCACTTGGACGCCTCATCCTGCAGCTCGGCGAGTGTGGTCTTGCGCCAGGTGTTGCCTCCGAAGCCATCGATGTACGCGACCTTCACCGTGCCCTTGCCGCAGAACTGGTCGAGCGTGCCTCGTGCCTTGATCCCCTGAGGCGCGTTGTCGAAAGACGTCACGGCCGCGGCCCCGCCTCCTGCCCCGGCTCCGCCGGTACCGCCGCCGGCCCCAGAGCACGCCGTCAGCCCCATCATCGTCAGGGCCACCACAGCGACAGCCAGTCCCCTGCTTCTCATGGTCAAGACTCCCTTGTTGTTCGACGAGAGCTCGCGAACGTCGGTTTGTCGACGTGCTCTCAGTGAGGTCGGTGGCATCACCGCTGTGTGATGCATGGTAGTGAACGTTAGACCGGAGTCTCTATCGTGTCAAGAACGAGGGGAACTTCCCTGTTTTAAGACGGCGAGATCAGAGCACACGGCGCGAGGCTGCATGGTGATGTACCATACATGGATCGGCGATCTGGTGGGCGCCTCTCGTGAGCGCGACCGCCTATGATGCCACCTGACGGGCCGGGTCCGCCACGCGCCCGGCCGCTGCGGTGTCGGCCTACCTGATGGAGAACAAGATCATGAAGAAGGAAGCCGAAGACAGCGGTGCACTCACTCAGGCGCTGCTGCTGGATCGCCTGCGCCAGTTGATCATCGATGGCGAATACGAGCCGGGGATGGCCCTGTCGGAGGCGAAGCTCTCGTCGGAGTTCGGCGTGAGCCGGACCCCCGTGCGCGAATGCCTCAAGCAGCTGCAATCCGAGGGCCTCGTCGAGATCCGCTCCAAGGTCGGCTCGTTCGTACGGATCACCAGCAGGCGCGAGATCGTGGAGATGTTCGAGGTCAAGGAGGCTCTGGAAGGACTCGCCGCGCGGTTGATGGCCGGGCGTGGCCAGACCGCCGAGCTCGACATCCTGGAGCGCAACGTCCTGGCCGCCGAGCGGGCCGCCGCCGCAGACGATCACGCCGAGTACGAACGGCTGGTCGCCGAGTTCCATCAGACGCTCCTGCAAGGCGCCGACAACACCAAGCTGTCCGACCACTACCGCACCTTGATGAACCAGCTGGCCTATCCACGCCTGGTGAGTCGGTCGCTCAGCCATCCGGGGCGCCTCACGCAGTCGGTCCAGGAGCACCGGCGCATCTTCGAGCTCATCCGGGACCGCGACGGCTATCGTGCCGAGCACGCGATGCGAGACCATGTCGCCTCCTCGGCACGCGAGATCCTCTCGGAGAGTCCGCGCATGGCGGCGCCGACAGCTGTCGCATCCTGATACGGACGACAGTAGTCTGCTGATGCTGTTGCATGGAACACGGCAGGATGCTTCCTGCTCGACTCGGCGAGATATCAATGCTCAAAGCGTCTTTTCCAGAGATTCTCTCCCTGGCATTGCGCGTCTGTTGCATGCAAGCTATCGTCGGTCGCAGAAGGCGCGACGAGCGCCCGCCCGGCGCGACATGTTCGTGTCTGTCCGACACGCCCGTCCATCGGCCTGTGCAGTGCCATCGAAGGTTTCCGGTATCCACTGCGTGAACGACAAGGAGCGGAACGCGTGATCACACCCTCACTGACCGAATCGGTCGTCGACCTCAGCGACCGGACTACGCTGCACGACTACGACGCGATCGCCCGCTCATCCGGGCTGCGCACGATCATGACGGCATCCGAGGAGCTCCCGCGCGCCCAGGCGGACGACATCCGGCGGGCCGCCGCCGTCGCCGTGATCCACAACCCCTGGATCGGAACCGGTACCGACGAAGACCTCGCACCGGCGACCCGGCGCATCGCACCGCTGCTGGCGAAGCTGCTGACCGACCGGCTGCGCGCCGCGCTGGGCGGCGCGCCCGCCATTCAGGCCTTCGGGAAGGCGGCGTTCGTGGGCTCTGCCGGAGAGCTCGAGCACGCCGCCGCGTTCATCCACACGCCGTACTTCGGCAACCTCATGCGCGAAGCGCTCGAGGGCAGCTCGATCCTCTGCTTCGTCGATGGCCATGCCTCACCGGGCGACGTCGTACGGATCCCGTTGTGGCACAAGACCGCCGCCGCCACCCGCGACTATTACCAGACGATCACCGTCGATCTGCCGGATGCACCGCACCCCGACGAGATCGTCGTGATCGCCGCGGCATCCACCGGACCACGGCCCCATGCCCGCATCGGCGACCGCACGACCGATGCACCCGTCACGTCCGACATCCTGAAGGAGATCACGCTGTGAACTATCGCAAGCTCGTCACCACCGTCGAAGAGGTCGCCGAAGAGGGCGGCCGCGCGGTCGATCCCATCGCTCGCCTGGCGATCGTCGCCGTCGTCATCGAGAACCCGTGGGCCGGCCAAGGGTTCGTCGAGGATCTCGCGCCGGGCATCGACGCCGTCGCCTCCGACCTGGGCGCCCTGCTCGCGCCGCGGGTGATGGCGGCGCTGGGTGGCCCGCTCGAGGCATACGGCAAGGCCGCCATCGTAGGACTCAACGGCGAGATCGAGCACGGCTCGGCTCTCATCCACACGCTGAAGTTCGGCGACCACTTCCGTCGCGCGGCCGGCGCCAGCACCCTGCTTCCAGCGGTCGAGAAGCGCGGACCCGCGGGCGTCTCGTTCGACATCCCGCTGAAGCACTTCACGGATGCCACGATCCGGTCGCACCACCAGTCCGTCGAGGTGCGTCTGGCCGACGCGCCGCATCCCGACGAGATCATCATCGCGCTCGCCGGCGCCGCCCAGGGCCGTCCGCAACAGCGGCTTGCGGCGTTGTCGTCCGAACAGAAGTGACGGCGATGAGCGCATCGGGCGCGCCCGTGGTGCTGCTCCACGGCGTGGGGCTGGACCACACGATGTGGGAGCCCTTCACCTCGCGGATCGCCCGCGAGTGCGTCGCGCTCGATCTGCCCGGACACGGCTCCCGGCCTCCGCTGCGCACGCCGCAGACGTTGGCGTCGTTGGCCGCCGATGTGCTCGCCCGCCTGCCCGACGGCCGGTTCCACCTCGTCGGGTTCTCGCTCGGCGCATTGATCGCCCAGCAGCTGGCACGATCGATTCCCGACCAGCTGCTCTCACTCGTCTGCGTGAGCTCCGTATGCCGGCGCACACCGCTGGAGTCCGCGCAGGTCGAGAAGCGTCTGCAGAACGCGCGTGACGACTTCACCGCCAGCACCGAGGCCTCCCTGCAGCGCTGGTACCCCGACGGCTCGACAGTCTCGCCGGCCGTCGTCGACGCGACTCGCCGCACACTGTCCCGCAATGACGTCGAATCGTTCCTGCACGCATACGCGGTCTTCGCCCGCGGCGACCGCGAGATCGGTCCGCGACTCGGCGAGATCACGGTTCCCGCGCTCGCGGTCACCGGCCAGCTCGACCCCGGATCGACGCCGGAGATGACGCGACGGCTCGCCGACGCCATCCCTGGCTGCCGGGCAGAGATCATCCCGGGCGCACACCACATGATCCCGGTGGAAGACACCCGGGGGCTCGTCGATGTCATCGCCTCCTTCTTGGCGCAGACGGAGACCTCCACCCCCTCACGACTCGAAGGAGAACGCCGTGGCTGAACGACTCTCGCACTTCATCGGCGGCACGCACGTCGCACCCGCCGGCGGCGAGTATTTCCCCAGCACCAACCCCGCCACACTCGATGTGCTGTACGAGGCAGCACGTGGCACCGCGCCCGACATCGATCGAGCCATGACCACCGCGCGCACCGCGTTCGAATCACGCGCCTGGTCGGGCCTGACGCCCACTGGACGCGGCCACCTGCTGCGGCGGCTGGGGGATCTGATCGGCGAACACGCCGACGAGCTCGCGATGCTCGAGACCCTGGACAACGGCAAGCTGCTGCGCGAGATGCGCGGGCAGCTGCGCAGCCTGCCGGAGTACTACTACTACTACGCGGGGCTGGCCGACAAGGTGCAGGGGGCTCAGGTGCCCACGACGAACCTCGCGATCCTCAACTACACGCAGCACGAGCCGCTGGGCGTGGTCGGGGCGATCACACCCTGGAACTCTCCGCTGACGCTGACAACCTCGAAGATCGCCCCGGCGCTGGCCGCCGGCAACACCGTGGTGGTAAAGCCCAGCGAATACACGTCGCGGACGATCCTGCGCCTCGCAGAGCTCTCGTCCGAGGCGGGATTCCCCGACGGGGTCGTCAACGTCGTCACGGGAT